>NZ_JBIWKX010000001.1:0-125246 GCF_044765885.1 Amycolatopsis sp. NPDC102389
GCCTCTCCCGGGGCGCGTGGTGGGGGGGGGGGGTGTTTGGGTTGGTGTGTTTGGTCCCCCCCACCCCCCCCCCCCCCCCCCCCCCACCACCGGGACCGGTCAGCTGCTGAGGGTGAAGGCCCGGTCCGTGGCGGACCAAGCGGCCCCGATGACCCCGGCGGTGTCGCCCAGTTCGGACAGCACGATCGGCAGGTTCCCGGTCGCGAGCGGCAGCGACCGCCGGTAGACCGAGCTGCGGATCTCGGCGAGCAGCTGATGCCCGAGCTGCGCCACGCCGCCGCCGATCACGACCATGCCCGGGTTCACGAAACTCACCAGCGAGGCGACCACCTGCCCGAGCCGCCGCCCGCCGTCGCGGATCAGGTTGACCGCGCCGAAATCGCCCGACGCCGCCGCGCGGCCGACGTCCTGCGCGGTGATCGCGCCGCGGGCGGCGACGACGTCGGCGAGGTACGTCGACCGGCCGCTGCGCGCGAGCGTCAGCCCGTCGCGGGCCAGGGCAGCGCCGCCGAAGTACGCCTCGAGGCAGCCCGTCTCACCGCAGGCGCAGGTCGGCCCGTAGTCGTCGAGGCGGATGTGCCCGATGTCGCCCGCGGTGCCGGCGACGCCGCGGTACACCTTGCCGCCCAGCACGATCCCGCAGCCGATCCCGGTACCGATCTTGACGAACACCAGGTCGTCGATGGAGCGGGCGACCCCGGCGTGCCGTTCGCCGAGCGCCATGGAGTTCACGTCGTTGTCGACCGTGACCGGGCAGCGCAGCAGCCCGCCGAGATGGTCTCGTACGGAGAACCGGTCCCAGCCGGGCATTATCGGCGGCGCGACCGCCATGCCCTCGGCGAAACTCACCGGCCCCGGCAGGCCGATCCCGGCGGCGATCAGCTTGCCCGGCGCCTCTTCGCGGATCTTCTCCGCCAGCGCGACGACACGTTTGAGCACGGCGTGCGGACCCTGCCGGACGTCGCAGTCCTCGACGGTGTGCACCAGCACCTCGCACGAAGCGTCGGTGAGGGCGACCCCGACCGACGTCGCGCCGACGTCGACCGACAGCACCCGCAGGTCTCCCGCCAACCGCACCAGGGTCGACCGCCTGCCGCCGCGGCTCGCCGAGGGGCCCGCGGTCTCGACGAGGCCGACCTCGGCCAGCCGCGCGACCTCGGCCCCCACCCGGGCACGCGGCAGCTCCAGCCGCTCCCCCAGTTCGACCCGGGACATCGGTCCCTCGTCCCGCAACAGGGTGAGCAACTGGGTCTGGTGCCGGGTTTCGACCATCGGATGCTCCGACGTGGGTGCCGTGCTCATTCCCCTGAGCCTACGGCGTTGTCCACCCACTGTCCCGAATGCCACTCGAAACCTCCGTGGCCATCGGGCGGGAACAAACCCACCGGCCATCGTCAGTCCACTGTGGACGATTCGGCGCGGACGAGGAGCCACGCCGGGAACACCACGATCGCGGTGATCCCCACGATCCACCAGTGCGTGCCCGCGACGGCCGCCGCGGCCCCCGGAGCGGCGGCGAGCCGCGCGGAGACGACCGCGGTCAGGATCGACGTCCCGAAGGATCCGCCGATCCGTTGCAGCATGGCGAAGAGGGGCATCGCGTGGGAAATTCGCTCTTTGGGCACCGACACCAGCCCGGCGGCGAGCGCCGGGGTCGTGGTCAGCCCGATGCCGCAGCCGCGGACGACCTGCACGGCCGAAAGCCACCAGTAACTGTCCGATCCGGTGAGCAACGCCAGCGGCACCGTGCCGATGATCGTGACGATCAGCCCGGCGAAGATCACCCGCGCGCCACCGATCCGGTCGGTCAGCCTGCCCGCGAGCGGAAGCGCCAGCACCGTGCCGAGGGCCAGCGGCGCGGTGAGGAATCCGGTGGCGACGAGGCTTTCGTGCCGGACGTCGAGGTAGTACAACGGCAGCACGATCATCGCGCCGAACAGCGCGATCCCCATCCCGAAGATGACGGCGGCGGCCGAGGAGAACGTCCGGTCGCGGAACAGCCGCAGATCGAGCAGCGGCGCGGGTGACCTCAGCGCGGTGACCGCGAAGACGGCGAGCAGGATCGTGCCGGCGACCGCCGCGACCGGGACGGCTTCGGCGAAGCCGTACACGAGCAACGGCAGTCCGGTCACGGTGAGCACCAAGCCGCGTCGATCCAGCGGCTGAGCGGAGACCGGGCTTTCCCGCGGCAGCCGTTTCCGGCCGAGCAGTAGGCAGAGCAGCGCGAGCGGCACGTTCACCAGGAACAGCCACGGAACGCCGAACCGCTCGGTGAGCACGCTGCCCGCCAGCATGCCGAGCACGGGCGCGAGGTAGATCGGGATGCTCAGCACGGCCATCATCCGGCCGAGCCGCTTCGGCCCCACCGTCGTCGCGAACAGGATCTGTCCCGCCGAGACCAGCAGTCCACCCGCGGCGCCTTGCAGGACACGGCACACGATCAGCGCCTCGATCGAGCTCGCCATCGCGCAGAGCGCGGAAAAGATCGCGAACAGCGCGACGCACCCCAGCCACACCCGCGTCGTCCCGAAGCGACGGCTCGCCCAGCCGCTCACCGGCACCATCGCGGCGAGCGCGAGCAGATAGCCGGTGGCGATCCACTGGGCGGTACCGAGCGGTGCACGAAATCCGGCCGCGATCGGGCCGAGGGCGACCGTGACGACGGTCGAAGTGAACATCGAGAGGAAGCCGCCGAGGGTCAGGATCGAGGCCATCCCCCACAACGCCGGGGTGATGCGCTCCTCCTCGGAACTCCCGATCATCCTACCTGCCAATCTTATCGCCGTTAAGATCTTAACAGTGATAAGATCAGGCCGAGTTGTCAAGGCCGATACGGACCGGCGAAGGTGTGCGCATGGTCGTGAGACGGGATGGCTACGTTCGAGCCGCGCTCGAACTCCTCGACGAGGTCGGGCTGGACGGATTGAGCCTGCGCAAGCTCGGGGAGAAGCTCGGCGTGCGCGGTCCCGCGCTCTACACGCATTTCAAGAGCAAGCAGGCGCTGCTCGACCAGATGGCCGAGACGATGCTGGACGACCGGCTCGCCCCGCTGGACGATCCCGCGGCGATGGACGACTGGGCCGAGTGGCTCGCCGGCCGGGCCCGCACCATCCGCCGCACGCTGCTGTCCTATCGGGACGGCGCCCGCCTGCACGCGGGCTCCCGACCGACCGGCGGGTCGGCGATGACGCCGCTGATCAAACCGTTGCTCCGAGCCGGTTTCACCGAAGAGGACGCGACGCACGCGATCCTCGCCATCAGCCGGTACACCCTCGGCTGCGCGATCGACGAACAGCAGCACGTCGAGGGCGACCACGACGAGGATCCGGCCGCCTCCTTCGAATACGGTCTCGCTCGGTTGATCACCGGGCTCCGCGCCGACGTCGCGGCCGCGAACCCGCCGGACCAGGATGTCGCCTAGCCGCATTCAGAGGACTAAACGCGGGAGGGCTCACGACCAGAGGTAGCGACGCTCCGGCCGTCCCGTCCCGCCGTACTTGAGGGTCACCTCGGCCTTGCCCGTCGCCACGAAATGCTCCAGGTACCGGCGCGCGCTCACCCGCGCGACGCCGGTCGCCTCGGCGCATTCGCTCGCCGACATCCCGCCGGACGCGCCCCGCAGCGCGGTCTCCACGAGTCGCGCGGTTTCCGCCGTGAGTCCCTTGGGCAGCACGGGTTTCGCGCTCGGCCGCGCGCCGAAGACCTGGTCGACGTCGGCCTGCCCGGCCTCGGCGAGCCGGTCCAGCCGCCGGTGCAGCGACGCGAAATGGGTGAGCTGATCGCGCAGCGACGCGTACTCGAACGGTTTGATCAAATAGTGCAGGACCCCGCCCCGCATCGCCTGCCGCACGGTTTCCACGTCGGTCGCGGCGGTGATCAGGATGACGTCGACGTCCTCGGTCGCGCGCAGTTCCCGCAGCACCGAAAGCCCGTCTAGATCGGGAAGATAGACGTCGAGCAGCACCAGATCCGGTTTCAGCTCCCGCGCCAGGCGGAGCGCGTCGGCGCCGGTATGCGCGACCCCGACCACGGCGAACCCCTCGGTGCGCGTGACGTATCCACTGTGGACCTTCGCGACCATGAAATCGTCGTCGACGACGAGCACCTTGATCATCGCGGCAACCTCGCCGTGAAGACCGCGCCGCCGGAGTTGTGCACCTCGACGGAACCGCCCCGCCGCACGCACGCCTGCCGGATCAGCGCGAGCCCGAGACCGCGCTGGCCGTGCGCGGCGGCCTTCGTGGTGAAGCCGTGCTCGAACACCTCTTCCGCGATCTCCGGGGCGACACCCGGTCCGGAATCACGGACCTCCACGCGCACTTCGTCCTCCTCCTGCCACACCCCGACCTCGATCCAGCCCCGCTCTCCACCCAGCGCGTCCAACGCGTTGTCGACGAGATTTCCCAGCACTGTCACCAAATCCGAGGAAAGGGCGTCTTCGACGCGGTCCAATTCGCTGTCCGGGGCCATGCGCAGCCCGACCCCGCGTTCCGCGGCGAGCGACGCCTTCGCGATCAGCAACGCCGCCACGGCGGGGTCGCCGACGCGTGAGCCGACCTCCGCGCGCCACTCCCCCTGCGCCGAGCTGATCCGGCTGACATAGCCGCGGACCTCTTCATATTCCCCGAGTTCCAGCAGCCCGGAGATGGTGTGCAGCCGGTTGCTGAACTCGTGCGCCTGCGCCCGCAACGTGTCGGTGGCGTGCCTGCTGGCGTCGAGTTCGTCCCGCAGGGTCATCAGATCGGTGCGGTCCCGCAGGGTGACGACGGCTCCTCGCACGTCGATCGGCATCCGGTTCAACGTCAGCACCTTCCCTTGCCGCAGCACGATCTGGTCGGCGCCGGTCGCGCGGCCGGTGAGCAGATCGCGGATCCGCTCGTTGAGGTCGAGGTCTTCGACCGACCGGCCGACGGCGTCCTCCGGCAGCGCCAGCAGTTCGCGGGCCTGATCGTTCACCAGGGTGATCCGGTGCTGCGGGTCCAGGCCGACGACGCCCTCCTTGATGCCGTGCAGGAGCGCCTCCCGGTTCTCGACCAGCGCGGTGATCTCGTGCGGTTCCAGGCCGAGCGTCTGGTTCTTCACCCGCCGCGCCAGCAGCAGCGAACCGCTCACCCCGATCACCAGCGCGACACCCAGCACGCGCAGCGCGTTGTCCGGCGAGTCGAGCACGCCGGCGAAGAAACCGGGCGACTTCGAGCCCGCCGCGACCATGCGGATCACCTTGCCGCCCTTTTCGTCGAGCACCGGGACGTGCGCCACGATCGAGCCGTCGACCTCACCGACCCACGACCGTCCGGAAAGGACGGTGCTGTCGCCGATGTCGAGCAGCGTCCGGAGCTGATCCGGATACGGCGACGCGAGCACGTAGCGATCGGCACCCGCGATGACGACGAAATCCACCCCGGAGAGGCTCCGCGCGGTCTCCGCGGGCGCGTTCAGCTCGAACGGGCCGTTCTCGAGGTCGCCCACGACACCCTGCGCGGCGACACTCTCCGCGACCGAAAGCGCCCGGCGTCCTTCGGTGGTGCGGAAGTTGTTCCCCGCCTGGGTGACGGCCAGGACGCCCACCGCGCACAGTAGGCAGGTGACGACTACCAGTTGCCATACGAGGAGCTGGCGTGCCAAGGAACCCCGAGCACCCATCGCCACCTCCGCGTGACCAAAACGAACACAACAACCATTGGGCCCGCAAGCGGGACATCTCTGTTTACACGAGTGCAACATGTCCAACCACGCGGCAGAGAGGCGGGGATCACAGTGAAGCCCAGTAGCTGGTTGGCCATCGCGGCGGCGCTAGTCGCCGTTTTGCTGGTGCCACCGTTGCTCACCCCGGGCAGCGAGGCCGACGAGGGCTCGCAGATCCGGTCGTTGCGGGTACTCGTGCCCAACGCGCCCGGCGGCGGTTACGACATCACGGCGCGCACGGCGACCAAGGCCATGGAAGACGCCGACCTGCTCGGCAACGCGGAGGTGTTCAACCTCCCCGGCGCCGGCGGCACGGTCGGCCTCGGCCGCACGGTGGCCGAACGCGGCAACGGCAAGCTCGTCATGTCGATGGGGCTCGGCGTCGTCGGCAGCGTGTTCACGAACAAGTCGCCGTCTTCGCTGCTCGACACCACACCGGTGGCGAAGCTGATCGAAGAGTCGGACATCGTCGTGGTCGGCAAGGATTCGCCGTACCAGAACATCGGCCAGCTGCTCGACGCCTGGAAGCGGGACCCTGGCGCGGTCCAGGTCGGCGGCGGCTCGTCCCCCGGCGGGCCGGACCACCTGGCGCCGATGCTGATGGCGAAGGCGATCGGGCTCGCGCCGAAGACGGTCAACTACGTCCAGTACGACGGCGGCGGCGAGCTGCTCGCCTCGGTACTCGGCGGCAAGGTCGCGTTCGGCGTCTCCGGTGTCGGCGAGTACCGCGACCAGATCGCGGCGGGCACGCTCCGGGTCCTGGCGGTGACGAGCGAGAAGCGGCTCCCCGGGATCGACGCGCCGACGCTGACGGAGTCCGGTGTGGACGTGAAGTTCACGAACTGGCGCGGCATCGTCGCGCCGCCGGGCATCACCGAGTCGGACCGCGCGAAGCTGGTGAGCCTGTTCGAGCGGTTGCAGAAGACGCCGCAGTGGCAGGAAGCCTTGCAGCGCAACGGATGGACCGGAGCGTTCGCGCCCGGTGAGCAGTTCGGTTCGTTTCTCAAAGAGGAGAACACTCGAGTGGCAACGGTGCTGAAAGAGCTGGGTCTGGCATGACCACGTGGCTGAAAGGACGCTCCGAACTCGGAGTGAGCGTGGTGCTCGTGGTGCTCGGTGTGCTGGTGCTGACCGACGCGCTGAGCATTCCCACCGACTTCGCCCAGCGCGGTCCCGTGGGACCGAAGGCGGTGCCGGTCCTGGTCGGCTCGCTGCTGCTCATCGTCGCGGTGCTGCTGGCGCGCGACGTCCTGCGCGGCGGCAAGGGCGAGGCCGAGGGCGGCGAGGACATCGACCTCACCGCGCCCGCCGACATGCGCACGGTCCTGCTGCTGTGCGGTGCCTTCCTCGCCAACGCGGCGCTGATCGGCCTGGTCGGGTTCCCGATCTCGGGCGCGATCCTGTTCTGGGGCGCGGCGTTCGCCCTCGGCAGCCGCAACCTGGTGCGTGACCCGCTGATCGCGGCGGGCATGTCGGTCGTGACCTTCCTGATCTTCAACAACCTGCTCGGTGTCCCGCTGCCCGGTGGCCCGTTGATGGAGGTGTTCTGATGCTGCAGCAACTCATCGACGGGTTCGGCACCGCGCTGACCCCGACACACCTCGCGCTCGCCGCGCTCGGTGTGCTGCTGGGCACCGCGATCGGCGTGCTGCCGGGAATCGGTCCCGCGATGGCGGTGGCCCTGCTGCTGCCGGTGACCTACGGCATGGAGCCGACGGCGGCGTTCATCATGTTCGCCGGCATCTACTACGGCGGCATGTTCGGCGGCTCGACGACATCGATCCTGCTGAACACCCCGGGTGAGAGCTTCTCGGTGGTCGCCGCGATCGACGGCAACCCGATGGCCCGCAAGGGCCGGGGCGCGCAAGCGCTTGCGGCGGCCGCGATCGGGCATTTCGTCGGCGGCATCCTCGGCACGATGGCGCTGGTGCTGCTCGCGCCGATCATCGCGAAGTACGCCGTCGACATCGGCGCGCCCGATCTGTTCGCGATCATGGTGCTGGCGTTCATCGGGGTGACCTCGGTGCTCGGCAACTCGCGGATCCGCGGTGTCGCGTCGCTGCTCATCGGGCTCACCATCGGGCTCGTCGGCCTGGACGAGATGACCGGGCAGTCGCGCCTGACCTTCGGTTCGCTGCATCTGGCGGACGGGATCGACGTGGTGATCGTGGCGGTCGCGCTGTTCGCCGTCGGCGAGTCGCTGTGGGTCGCCGCGCATCTGCGCCGCAACACGTTCAAGCCGATCCCGGTCGGCAGGCCGTGGCTTTCGCGCGCCGACCTGAAGCGGACCTGGAAGCCGTGGCTGCGCGGACCGGTGATCGGGTTCCCGTTCGGCGCCATCCCGGCGGGTGGCGCGGAGATCCCGACGTTCCTCTCGTACCTCACCGAAAAGCGGCTCTCGAAGCACAAGGACGAGTTCGGCAAGGGCGCCATCGAAGGGGTCGCGGGTCCGGAATCGGCCGCGTCGTCCTCGGCGGCGGGCACGCTGGTCTCGATGCTGACGCTGGGCCTGCCGACGACCGCGGTCGCGGCCGTGATGCTGGCGGCGTTCCAGCAGTACGGCATCCAGCCGGGACCGCTGCTGTTCGAACGCGAGTCGAAGCTGGTGTGGGGCCTGATCGCCTCGCTGTTCGTCGGCCTGACGCTGCTGCTGGTGCTGAACCTGCCGCTGGCGCCGCTGTGGGCGAAGCTGCTGCGGATCCCGCGGCCGTACCTCTACGCGGGCATTTTGTTCTTCGCCAGCGTCGGCGCGTACGCGGTCAACGCGGACATCTTCGACCTGCTGGTGATGTTCGTGATCGGCCTGATCGGGTTCGCGATGCGCCGCTACGGGTTGCCGGTGCTGCCGGCGATCATCGGCGTCATCCTCGGCCCGGCCGCCGAACAGCAGATGCGGCGCGCACTGCAACTGAGCGACGGCGAACTGACCGGGCTGTTCAACACCCCGTTCGCGATCGTGGTCTACGTGATCATCCTGGTGATCCTGTTCTTCCCGTTGATCAAGCGTTTCCTTCCTGCCCGCCCCACCGTCCCCGAGGCGGAGCCCAAGGACAAGGTCGACGTCTGACCAGTGGGAATCCGGCCCGGCCTCGACTGCCCCGAGGCCGGGCCTTTTCTCACTCCCAAAGGTAACGAAAGCATAACGGCGAGGTCGCGTTTTGAACCGCCTGTGCGTCGGGGCCGTTTCAGCCAACACGGAGTCAGTGACGTCGGCGATGCCGGCGCCGCCTCCCCCGGGCTCCGGGCAACGACACCGAACGAGGTGAACAAGTTCATGCCCCGTAACCAAAGAACCGCCGGTCGCCATCGCATGGCACGCCGCACCAAGGTCGCCACGGGCGCCACCGCGCTCGCCATCGCCGTCGGCGGGATCGTCGTGGTCACCACGACCGGAACCCCCGACGCCGCCAGGGCCGACGGCGCGGACAAATCGTTCTTCATCGACATCACGAAGGTCCCCCGCGGCAACAACGTCAACCTCGACCTCGCGAAACGAGGCGCACGAGGGACGTTCACCGTCGACTGCGGCCGCAACGAGAACGGCCACTTCAACGGCGACAACTTCATCGCGCAGCCCGGCGTCCGCAATGGAGCCGAGCACCTGCACGACTACGTCGGAAACCTTTCGACCAACGCGGATTCGAACAACAAGAGCCTGCTGCGCGCGGGCACCACCTGCAAGAACGGGGACAAGTCGGCCTACTTCTGGCCGGTCGTCCGGATCAACACCGAGGAAGAGGAAGAGAACGAGGCCGCGAACGAGGAGAAACTCGCCGCCGACCGCGCGAACGCGGCCAAGGACGAGGCGGGCGCCCAGGTCGACTGCCCCGACGTCGCCAGCGAGCTCGACGAGGTCCCCGACCAGGCCATGCCCGCGATCGACGAGAACCTCGACAAACTCGACCGGGAGTCCGACAACGCGAACAACCAGCTGGCGCAAGGAAAACAAGCCGGCCAGGTGCTCGACGAGCTGAAGAACAAGCGGAAGCCGTCGATCAAGCAGATCGGCGACACGATGCGGCAGGCGGGCAAACCGGTCGCGAAGAACGAAGACCAGCTGGCCGGCTGCGCGGTGAAGCAGAACGGCGAGGGCGGTCTCGACAACGGCGGCGACAACAGCAACGTCAACGCCGCCGGTGACGCCGAGAAGAAGAAATCCGACGGCAAGGCCGCGGACCTGCCCGGTGTCAACGAAAACAACGAGATCGGCAACAACGAAGGCGAGATCCAGCGCGTCGAGAAGGCCGACCTGACCTTCACCAGCGGCGGCGCCCGCCGGGTCGTCGCGATGCCGAAGTTCCTGCGCGTGCTCTA
The DNA here is from genome assembly GCF_044765885.1 of Amycolatopsis sp. NPDC102389. NCBI lineage: Bacteria > Bacillati > Actinomycetota > Actinomycetes > Pseudonocardiales > Pseudonocardiaceae > Amycolatopsis > Amycolatopsis sp. NPDC102389. Next base: position 10,000 of record NZ_JBIWKX010000001.1, read on the forward strand.
CGGCGACGCCAAGCAGAGCACCAACGGCCCGGCCAACGCCAAGCCCAGCTGGACCTGCACCGGCTTCGAGGACCGGCTCACCGAGCTGTACCCGATCTGCCCGCGGGGCAGCAAGGTCACCCGCGTCCACGCGTTCCCGAACTGCTGGGACGGGAAGAACACCGACAGCGCCAACCACCGCACGCATATCGTGTTCTCCGACCGCAACGGGAAATGCCCGCGTGGCTTCAAGAACGTGCCGCAGCTGAAGATCACGCTGGTGTACAACATCCCGCCGGAGATCCAGGCCGCCGGACAGTACGCGGTCGACGCCTTCGCCCAGGAGAAGCACAACCCGCGCTCCGACCACGACGACTTCGCGAACGTCATGTCGCAGCGGCTGATGAACCAGCTGGTGAAGTGCATCAACAGCGGAAAGCGCTGCCGCCAGTAGGCCCTGCCACGCAAGTCCGTGAAGGCCTCCTTGAGGGACTCTGGGTCCCTCAAGGAGGCCTTCACGGACCGGAGATGCGAGGGGGCGCGGCGGGGATGACCCGCGCCCCCACCCCCCCGCGCCGGGGGTCCGGTTCCCGGCCCGGCGTAGGGGTACCGGGCCGGGAACCGGCGAGCGATACGGCTTTCCCTCCCTGGAAACCGGACCGCCCGGTCTGGGTCAGGCCGTCGTGGACAACCGGCTCACCCGGTCGAACACGAGCGGCACCGCGACGGCGGGGTTCAGTTCGGCGAGGACCGCTTCGGCGTCCAAGCCGGGCAAGTGGATCCACGCGCTGTCGGCGAAATCCGGGGTGGTGACGCTGATCCGGGCGCAGCGGGCGGGCGGGACCAGCGCGACCCCGAACGGCTCGACCACGTTGCGCCACACGGATTGCGAGACGATCATCCCGGCGCCGAACTTGTCGCCCGTCGGATCCGAACGGCACCAGTAGCCCACGGCGTCGTTGAAGGTCGAGGCGCACAGCAGCCTGGTCAGCGTGATGTACGTGCGGTGGTACCGGTGATTGTCCGCCATCGGTCCCATGTGGACCGCCACCCGCGCCCGCATCGGGACCCTGGCGTAGCGGTTGCGGGTCCGGAGCAGATGGTCCAGGTGGAACGCGACCTCGCACAACTGGCCGACGGCGTGGTCCGGATACGCGACCATCAGCCCGTCCCCGGTCTCCCGGAAGTGACGCGCTTCCCCCGGAACGAGCCCGACCGCGTTGAACGAGCGGGACACCAGCGTTTCCATCTCGGTCTTCATCGGGTCCAGCAGGTCGTCGCTGGCCTTGGACGAACCGACGATGTCGACGGAAAGCACGGCGTGGGTGTGCGCGTTGTATCGGCCTGAGGTCAGCACCTGCATCTCTGCGACCCCTCCCCTGATCGGTGAAAACTGGCGGCAGGAAGCAGTGTTCCCACTCCTCACCGGAAGTTCTGTTCGGAACCGAACAAAACGTGACCTCGCGCTGGTCAACGCCAGTGAGCTAAGTCACACCTTTTTCCGTGATCACCCGCAATGCCTCGCGGTCGATGACGGTGATCGCACGGCGCGAACTGGCCACAACTCCCGCCTTCCGGAGCTTGTCCAACGCCTGCGCGACCATGGTCCGGCCCATCGGGATGAACTGCGCGAGTTCGTCCTGGCTCAACGGGATCCCGATCCGCCAGCCGGCCGGTGTCCGGATGCCACAGACGTCGACCAGGTAGTCCAGCCGGGTCGCGACGCGCGCCACCGCCTGCGGTTTCCACGATTGGGTCCGCTGCCGCTGGGCGAGCACGAACCGGCGGGCGACACTGACGAGCACCTCCCGCATCGCCGCCGGATGATCCAGCAGGAACCGGTTGAACTCGCTCGCCGCGATACGCCGGACGTGCACCTCCTCGATGGCGACGACGTCCGCCATCCGGATACCGCCCGCGATCACCGCGATCTCGCCGTGCAGATCGCCGGGCACCCCGACGTCGAGGATGACCGTCGCGCCCATCCGGTCGGCGCTGGTCACCTTCACGTAGCCGTGCCGCAGCAACATGACGAAGTCGCCGGGTTCGCCCGCGCGCATCAGCGCCTGCCTGCCGTCGTAGGTCTGCGGGGTACCCATCTCCAGCAACCGGGCGCGGACGGGTTCGTCCAGTCGCTCCAGGAACGGACGTTCTCTTTCTTCGGCGGCCTCCTGGCCCAAACCCACGAAACACCCTCCCAGGCAGTCGTGAACACCTATCGCGGAGAGTAACCGAGCCGGCCACCCGATCCAGCGGCGGAACCGTCGTGGGTGGTGAAGATGCCCAGCCGGACCAGTTCCGATCTGATCCACTCGGCCAACCGGTGCAACGGTCCGTCTTCGGCCTCGACGAAATAGCTGTCCACGATCTGGTGTCGCCTATCGGCGTGCTTCGCCGCATAGAGCAGCGCTGACCGTACCTCCGACACCTTCAGCGGAGCGACCTTGATTCCCGGAGCGGGCCGCACGGTGCTCTTGGCGGCCATCACCGCCAGCACGGCCTCCTCCAGGCTGAACCGGTGCTCCACCGGCACGACCACATGTTCCACGCCCTCGACAACCCGGCGCCCGATCAACGGCATGCTGTCAGATCAGCATGACGCACGGCCGTAGTCTGTTCGGCACCGAACACTCAACCCGGTTCGACCGCCGCGAGAGCGTCTTCGAGGGTTTCCCGGTACAACCTCATCCGCTCGACGAGCATCACCGGATCAGGGTTCTCGTCCCGCGCGTGTCGCTCCAGCTTCTCGGTTGTCTGCTTCACCGTCACCCGGAGTTCGACGATTTCGGGAGTGTTCCGGCCCTTGCGGTTTTCGAGTCTCGCCACCGCCTGCCGGAAGACACTCGAGAGCTCCGTTTCGCCCGGTCGCACCGTTTCGATGGCCGTCAGCGCCCTCCCGAGCAGGCTGTAGTGGTCGTAAGCGGCGGCGGGCTCGGGCGTCCGGGCCACTCGCGCCGGCCTCGATCGCTTGCCGTTCAAGACGAAGAACGCGGTCTCGGCCGGAACCAGGACGGCCAAGACGGCGACGCCGCCGAAGAGCCAGGCCTGCGGATGCGGATAGGTCACCGCGCGACCGATCAGCCCGGCGATCAGGCCGAGCATCACCGCGACGACGTGGAACGGCCGGTTGTCGTGCTCGGCCATGTCAGAAGTTGCTGAAGACGTTGACGAACATCTTGTCGATGCCGTTCGGGTCGACGGCCTGGTAGCTGCGGGCCTTGGACTTCTGCGCGATCTCGTCGAGGACGCGGCTGTCGGCCTGCGCGCCGTAGGCCATGGTGAAGATCCGGACGGAGTTGTCCAGCCTCTCGGCGTCGACGTTCTGCAGCACTTGCTCCTTGGTCCCGGCTTCGGTGTTCTCGCCGTCGGTCAGGAAGAGGATGGCGTTGATGAGGTTCGGATCGAACTCGCGCCGCATCTTGTCGTTGGCCGCCATCACGGTCTGGTACAGCGCCGTATCCCCTTTCGGGGTCAGGTTCTCGATCAGCTGAAGCATCGGGCCGCGGACGTTCTTGACCTTGCCGATCGGCATCTTCTCCTCATACCCGTCCGAGAACGTCCACAGCCCGACCTCGTCTTCGGGATGCAGGTATTCGAGCTGTGTCCGGATCTTGGTTTTCAGCAAGGAGATCCGGCTGTCGGAGTACGGCTTGTCCTTGCGGTTCTTGTCGAACGGTTCGTTCATCGAACCGGACATATCCAGCACCAGCAGGATCCGGCCGCGCCGCTGCGTGTACTCCCAGCCGTCCAGCATCTTCTGGATCTGTTCGCCGCTGGGGACGCCGATCTTCGGGCTCTCCTGGGTGCCCTGCGTGCCCACGATCCTGGCCAGCTCCGGGTTCCCGTTGCCGTCGGGGTCGCGGAACCCGAGATCGCGGAAGCGGTTCTGCTGGCCGGCCTCCAGGAGGAAGTCGTAGAAGTCCTCGGCCGCGGCCTGCTGCTCCGGCGACGCGCTCGCGGTGGTCAGGAAGGGGTGGTCGATCAGCATCGTCCCTTCCTTGGGGTGCACCGCGACCAGCGGCCGCAGCGGCGCGACGGGATTCCGGTTCAGCTGCGCCGGATCCCCGGTCGGCACGCCGCGGTTGTAGAGGTAGACCATCTGCTCCTGCATCGCCATCGCGCTGATGTAGGGCGTGGGCTTCTTGCGGTCCTCTTCGTACAGCGTCTTCAGGAAGGCCACCGAATCGTCGCTGTAGTAGGCGACCGACGCCTCGATCCCGCGGACGAACTGCACGGTCTCCGCGGTCCCGATCTTGCCGTAATCGCCGCCCGTCGCCGCGAAGTAGGTCGCGATGGTCGCCGCGAGCCCGGACGTCGACCGCCGCGGATTGTCCTTGCCCAGCGTGAAGTTCCCCCACTGGGCGTACTCCGCGCCTTTCGAGGCCCAGCCGCCGTTCCGGTTCACTTCCAGCACGTCGCCCCAGCCGAGGGTCTTCTCCGGCCAGCCCATCGCCTTGGCCATCGGTTCCGGCATCGCGATCACCATCGGGCTGGTCGCGAGCGAGGTCTTCGGCCCGGTCTTGATCCGCTCGCCCTTCCCGCGCTGCCGCAGCAGATCGAGCCAAAGCGAGGAACTCGGCAGCCAGGCCTGGGGCTCGGGCTGGTGTTCGTCGATGTCGTTCCAGCCGTCGGCGATGAGGTCGAGCGCGGCGCCCGAGGTCTTCTTGTACGCCTCGACCTTCGCGCACCGGCCGCTGTCGAACGTCCGGCCGGTGTCGTTGTACCGCCCGGCCAGTTCGGCGATCAGGTCGCCCTTCTCCGTGGAGGAATTCACGACCAGCCGCACACAGTCGGTCCTGGCCGCGTTCGACGGCGCGGTGACCGTGGCCGCGAGCAGAACGATCACCAGCGTCCCGACGAGCGCGCCGAAGACGAGCGAAAGCCAGCCTGATCTCCGCATGCGCCGCCCCCTAGCCGTCGTAGCGGGCAAGTGTAGCTACAACGTGGATCCCGGTTCCGTCTCCTCGGTCACCAGATCGTAGGTTTCGAAACTGAAGCGGGCGAGAGTGCCCACCCAATTCCGGTAAACCTGTAGATCATCGAAGGATTCGACGTCTAGCCGCCATTCAGGTGGAAAGGCGTCGCGCGACGATTCCCCGGCGGAAAGCGCGATGAACGTCGAACGCGCGGCCTCCGGATCGGCGACCAGCAGGGTCAGCAGGACGAGCACGGCGCGATAGGGACCGCCGACGAACGCCTCCAGCTCCGCGTCCGGGATTCCGATCCGGACGAGCCGGTAGAGGTTGACCAGCTTCCGGATCTCGCGCGGCGTGTTCAGCTTTTTCCGCAGCACGTGGACGAAATCGCGTTCGACCTCGGTGAGCCGCAACCGATCCGGCCGCATGTTGTAGAACGTCGGTGGGGCCGTGTCCTGGACGACGACCTCCACCGGTTCACCGCGTTCGGGGCCGCTCTCGTCCTCCGGCCATTCTTCGTGCGCGGGCTTGCGCGGTTCCCGTTCCCCGATCGGCATCAGGGCGTCGATCAGCTCGTCCGCCGCGCTTCCCATGGGACGCAAGGTGAACACGATCTGGAAGATCTTGTCGAGGTACTCCGCCCGGCGCGCCTCCCCCGCGCCGAACAGTTCTTCGTGGTGCTGGTCGAGGCAGCGCCGCAACCACCTCGGGTCGACGGCCACCACCACGACGAACGCGGGCAGCGCCAGCAACAGGTGGACCGCGGCCAGCACTTCGATCACCTTCGACGGCGGGCAGCGGTCGAGGTCGTCGATGTAGAGCACGATCCGTTCCAGCGGCGGCTTGCCCTTCCCGCCCGCCAGCAGCCATTGCTCCCGCGCGTCGGCCAGATCGGCGCTCAAGCCCGCGAGATCCTCCCGGACCCGGGCGAAAACCCCTTGGTAGTCCCCGTATCTTCCGGCCTTCGCCTCCTCGATCAGATCGCCCAGCCTGCCCGCCGCGTCCAACCGCCGGAGCCGTTCTTCGGTCTCCCGCACCTCGGTCTCGAACCGTTCCTCGCGTTTGTCGACGTCGTGTCGCAGCTTGTCCAATGTGGACTTCACTGGTGCGAGGGCGGCTTTGGCCGTGGTGAGCGCCGGGGTCAGCACGGCGCCGAGCGCGACGACGGCACCCGCGGCGGCGAGAATCGCGTTGTGCCACAAGGCCCAGCCGGTGATCGCCGCGGCGATCCCGAGCACTCCCGACACCGCGTATCCCGCGACCGCGAACCGTCGCCGACGTCGTTCGGCGCGGTCCACTCCGGACACCAGGAGCCGCCAGCGCCAAGTGCGCGGGGAGTCCGCCTTGACGGCCTTCAGTGCCGCGAGCCGGGTCCGCAGTTCTTCGCGTTCGGCATGGACCTCACGGGCGTCCGCATGGGTCTCGGGCGCGCCGAGGTTGCGGAACAGGTGGTCCACCAGCCCGACCCACAGATGGTCGTCGTGGTACTGCCAGGCGTTGAACCGGATCTGCCGGATCTCCCCGGCGAACACGCTGGTGGCGGCGTCGCCGCGGGACCGGTGCGCCAGTTCGGCCACCCGATCCGTCACCTGCCGGACGAAACTCGACTTGCCGGAACCCCAAGGGCCCAGCAGCGCGACGCACAGCGGCGGGCTGGTCTCGCGGTCGGCGATGACCGCGGCGAGCGTGCGCACGTCGTCGTGGAAGCCGATGAGGTCGACCGGGCTTTCGACGTCGGGCGTGATCCGCGGCCGCGCCCGGCCCGGTTTGGGCTCGACGAAACCGGTGCCGTCGATCTGGTTGCCGAAGCGGTCCCACACCCGGATCGTGCGGTCGTCCCCGACCGTGACGATCTTCTCGTTGCCCGCGGTGCAGGCGATCGCCCGGACGTTCCCCTGATGTCCCTTGAGGAGCGTGTACTCCCGCGGGTCGTCGATCTCGCGGACGCGCACCTCGCCGTCGGAACCGCCGGAAAGCACCAGTTTGCCGTCCGCGCCGAAGGCCAGCGCCCGCACCACCCCGGGATGCGCGGGGAAGACGAGGGCGGGGTCGCCCTTGCGTCCCCACAACCGGACCGTCTCACCGTCGGCGGACAGCACCTGCTCCCCGTCGGGCGAGATCGCGATCACGTGGATCGCACCCGCGCCGCCGAACCGGTAGTGGGAAACGACTTCCCCGTTCCACAGCCGTACGCCGCCGGCGTCGTCCCCGGCGACGACGAACCGGCCGTCCGGGGTGACCGCGACCGATTCGATCTCCGGGCCGCCGGTGCGCAGGCCGCGTACCGTCACGCCGTCCAGCCGCCGGACCTCGACGGTGCTCCCCGCGCCGGACACGACGAAATCCTTCGCCACCGCGACGGCCACGGTCCGCTTGGTGGTCTGGACCTCCGGGGGATACGCCTCGGCGCCGTCGATCAGCCAGCGCCGCACCGTCGCCCCATCGCAACCGACCACGTGCCTGCCCGAGATGCCCACCGCCAGCACCGGCCGATCGTGGCCGCTGAGCGCGAATCGCTGCTCTCCGGTCTCCAGGTCCCAGACCCGGACGGTCCGGTCCGCACCCCCGGTGACCAGCCGGTTTCCCTTCACCGCGACCGCGAGGATCGGTTCTTCGTGTCCGGTGAAACGCGCCGTCGTCATAACGGCACAGTCTTCCGGAGTCGTCAAGATCATGGTTAACGACAGACGACTATCGGCGGGTACCCCGAGCGCTTCGACAGGTCCAGTGTCGACGTTGCTCCGAAAATCAGCACGCCTTAAACGCGAGGAGTTCAACGTGCTTCGACGTACCTTCGCCGCGGTGCTCACCGGCGCCGCGCTCTCCATCTCGGTGCTCTCGGCACCCTCCGCGGGTGCCGCCGAGATCATGGCGACCACCCTGACCTACGACGACAGCCAGGCCGCGGAATTCAAGGACGCGGTGGCCGCCGGCGTCAACGTCTGGAACACCAACGTCACCAACGTCCGCCTCGTGAAGGCGACGCCGGGGCAGCGGGTCAACATCCGGATCATCGCCGACAACGGCTGGCCGCGCGCCACCCTCGGCCCCGTCCGCCCGAGCGGCACGGTCACCGTCTGGTACGGCAGGCAGGCCGTCCAGCAGGGCTACAACAAGACCCGGATCGCGTCGCACGAACTGGGCCACAGCCTCGGCCTGCCCGACGTCAAGCCCGGGCCGTGCTCGTCGCTGATGTCCGGCTCGACCGGCGGCGTCAGCTGCGCCAACGTGAACCCCAACGCCCAGGAGAAGGCCAGGGTCCAGCAGAACTACGCCGGCACCGCCGTGCGGAGCGCCGACGCGGGCAAGGTCCTCGCGGAAATCGGCTGATCCCCGCCGCCAGGGGGTGCCCGCCCGGCACCCCCTGGCCTGGCCGGATCACCTAAGCGTGCGCCGTGATCGCCGCCGCCGGGCACGACTGCACGGCGTCGCCGATGTCGGCCGGATCGTGGTCCAGCACCCGGACCCGGCCGTCTTCCTCGTCCTGTTCGAACACCTCTGGCGCGGTCAGCACGCACATTCCGGCGCCCACACAGCGTTCCCGGTCCACTTCGAGCCTCATCGCGATCAGCTCCAGGCCACCGGGAGCGCGTACACCCCGTAGATGTCGGAGTCCGTCCGCATCGGGATCTCGTCGGCGGGAACGGCCAAGCGCAGCTTCGGGAACCTGGCGAGCAGGCCGGTGAAGGCGACCTTCATCTGCACCCGCGCGAGCTGCTGGCCGAGGCATTGGTGCACCCCGTGCCCGAACGAGGCGTGCCCGGCCGCGTTCCGGCGGAGGTCGAGCCGGTCGGGTTCCGGGAACTTCAGCGGATCACGGTTGGCGGCCTGGGCCGAGAGCGCGACCGCTTCCCCGGCCTTGACGAGTTGGCCGCCGATCTCGACGTCTTCGAGCGCCGTACGCGCGCCGGTGTGCGCGATGGTCAGGTAGCGCAGCAGTTCCTCGATCGCGCCATCGATGAGTTCCGGATCCTCGCGCAGGGCCGCGAGCTGGTCCGGATTCTGCAGCAACGCGAAAGTGCCCAGTGCCAGCATGTTGGCCGTGGTGTCCAGACCAGCCCCCAGTAAGAGGAACGCGATGCTGGTCAGCTCCTCGTCGGTGAGCTCCGTGGTGACCAGCTCGCCGAGGATGTCGTCGGTCGGCTCGGCCCGCTTCGCCAAGATGAGCTTGTAGAGGTACTCCCCCAGTGCGTTGATGGCGGCCCCCTGCTCCTCGGCCGAAGCGTCCGGCAGGTTCAGCGGCATGACGTTGCGCCGGAAGAACTCGTGGTCCTCGTAGGGGACGCCGAGCAGCTCACAGATCATCAGCGCCGGAATGGGCTGCGCGAAGGCCGTCACCAGATCGGCCGTCGTTCCCTGCCGCTCCATCGCGTCGAGGTACTCGGTGGTCACCTGCTCGACCCGCTCGCCGAGCAGCCGCATCCGGCGGACGGTGAACTTGCCGGTGAGCAGTTTGCGGTAGCGGCCGTGCTCGGGGTCGTCCATCTTGATGAACATTCCCGGTGCCGCGGGCGGCATCTCCATCATCGCGGCCGCCCCCGGCAGCGGCGAGTGCAGCAGCTCCTGGCGGGCGCTGAACCGAGGATCCGCGAGGATCGCCCTGGCGATCGCGTGGCCCGTCGCGAGCCAGCCTTCGTGCCCGTCGGGGAACGTCAGCCGGACGAGCGGGTGTTCGTCGCGCAGTGTGCCGAGCTCGGCGGGCGGGTCGAACGGGCAGCCTTTCGGCCGTTCCAGGGGCAGTTCCGCGAGATGAGGGACCGAGGTGGTCATGGCTGTTCCTCCCAGTTTCAGCGATGCCAAAAGGCTACGTTGCATTTACATTTGCTTCAAAGCTACGCACTGGCCTTTTCGGCGTTATAGCTGGTAGATTTCCGGAAATCGTTGCAACTACCGTGTCGGTGAATGCAACGGCTCGTTGCAATGATCTGCGGCTGAACGCACAGGAGGCACCCATGCCGGGCGGCAGACTGACCCCAGAGGACCGTCGGCTGATCGCGACCTGGCTCAAGGACGGCCTCGGTTACGCCGAGATCGCGCGGCGGCTCGGGCGTCCGACGTCGACGATCAGCCGCGAGGTCGCACGCAACAGCGGTCACTCGGGCTACCGCGCCGAAGAAGCGAACCGGGTGACCGGAGAACGCGCCCGCCGCCGCAAACCCCGGCCACGCGCCGCCCCCGCCGTCGAGAACGGCTACGGACGCGACCCGGAAGCCGTACGCGCCTTCGAAACCGAGTTCGCCGAGATGATCGTCGCGACCGGACTGCCCCGCATGACCGCGCGGCTGCTAGCTTGCCTGTCCGTCAGCGACAACGGCGTACTCAGCGCCACCGAACTCGCCCGGCGGCTCCAGGTCAGCCCGGCCTCGATCTCGAACGCCGTCGCCTACCTCGAAGCACAGGCGATGCTCAAACGGGAACGGGACGGACGGCGGGAGCGCTACGTCATCGACGAGGAGATGCCGCAACGGGTATGGGACGAAAGCATCCGCTCGAACCTGGAGTGGGTGCGGGTCTCGCGCCGAGGCGCCGAAGTCCTCGGCACGTCGACCCCCGCGGGGGCTCGCATGGACGACCTCTCCCGTTTTCACGCGCGTATCAACGAAATCATGCTGGACGACCGGGTCGCGGTGTTCGCCGCAGACGCGCTGACCGCACTCGCCGCACTCCTCCACGCCGGCCGCCCGCTGGGCGTTTCGGCTCTCGCGGACGCGCTGGGCTGGCCCTCCGAGCGGGTCGCGACCGCGCTACGGGTGGTGGAGGAGCATCCGCATATCGCCGGTCCGGTCCGGGTGGTTTCTTCCGGTGGGGAGTATCGGGCGGTTCCGTTGGTGGAACGGCTCACTGCGGGGCAGTTGGCTGCTTTGGGGTCGTCTGCGGCGTCCGGGTCGTCGGCCTGAGGTATCGGGGGGTTCTGGGGGTGGGCTGGATGGTCGGTGGCCGTTTTCTGGCGAGGGCCGCCTTCCCCGGACGAGGTGCGCTGTTGCCGTTTTCCGGCCAAGCCGCTGGGTGCAAAGCTGCCGAACCGCCCGGTGTCTGAACGGGTCGTCGCCGTATTTCGGCGATGCGGCGGGCGTACCACGGCAATCCCCCGCGCTTCGGGGGAACTCCCGCACTCAGATATTGCCGTTTTTCGGCGATGGGTTCAGAACGGTGGCGGTTCGTTGGCTGGTGGTCGGGGTTCGTGGAGTGGTGGAGGCGGGCTGTCGTAGGTCTGTCCGGTGGGGGTGGTGATGGTGAGGGTGCCGTTGGGGGTGAGGTGGTAGGTCCAGCCGGGTTCGTCTTTCAGGCGGTGGTCACGGCGGCAGAGGTCGAGGAGTTCGGTGTCGGCGGTGTGGCCGCCGTGTTGCCAGGGCAGCGCATGGTCGAGGTCGCAGGCCTGGGCGGGGCGGTGGCAGCCGGGTCTTCGGCATTCCCGGTCCCGCACCCGCACAAACTCGCCCAACCCAGCTGTCGGCCGGTACCGGTCCCGGCCGAGATCCAGCACCTGCCCAGACAGCGGGTCGGTGACGATCCGCCGCAACACACTGTCCGGGCTGGTGGCGATATGCCGGGCCAACACGGCGGGAATGCTCCCGTGCCCGGCCAGCTCGGCGGGATCGTTGTTCAGGCCGAGGTAGGTGAACAGATCCATATAGAGGAACACCTCGCTGCGTTCACCGCTGCTGCCGTGGCCGCCGAGCAGCAGATCGAGCGCGACGTCCGCGCGTAGCTGTTCCAGGGTGCGGGGTTCGTCCTTGGTGTTGAGGGCTCGTGCTTGGCGGTCGATGCGTTGGTAGGCGGCGGTCACCTTCTCCACCGGCCCGTCCTCCACCTCGATCGACGCGACCCCTGACTCACCCTGGCGCACGGTGAGACGACGGCCCTCACGATGACGTTCGGTGCGGGCGTCGGCACCGTCAGGGTCGACGGTGTTCGCGGCGTGGTTGGCGGCTTTCCGGACCTGGTCCGGGTTCTTCCCCGGGATCCGGTCTTCCAGCAGTGTGTCGACGGTGCGGGCGTCCTCGTCGGAAAGCCACACCGTGGCCGCCGCGACCTTCATCGCACTGAAACCAGCCAGCTCCCCGTGGTCCATCAAGCCCAGGGTGCGGGGCAGACGGGCGGTGAGCGCGTCGGCGGCGGCGACCAACGCACCCGCGTGATGATCCCCCACCGACAACGCGAACGCGACCTCCTGCGTCACGCTACGGGCACCGTCACGGTGCCGGTTCAACTGCGCCAGCGCCCGGAACCGGACCGCCTCCAACCGCGCGATCCCCACTGTCGCGGCCTGCGCGAGCGCGACGGAATCCTTGTCGTCCAACAGATTCGCGGCATCGTTCACCGCTGCCAGCACCTCGGGATCGGTGAGGCTTTCCAGAAGCGCCACAGGCGCGGAATGAGTATCCACCCCACGAACATACGACCCACCACCGACAAAACCCGACCCTGCGGACGCCATACCGCATTACCGATTTTCGGTAATGAGGACACGACGGAGAACTGCCGGTCAAGGCCGCAGTGTGGTGCCGCCGATTCCCGGCAACCACAACTCGATGGAAGACCACCGGCTAGCCAAAATTCGGCAACGACAATCCCGGCAGACCACCAAACGACATCGCCGATATCCGGCAACAGAGCCGAAGCCCGGCAACAGCACCCACCAAAAGCCTTCCCGGCAACCGAAAACCGGCCACCGGGAAAGCCCTACATCACATCCCGTACGACCAGCCGTTCCGAAGCGCGCTCAATGGCCGCTTCGACCGCCCCGACCCGGTCCGCCAGCAAACCCACCGCGCCGACCGCGCGGCTCATCGGGTCTTCGTCGTCCCCGCCCAGTGCCTGCGCGCGCAGGTAAGCGGCCTTCACGTCCTCCCATCGCTGCGCCTGCGAAGCGCTGAGCCGCCCGCGGAGTTCGGCCAGCTTGAGCAGGTTGGCTTCGGCGCCCGAAGTCAGGGTCTGCGCTTCGCCGGCGTAGTGGTCGTCGATCAGCGCTTCCAGTTCGGCGTCGTTCATCGCGGGTACGATCCGCCCGGCGAGTTTGTTCATGTTGCGGTACGAGCCTTGCAGTTGGAACGGCGGTTCGACCCGGGACGCGTCCGCCTGCGCCGCCGAAGCGATGTAGGCCTGGTTGTTCGTCAGGATGATCCGCTGCACCTTGATCAGTTTTCGCAGCACGGCGAGGATCTGTTCCAGTTCGGTCGCCGAGTACGCGTGCTTCAGCTGGTCCGCCCGCACCGAACCATCGCCGCGGGCCAGCCGCACCAGAACGTCCACATCGGACCGTTCGCGCGAGACAAGTGGGGCCAGGACGGTGTTCGCAGTGAGCGAGTTCTCGATGTAGCTCAGCGCGAACAGCTCTTCCTTGCCCGACAGCACATCGCCGAGGTTCCACACGTCCGCGCGGTTGGCGAGCATGTCCGGGATCCGGAACCGCTTGCCCTGCTCGGTGTACGGGTTTCCGGCCATGCAGACCGCGAAACGCTTGCCGCGCAGGTCATACGTCCGCGTCCGGCCTTCCCAGACGCCTTCCATCCGCCGTTGCGCGTCGCACAGCGAGATGAACTTCTGCAGCAGTTCCGGCGACGTGTGCTGGATGTCGTCCAGATACAACAGCACGTTGTTGCCCTGCTCCAGCGCGAACGAGATCTTCTCGACCTCTTGCCGCGCCGTCGCGTTGGGCGCGTCCGCCGGATCCACCGACGTGACCTCGTGTCCGAGCGCCGGGCCGTTCACCTTCACGAACACCAGCCCGAGACGGCTCGCGACGTACTCCATGAGCGTCGTCTTGCCGTAGCCGGGCGGCGAGATGAGCAGCAGCAGACCGGACTGATCGGTCCGCCGCGCGTCGCCCGTCGCGCCGAGCTGTTTCGCGAGGTTGTCACCGATAAGCGGCAAGTAGACCTCGTCGAGCAACCTGTTGCGTACGAAGGCGCTCATCACCTTCGGCTTGTACTCGCTCAGCCGCAGCCTGTCGCGCTCCGCCGCCACCAGCTCGTTGCGCAACCGTTGGTACGCACGGAAACCGGGGACTCGGTCTCGCCGGAACCGGAGCGTCCTGGCGAGCGTCTCGTCGAGCCGCAGGGTCAGTGACCGGTTGACGATTCGCGGATGCGAGCCCAGCAGACCGTCCACAGTGGCCGAAAGCTCCGCCGAGGAATCGTAGCGGGGCAGGTCGGCCAGTTCGATCGCGACGGCTTCCGCGAGTTCGTCATGAGAAAGACCGACCGAGTCCACAAAGGACGACAGCCAAGCCGCTGCGAGCTGATGACGATCCGCGAGATCTTCGAGCGCGCGCAGGTCTTCGGCGAAGCTCCGGCGGTCCAGCCGGAACTTGTCGAGGAGCGTCCGCGCGCCACCGCTGGTGACGAATCCCGGCGACGCGTCGGCCAGTTCCTCGAACAGGTACTCGCCGGCGAGTTCGAGGTCCAGCGCCAGCCCGGACGACGTCGCGAAGGCGGTCATCGCCTCGGTCAATTCCCGCGCCAGCGCGTCGATCGCCGTGGTGTGCCCGAACGCTTCCCGCACCCGCGAGAGCGAAGCGGCGCGCGTCGTCCACGCGGACTTCGCCGCCTCCTCGGCGCCGAACGCCCAGAACAGCTGGGCGGCAGCCCTTGCGGCGGGCGGATAGCGCAGCAACCCGGCGGCGGAACGCAGGCGCAGCAACGCCGACAGGATCGCGGCGGCGTCGTGATCGTGCACGCCGCGCGCGTAGCCTTCGTCGTAGCGGTTCCCCGCGACGCGCCGGACGACCTCCAGCAGATCGCCGTCCTGCAGGTCCGGTTGCTCGGCCAGGATCGACGTCGCCAGATACTCGGCGCGGTAGACCTCGGCCGACTCCGAGACCAGCAGCTGATCCCAATACGGCCGCGTCTCCTCGAACGAGGGATCCCGCACGGGCGAGCGGTAGTCGGTCCCGGTGATCGCGAACTTCATCCCGCCGTCGTGCGGCACCAGGGTGAGGTCGATGTCCTGGGTGTTGACCGCGAAGGTGTTGCGGCCCAGGCGAATCGTCTCGCCGCCCTCGCCGTAGAGGTCCAGCCTGTCGCGCAGCGCGCGCCCGGCCTCCTGGCGAGCGGCCTTGACCCGGCCTTCCAGTTCTTCGGCGCGCACCTGGTCGCCGAGGTCGCGCAGTTCGGCGACGACGCTGCGCAGCTTCGCGACCATCGGGTCGGAGGCGAAGTAGGTGTTGATCTCGTCGACCGAGCCGAGTGTGCCGACTCGCCTGGTCACACTCGTGAGGATCCGCTCGGCCGAATCGACCAGCCGGTCCGCGCGCCGCGCCCGCTCGTCGAGCAGCGCCTGCTTGCGCGAGGAGAACGCCTCGTAGACGTCGGTGCGCTTCTCACCGAGCGACGCCAGGAAGTCGTCGAATTCCCCGAACCGCGATTCGAGGTTTTCCAGCTGCAGCAGCAATCTGCCGAGCTGCTCGTCACAGCGGTCCGGCGTGTCCGCGACCGCGAGCCCGCCGGTGATCGCCTGCGCGAGCAGCGCGAACTCGGCGGCGAACTCCGCCCGGCCCTCGGTCTCCAGCAGTTCCTTGCGCCGCGCTTCGAGGGTGGCCCGTGCCCGGTTGACCGCGCCGATGACCTCGCCGACGCGTTCGAGGATCTTCGTCCGCACCACGGCGTCCGCGATCTCCAGCCCGCCGACGACGTCGGTGAGGACCTCGAGCCCGCCGGACTGCTCGTCCAGCTGTTCGGCGACCGGAACCGCTTCGGCGACGGTGGAAATCGCGCCCGCCGCCTCGATGAGGCCGTCGACCTCGGCGTGGTAGCTCGTGAACGCGTCCTCGCCCTGCAGGAACCGGACGGCGCGCTGCGCGGCCTCGCCGAATTCCGTGTCGAGGTCGGCGATCAGCTTGTCCACGCGGTCGGTGTCGACATAGCGCAGCTCCCGCACGGTGACGAGATGTCCTCGCGCGCGGTGCATTTCGGCGAGCCGGCGCACCCACGCGTCGGCCGCGTTCAGCGCCTCGCCGCGCACCTTCCGCACGAGCGACGCGGTCTCCGCGGCCGCCTCTTCGACGGCCTCGGCCGCCTGCGTGGTGAGCGCGGTGACCGTCTCGAATTCGTCGAGGACCTGCTCCGCGGTGACCCGGACGTCCGACAGCGGCGACCGCAGATCGCCGAGCTCCGCCTCGCCGAGCCAGTGGTAGTGGTCGAAGACCCGCGCGCACGCGGCGATCAGTGCCTCGAACACGGGCGCCGACGGCGCCATCTCCTCGACCATCCGGCCGATCGAGAGGCAGTCGGAGATCCCGCGCACCAGATCGGCGTTGCCGACCCGCTCCAGCGGCCCGGTCCCGGCCGGCTGCGACGCGGCGTACGTATCCGATTGGAATGGCGTCCGCCACACCTGCATCGGATGCACGCGGCTCGGCTCGTCGGACAGCGCGCGGAACAGCACCATCGTGCCGTCGTCGAACAGCGAGTACCCGTGGCACGGGATCGGGTTCGAGACCTCTTTGCGGATCACGTTGTACGGCAGGAGGAGCGAGCGTCCGTCGGCCCGCGCGTGGAAGACGTAGAGCACGTCCTCCCCGTTGGGCGAGCGGATCACGCGCTCGAATTCGAGACCGTCCACAGTGGTGTCGAACGTCTTGCTGACACCCGTGTCGAGGTAGTAGCCGCCGGGGAAGATGATCCCGTGGTCCTCGGGCAGCCGCTGGCACGCCTGCCCGATCCCGTCGAGGCGCACCACGTTCCGGGTGCGGGTGTTGAACACCAGGTACCGGTACTCGGTCTCCTTGTACGGCAGCATTCGCAGCAGGATCAGCGGACCGATCCTGGCGTAGGAGACCTCGGCGTCGGCCAGGCTCTGCAACGGCTCGTCGACCGGCTCGGAGTAGACGCCCTCACCGGTTTCGGTGTTGTTCTCGACCTTGATCGTCAGGTTGCCGCTGACGGTCTCGACGAACACCTCGTCCTCGATCGAGATATGCGGATGCCGCCCGAGGACATGCTGTTCGCGGCTGGTCTCGATCCATTCGAAGTCGTGCGACGGCGGGAAGACGTGGTCACGCTCGCCCCGGCTGTCCACATAGGACAACTTGCCGTCGGCGGCGATACCCCAGCGCAGCACCCGGATGTCCTCGATCCGCGGACCGATCTGGAACACCGCGAGCAATTTGCCCTCGACCCGCCGCAGCTGGAGCAGCTTCGCCTGCCGGTAGTACCGGTACAGCTCCGCAAAATCGCGGACGAACCGCTCGTCGCGCAACAGCTCCGGCAGCTCTTCGGCGGGCACGTCGTCGAAACGAAAAGCTTCTTCGTCATGGCTGAAGCCGTGCAGCGAGAAGACGTCGTCGACCGTCGTCTCGGGCTTGAGCCCGATGAAGACGTTGTAGCCGAACAACATCCGCCCGCCGACCGACACGACGTCGCGCGGCACGCAGTTGTTCGCGGTGCGGATCCGCTCCGTGCCGATCAGCGCGAGCTGCGCGCTGCCGAAGACGCCGAGCCGCGCGGTGTTGAGCTCGTCCGCGCGTTTCGCCAGTTCGGCGGCCTGGGCGGCGAGCCGGGCGCGGAGCACCTCGTAGGTGCCCGCGTCCAGCTGCTCCGTTCCTGCCGCCGGCTCGGTCGTCGTCACTGCTTCGCGGGGGCGAGGGCGGCCACAGACGTGTCGGCGAGGCCGAGCCGCTGCGCCATCGACAGCAGCTCACGCAGCTTGTCGCTGTCCGGTCCGCCCGCCTGCAGCTGTTTGGCCAGGAAGGCCGACAGCGTCAGGTTCTTCACGTCCTCCGTGCTCACCGAGCCGACCAGCTTGGTCAGGTCGTCGGTGAAGCTGCCCGAACCGTCGAGCCACGACTTGCCGAGGGTCTGGACGACGTCCGAGTGCTCGACGAACCCGTCCACGCTCTTGCCGAGCCCGATCGAGCCGATCACCTTCTCGAAGAACATCGTCTCGCCGCCGACGATGTCGATGTCGGCCTTCTCCAGCCCGATGCCCAGCACCGTGGCCTGCGCCTCGGCGACCTCGCGCTGCACGTTGAGCGCCGCGAGCCGGATCTCCTTCTCGGCCTCCAGACGCAGGCGGTACTCCTCGTGCTGGCGGCTGGCGGTGTCGAGCGCGGCCATCGCGGCGGCCTTCTCGGTGAGACCTTCGGCCTCGCCCTTGAGCTTGTCGCGCATCCCGTCGGCGAGCACGATCGCCTTCTCGCGGGCGACGATCGCCTCGGCGCGGCCGACCTTCTCCAGCGCGTCGGCGTCGCGTTCCTTGACCTGCGCCGCGGCCAGGCCGATGGCGGCCTCCTCGGCCTGGATGCCTTCGGCCAGGCGGATCTTCGCGCGGGTGTCCAGCTCGGCGGCCTGCTGACGTGCCTCGGCCAGGGTCAGTTCCTCGCGAGCCTTGTGCTTCGACGCGGCCTCGGCGGCTTCCGCGGCCTTGATGTCCTTGACGAGGTTCTCCTGCGCCTCCGCCTCGGCCCGGATGATGATCGCCGAGCGCTGCCGCTCCGCCTCTTCGACGACGCGGAGCTTCTTGATGTTCTCTTCCTGCTCCGCCACGGTCTTCTCGACCGCGATCCGCTCGCGGACGACCTCGGCGATGGACCGCTTCTCGGTCTCGACTTCCTTGTCCTTGGCGATCCGGGACAGCTCGGTCTCGCGTTCGCGGCCGATGACCTCGAGCAGGCGGTCCTTCTCGATGCGCTCGCTCTCGATGGCGATCACGCGTTCGCGGTTCTTGCCCGCGACCTCGATCTCACGCTGCTGGTTCTGGTGCTGGACGCCGAGCTGCTCGTCCGTGCGCAGCTGCGCGGCCTGCGACTTGAGCCGCTCCTCCGCCTGCACCTTGGCGATCTCGGCCTCTTCACGCGCCCGCATGGTCTCGACTTCGCGGTTCTGCTTGATCTCCGCGTCGGCCTGCCGCCGCTCCAGTTCGAGGATGGCCTCGCGGGCGTCCACGTTCTGGCGGGTGATCTCTTTTTCCTCGCTGCGCCGGAACTCGTTGGTGCGCACGTGCTCGATCGCGGTCAGCTCGGTGATCTTGCGGATACCCTGCGCGTCGAGGATGTTCGCGGAGTCGAGCTGCGCCATCGGCGTCTGCTCGAGGTAGTCGATGGCCGCGTCCTCGAGGCTGTACCCGTTGAGGTCGGTGCCGATGACGCGGATGATCTGATCGCGGAATTCGTGGCGTTTGGTGTAGAGATCCACGAAGTCCAGCTGCTTGCCGACGGTCTTCAACGCCTCGGAGAACTTGGCGTTGAACAGTTCCTGCAGCGTCGCCTCGTGGCTCGCGCGTTCGGTGCCGATGGCCTGCGCGACCTTGATCACGTCCTCGACGGTCTTGTTGACCCGCACGAAGAACGAGATCCGGATGTCGGCGCGGATGTTGTCCCGGCAGATCAGACCCTCGCGGCCGGTCCGGGTGATCTCCATGGCCTTGACCGAGGTGTCCATGATCTCGGCCTTGTGCAGCACCGGAAGGACGATCGCGCCGGTGAACGTCACGTCGACGCGGCGCACCTTCGAGATGATCAGCGCCTTACCCTGCGGCACCTTTTTGAACAACCTGGTGATCGTGAAGAGCAAGACCAGGAGGATGACAACTATCACGGCGATCAGAACGCCGGCCCCCACGCTGATGGCACCCATAGTGTTCCTTTTCTGCTTCAGATGTCCAAGGACTCGACCCAGAAGAACTCGCGTTCCGAGTCGTAGTCATAAAGAACTACGCGGCTGCCCGCCGTCAGGTTGCCTTGACCGGCCTGCCGAACGTCCACAATGGCCGTCGACCCGTCGGCGGCGGCGACTTCGGCCTGGCCGAAGTCGTGCGTGACCGACGAAGTGCGGATGACGGCGGCGCGGCCGACGAAATCCTGCCTGCTCGGCTCCCTCGCGGGGCCGAAGACGCGACGTAGCGGCACCACGATCACCCTCGTCCCGAGTGTGCCGAGGACGAGCGCGACGGCGAGCACGCCGACCCCGAGCCCGATCCTCGATGGTGTCGAAAGCTCAAGATCATCGAGAAGAACCGTCCCTGCCAGGCTGGCGAACCAGGTGAATGCGATCAGCAATGAGAGCGAAATGGACAGTGGGATCCCGCCGAAGCCCGCCAGGAGCCCGTCTCCGCCGTCGAACTCTTCGAGATCGAAGGCGCCGAACAGTGCCAGCAGCCAGTAGCCGATCACCACGATCAGCAGGAAGCTGAAGAGCACGGCCGGGAACCCCAGAGCCGCGGTGACGAACCCGCCCATCGCCGTCGTTCCCTCCCCATTACCCCGGGTCAGGACTATAACCAGCGCGTGACGCCGGGCGGGGCGTTTTCGGCTACGACTGGGTCACGGTGTGCGGAAGCGTGCGGGTGGTGGGGGGGGGGGGGGGGGGGGGGGGGGGGGCGCGCCCCCCCCCCCCCCCCCCACCCACCCCCCCCCCCCCCCCCCCCCCCCCCCCCCCCCCCCCCCCACCACCTGTACCGACGCCGTCCGCCCGTTACGCCGACCGGCCGCGCGGAAGCCATCCGGTTGGACCTGTCGTACCGGCGGGGCGAGCCCTACTCTCCAGTATTGAGAGTGACACAGGACACACCACGGTCTTGGGAGGCTCCATGGGGTGGCACGTTCGCGAATCGATCGACGAGGATCAACGCGAACGGCGAATCCGCCACGTCACCCGATGTCTGAGTTGCACGCTCACCTGCGTCCATTGTGGACTTCCCGCCCGTTTCTCCGTTCCCCCGGCACATCCCGGCCTCGGCGTCGTCGAGCACCTCCCTGGCGCGACGACGCCCGGCCTCCCCGATCTCGCACTGCTGCACCGATTCTGCCGGGACAATCTCGCCGCGGAGCCGGGTGTCGCGCTCAGGCGCGCCTATCTCGGCCTGGCGACCGAACTCTTCGAAACGGGGCGGCGGATCCGCCGTCACCGCAGGCTCGGCGTGCATCCGCCACGGCCGGGACATCTCGAGGCCTACCGAAAACGGTGGCGAGTGGCCAAAATGCGGTATGCCTGCAAGGCGTGCCGGTACTACACCGGCTCTCACTGAGCCGATTCTCCCCCGGAGGACTCGTGCTCGTTCGTCTCATCCTCGGTCTGCTCATCACGGTCGTCGGACTCGCCTTCGCCGCCCGCCGCGCGCTCTGGCTCGCCAAACTGATCCGGTCCGGCCAGCCGGACGAAAAACGCTCCGACGTCATGGCCGTCCGCGCGAAAACACATCTGGCCGAGGTCTTCGGACAGCGCAAGCTGCTCAAGTGGTCCGTCCCCGGGCTCGCGCATCTGTTCACCTTCTGGGGTTTCGTGATCCTCGGCTCGGTCTACGTCGAGGCGTACGGCGCGCTGTTCGACCACGACTTCCACATCCCGCTCATCGGGCACTGGGCGGTATTGGGTTTCCTGCAGGACTTCATCGCGGTCGCGGTACTCGTCTCGCTCACGGTGTTCGCGGTCATCCGGATCCGCCAAGCGCCCGAACGGAAAGACCGCGCGTCACGTTTCTTCGGTTCGCACACCGGCGGCGCCTGGCTGATCCTGTTCATGATCTTCAACGTGATCTGGACGATGTTCCTCTTCCGCGGCGCGTCGGCGGCGGTCAGCGTCTTCCCGTACGAATCGGGCGCGTGGGTCTCCCTTGGCGTGGGCGAACTCCTGGAGCCGCTGGGCGCGTCGGTCACCGAGCCGCTGGAGACCGTCGGGCTGCTGCTGCACATCGGCGTGATGCTGGCGTTCCTGTCGATCGTGCTCTACTCCAAGCACCTGCACATCTTCCTGGCGCCGGTCAACGTCACCGCGAAACGGCTCCCGGACGCGCTCGGCCCGCTGCTGCCGATGGAATCCGGCGGCAAGCCGATCGACTTCGAGGATCCGGGCGAGGACGACACCTTCGGCCGCGGCAAGATCGAGGACTTCACCTGGAAGGGCATGCTCGATTTTGCCACCTGCACCGAATGCGGCCGCTGCCAATCGCAATGCCCGGCATGGAACACCGGAAAGCCGTTGTCCCCCAAGCTGTTGATCATGGATCTACGGGACCATCTCTTCGAGAAGGCGCCGTACATCCTGGACGGCAAGGAAGCCCCCGAAGAACGTCCGCTCGTCGGCACCAAGGAGGACTTCGGCGTCATCGATCCGGACGTCCTCTGGTCGTGCACCACGTGCGGCGCCTGCGTCGAGCAGTGCCCGGTCGACATCGAGCACGTCGACCACGTCGTGGACATGCGCCGCTACCAGGTGATGATCGAGTCGGCCTTCCCGAGCGAACTCGGGGTGCTGTTCAAGAACCTGGAGACCAAGGGGAATCCCTGGGGCCAGAACAACTCCGACCGCCTCGCCTGGACGAAGGACCTCGGCTTCGAGGTGCCGATCTTCGACGGTGAACTCGCCGACGACGTCGAGTACGTCTACTGGGTCGGCTGCGCGGGCGCCTTCGACGACAACGCCCGCAAGACCGTTCGCGCCACGGCGGAGCTCCTGCATCTCGCCGGGGTGAAGTACACGATCCTCGGCACCGACGAGTCGTGCACCGGCGACCCGGCCCGCCGCTCCGGCAACGAGTTCCTCTTCCAGATGCTCGCGCAGCAGACCGTCGAGACGCTGAACGCGGTGTTCGAGGGCCGTGAACCGGGGACCCGCAAGATCGTCACCACCTGCCCGCACTGCCTCAACACGCTCGGCCGCGAGTACCCGCAACTCGACGGGAACTACGAGGTCCTGCACCACACGCAACTGCTGAACCGCCTCGTGCGCGCGGGCAAGCTGACGCCGGTCAAACCGGTCGACGCCGGCCCGGTGACCTACCACGACCCGTGTTACCTCGGCCGCCACAACAAGGTCTACGAGCCGCCGCGCGAACTCGTCGGCGCGACCGGCGCCACGCTCAGCGAGATGCCCCGGCACGCGGACCGCTCGCTCTGCTGCGGCGCCGGCGGCGCGCGGATGTGGATGGAGGAGCAGATCGGCAAACGCATCAACCTCGAACGCGTCGACGAAGCGCTCGGCACGGACGCCGAAACCATCGTCACCGGCTGCCCGTTCTGCCGCGTGATGCTGAACGACGGGCTCGTGCAACGGCAGAGCGAAAAGCGTGGCGAGAACGTCACCGTGCGCGACGTCTCCCAGCTCCTGCTGGAAACGGTGAAGGAGAAGGACCGGACCGTGACGGAGATTTAAGGCACACGGGAGTTGGAAGTTCGGCGCACCGAACTCTAGACTCAGCGGATGGCGAATCTGCGCAAGACCGTGTGCGCGCTGGCGGCGTCGGCACTGGTCCTGTCAGCTTGCGGAGGCCCCGCGGGCGGCACGGACGACAAGCGGCCCGTCGTGCTGACCACGTTCACGGTCCTGGCGGACATCGCCTCGAACGTCGCGGGCGACAAGCTCCGGGTCGAGTCGATCACCAAGCCCGGCGCCGAGATCCACGGCTACGAGCCCACCCCGGACGACATCAAGAAGGCCGCGAAGGCCGACCTGATCCTCGACAACGGGCTGAACCTGGAGGCGTGGTTCGCCCGGTTCGTCAAGGAGAGCGACGCGCCGCACAAGGTGGTCAGCGACGGCGTCCAGCCCATCGCCATCGGTGAAGACGCCTATCAGGGCAAGCCGAACCCGCACGCGTGGATGTCCCCGACGAATGTGGGTATCTACGTGGACAACATGGTGAAGGCGTTCAGCGAGCTCTCCTCCGGCGACGCCGCCGTGTTCAAGGCCAACGGCGACGCCTACAAGGCGAAACTGCAGGGGGTGCGGGACGAGATGACGAACGCGCTGAGCGCCCTGCCGAAGAACGAGCGCGCGCTGGTCACCTGCGAAGGCGCCTTCTCCTACCTCGCGCGCGACACCGGCCTCACCGAGCAGTACATCTGGGCGGTCAACGCCGAACAGCAGGCGACCCCGCAGCAGATCACCCGCGCCATCGGGTTCGTCAAGGAGAACAAGGTCCCCGCGGTGTTCTGCGAGTCGACCGTCTCCGACGCCCCGATGCGCCAGGTCGTCTCCGCGACCGGTGCCGCGTTCGGCGGCGTGCTCTTCGTCGACTCCCTGTCCGCTCCGGGCGGCCCGGTGCCGACCTACCTCGACCTCATCCGCCACGACTCGAAGACGATCGTCGCCGCGCTCACCGGGGCGAAGCCGTGACCGCCGCGATCCGCGTCGAAGGCGTCACCGTCCACTACGGCGACGTGCTCGCGCTCGACGGTGTCGACGTCACGCTCGACCACGGCCGCGTCTGCGGGCTGGTCGGGATGAACGGCTCCGGCAAGTCGACGCTGTTCAAGACGATCATGGGCATGGTCCGGCCGGACACCGGCACGGTGTCGATCGACGGCGGCACCCCCGCCCGCGCCCGCAAGACCGGCGTGATCGGTTACGTGCCGCAGAGCGAGGACGTCGACTGGTCGTTCCCGCTGTCCGTACGGGATGTCGTGATGACCGGCCGCTACGGGCGTCTCGGGTTCACCCGCCGCCCGCGCCGCGCCGATCACGAAGCCGTCGATCACGCGCTGGAACGCGTCGAGCTGACCGAACTCGCCGGCCGTCAGATCGGCCAGTTGTCCGGCGGGCAGCGCAAACGCGCGTTCGTCGCGCGCGGGATCGCCCAAGGCGCCCGTGTCCTGCTGCTCGACGAGCCGTTCGCCGGGGTGGACAAGCGCTCCGAAGCCACGATCACCCGGCTGCTCAAGGAACTCGCGGCCGACGGCGCCGCCGTCCTGATCTCCACCCACGACCTGCACGCGCTGCCCGGCCTGGCCGACGAGGCGATCCTGCTGATGCGCAAGGTGCTCGCGCACGGCTCCCCCGGCGAGGTGCTCCGGCCCGAGAACCTCGCGCTGGCCTTCGGACTCGATGTCCTGCAACGGGAAGAGGAACTCGCGTGAACCTCTACGACCTGTTCCTCGAACCGCTGAGCTACGACTTCATGGTGCGGGCGCTGGCGTCCACCGTCATCGCGTCCGCGGTCTGCGCGGTGCTCTCCTGCTGGCTGGTACTGATCGGCTGGTCGCTGATGGGCGACGCGGTCTCGCACGCGGTGCTGCCCGGTGTCGTGCTCGCGTACGTCCTCGGCGCGCCCTTCGCGCTGGGCGCCGTCGTCTTCGGTTTCCTCGCCGTGGCGCTGATCGGTGTCGTCCGCGACACCAGCCGGGTCAAGGAGGACGCCGCGATCGGCATCGTGTTCACCACGTTGTTCGCGCTCGGGCTGGTGCTGATCTCGGTGACGCCGAGCCAGACCGACCTGAACCACATCATCTTCGGCAACCTGCTCGGCGTCGACGTCTCGGACCTGATCCAGATCGGCGTCCTCGGCGCGATCACGCTCACCCTGCTGGTGCTCAAACGCCGCGATTTCACCTTGTACGCCTTCGATCCCACGCACGCGCACGCGATCGGGCTCAACCCGCGGGTGCTCGGCGCCGCGCTGCTCGGCCTGCTCGCGCTGACCGCGGTCGTGGCGCTGCAGGTGGTCGGCGTGATCCTGGTGGTGGCGATGCTGATCATCCCCGGCGCGACGGCGTACCTGCTGACCGACCGGTTCGGCCGCATGCTCGTGATCGCGCCGTCGTTCTCGGTGCTCGCCGCGGTGGCCGGGCTGTACCTGAGCTACCACCTCGACACCGCGTCCGGCGGGATGATCGTGCTGGTGCAGGGCGCCGGGTTCACGCTGGTGTACCTGTTCGGGCCGCGGCACGGGATCGTCGGGAAGCGGCTGGCCAAGCGCCGGCGCGAAACGGTGCGAACGGCGTAACCGGACAATCACCCCGCGCTCTGTGTCTCTCGCGACATCGGTCGAAGCCGCGCCTTAGGTTAGGCTCGCCTCATGTCTACGGAAGCCGCGCTGCTCACCGGCCATGACCTGGTGCTCGCGCACCAAGAGCGCGCCGTGGTGGACGGGGTGTCCCTGTCGCTGCGCGCCGGCTCGGTGACAGCGCTCGTCGGGCCGAACGGCTCCGGCAAGTCGACGCTCCTGCGTTCGCTGGCGCGGCTGCACAAACCCCGCGAAGGCAGCGTCCGGCTCGGGGAACGCGCCGTCTGGGGCGGGAACGCGTTGTCCGGCAAGGAATTCGCCCGCCAGGTCACGTTGCTGACCCAGCACCGGCCCACCCCGAGCGGGGTCTCCGTGCGCGACGTCGTCTCCTACGGCCGGTACCCGTACCGCTCCGGCTGGCGCGGGGTCGACGTCGACGGCGCCGCCGCGATCCGCCGCGCGATGGAGCTCACCGGCGTGACGGCGATGGCCGAACGCGGGATCGACGAACTCTCCGGCGGCGAACTCCAGCGCGTCTGGCTCGCGTCCTGTCTCGCCCAGCAGACCTCCGTGCTGCTGCTCGACGAGCCCACCAACCATCTCGACCTGCGCTATCAGGTCGAGATCCTCGACGTCGTCCGCGATCTGGCTGGAGAAGGCGTCGCGGTCGGCGTGGTGCTGCACGACCTCGACCACGCGGCGCTCATCGCCGACGAGGTTGTCCTGCTGAGCGAGGGAACCATCGTGGCCACGGGTGACATCGGGCAGGTGCTCACCTCCGAACACCTCTCCCAGGCCTACGGCGTCACCGTCCACGTCGCGAACGACCCGGTGACGGGCGCGATCCACTGCAGGCCACTCGGGCGGTATTCGCCCAGGCCCGCCTGAGAAATCCAGGAAGAACCATGCGTTTGCTGCCCCCTGCCGTCCTCGTCGCGGCGACGGCCCTGCTGTTGTCCGCCTGCGGCACCACCGAGAACACCGAGAACACCGCAGTCGCGCCGAGCGAAGCCGCCGCGAGCGGACCGGTCACGGTGACCGACGCGCGCGGCAAGGCCGTCAACCTCAAGGCCCCGGCGAAGCGCGTCGTCGCGCTGGAGTGGGGCGAGGCCGAGATGGTCGCTTCCCTCGGCGTCATGCCGGTCGGCGCCGCGGACGTCGCGGGCTACAACGTCTGGGACAAGGCCGCCCCGCTCAGCGCCGAGGTCAAGGACGTCGGCAAGCGCAACGAGCCCAGCGTCGACGCGATCGTCGGGCTGAACCCCGACGTCGTCATCATCGCCGACGAGCGCGATTCGACCCTGGTTCCGCAGATCGAGAAGTACGTGCCGGTCGTGGTCACCAAGTCAAGCGACGCGAGCCGCAACTTCGACCGCCTGCGCGAGGACTTCAAGCTGATCGCCAAGACGGTCGGCAAGGAGTCCGAAGCGGACAAGCAACTGTCCGAAATGGACGCCAAACTCGCCGAGGGCAAGAAGGCCGTCGAGGCCAAGAGCGCCACGGGCACGCCGTTCCTGATGGCCGACGGCTACCTCGAAGGCAGCACCGTCAGCATCCGGCCGTTCGGCAAGGGTTCACTGGTCTCCGACACCGCCGAGGCCGTCGGCCTGAAGAACGCCTGGACCGGCAAGGTCGACGCGCAGTGGGGTCTCGGCCAGACCGACGTCGAGGGCCTGACCGCGCTCACCGACCCGAAGACCGTGCTGTTCTACAGCGCGTCCGAAGAAGACGTCTTCACCACCGGGCTCGCGCAGAACGCCGTCTACCAGCGGCTGCCGTTCGTGGTGTCGAAGAAGATCCACAAGCTCGAAGCGGGCACGTGGACCTTCGGCGGGCCGAAGTCGATCATCATGACCGCCGACCAGATCGTGAAGGCAGTCACGACCTGATGCGTGCCCGCACCATCGCGGTGTCGGCGGGGCTGGTGGTGCTCATCGCCGTCCTCGCCGGCATCCACCTGACCCAAGGCACTTCGACGTCCGGACCGCTGGACGTGGTGAAGGCGATCTTCGGCCAGGGTGACGCGCAAACCCTCGCGGTACTCGAGGGTTCGCGCGTCCCGCGGCTGCTCGCCGCGTTGCTGCTCGGGGTCGCGCTCGGCGTCGCGGGCGCGGGAATGCAGTCCGTGGCAAGGAATCCGCTCGCCTCGCCCGACACGCTCGCGGTCAACGCGGGCGCGCATTTCGCCGTGGTGGCCATTTCCGCTTTCGGGCTCTCGTTGCCGCTCGTGCCGGTGGGCGGGGCGGCGTTCGCGGGCGGGCTCGCCGCGGCCGTCGTCGTGCTGGGCCTGGCGGGCGGCGGGTCGGCGAGCCCGCGGCTGGTGCTCGTGGGCTCGGCGGTGCTGCTGGCGCTCCAGTCGGTGACCATCCTGCTGCTGCTCCTGTTCGAGCAGGAGACGTCCGGCCTGTTCGCCTGGGGCAGCGGTTCGCTCACCGTCGCGGACCTGCGCGCGACCGGCCAGACGACACCGATCGTGGTGATCGCCGTGGCGGCGCTCATCGCGATGGGGCGCAAACTCGACGTCCTCGCCCTCGGCGACGACAACGCGACCGTGCTCGGCCTGCGGGTCCGCCGGACGCGGGTCACCGCGGTCGTGCTGACCGTCGCGCTGACCGCGGCGGCGGTGACCGTCGCCGGGCCGGTCGGGTTCGTCGGGCTGAGCGCACCGGTGATCACGCGGCTGCTGCTGCCGATCGCCAAACATCGCGCCCTGCTGCCGGTTTCCGGGCTGGTCGGCGTCGTCACGGTGCTCGGCGCCGACGTCGTCCTGCGCGCGATCATGGGTTCGGCCGCCGCCGTGCGGGTGCCGACCGGGGTGGTGACCACGATCGTCGGCGCCGTCGTGATGGTGTGGCTGGCGCGGCGCGGCCGGGGAAGCGGCTCGCGTCGTCCGGCTCCGGCCGGGCGGGTCGGGGTCGCCGGATCGACCCGGCGGCTCGTGACCATTTCCGTCGTCCTGGTGGCGCTGCTGGCCGTGATCCCGGTGGCGGGCCTGATGCTGGGCGACCGCGTGGTGCTGCTCGGCGATCTCGCGAACTGGGTCACCGGCAACACCGGGACGGCCCTGACTTTCGTGCTGGACCAACGACTTCCGCGGGTACTGGCCGCACTGCTCGCCGGTGCCGCGCTGGCCGTGTCCGGCTGCGGAATCCAGTCGGTCAGCCGCAACCCGCTCGCCGAACCCGGGCTGCTCGGCATCACCGCGGGCGCCGGGCTCGGCGCGATCACGCTGATCACCCTCGTCCCCGCCGTCGGCGCCTGGTCGGTCGCCGGTGCCGCCGGTCTCGGCGCGGCCGTGGTGTTCCTGCTGGTCTACGGGCTGGCGTGGCGGTCGGGGCTGGATTCGGACCGGCTGGTGATCATCGGCATCGCGGTCTGGTCGGCCGGGATGGCGCTGATCACGCTGCTGATCGTGGTCTCCGACCCGTGGAACTCGGCCAAGGCGCTGACCTGGCTTTCCGGGTCGACCTACGGCCGCACGCTGGAGCAGGTCGCGCCGGTGGCGCTGGCGCTCCTCGCGCTGACGCCGTTGTTGTGGGCCAAGCACCGCGAACTGGACCTGCACGCCCTCGACGAGGACACCCCGCGCGTGCTCGGGATGCGCATCGAACGCTCCCGGCTGGTGGTGCTGGGGGCTTCCGGGATCCTGGCGGCCACCGCCGTGTCCGCGATCGGCGTGGTCGCGTTCGTCGGGCTGGTCGCGCCGCATCTGGCGCGTTCGCTGGTCGGCGGACGACACGGCCGGGTGATCCCGGTGGCCGCGGCGCTCGGCGCGCTGCTGGTGAGCGTCGCGGACACCCTGGGGCGGACGGTCATCGCGCCGGCCCAGATCCCGGCGGGCCTGGTCATCGCGATGGTCGGGACGCCTTACTTCGTGCTGGTGCTCTGGCGGACCCGGCCGTAGAAGTCCGTGAAGGCCTCCTTGAGGGACTCTGGGTCCCTCAAGGAGGCCTTCACGGAACTACAGGGTCTTCTGGAGGTGGGTGGCCAACAGCTTCGTGAAGCGGGCGGGATCGCCCAGTTCACCGCCTTCGGCCAGTAAAGCCATGCCGTACAACAGTTCCGCGGTCTCCGCGAGCCCGTCGTTCTCGCCCTGCGAGGCGAAGGCGTCCCGCAGCCCGGACACCAGCGGGTGCCCCGGGTTCAGTTCCAGGATCCGCTTGATCTGCGGCAGTTCCTGGCCCATCGCGCGGTACATCTTCTCCAGCGTCGGCGTGACGTCGTTCGTGTCGCCGACGATGCAGGCGGGCGACGTCGTCAGCCGCGACGAGAGCCGGACCTCCTTGACCTGGTCGCCGAGCGTCGTCGTCAGCCAGGTCAGCAGCCCGGAGAATTCTTCCTTCTGCTCGTCGGTGGTGTCGGAGTCGAGTTCGACCTCGCCCTTCGCGACCGACTGGAACTGCTTCTCCTCGTACCCGGAGACGGCGTCGACCCACATCTCGTCGATCGGGTCGGTGAGCACGAGCACCTCGTAACCCTTGGCCTGGAAGGCTTCCAGATGCGGGGAGTTCTCGATGCTCTGCCGCGACTCGCCGGTCAGGTAGTAGATGTGCTCCTGGCCGTCCTTCATCCGCTCGACGTACTCGCGCAGCGACGTGAGCTTCTCCGGATCGTTCGTCGAGGCGAACGAGCAGATGTCGAGGATCGCGGTGCGGTTCTCGTGGTCGTCCAGCAGGCCTTCCTTGACGGCCCGGCCGAACTCCTTCCAGAACGTGTCGTACTTGTAGCGGTTCTCGTCGGCCATCAGGGTCTTGACCGTCGACAGCACCTTCTTGACCAGGCGACGGCGGATCAGCTGGATCTGCCGGTCCTGCTGCAGGATCTCGCGCGAGACGTTGAGCGAAAGGTCCTGCGCGTCGACGACGCCCTTCACGAAGCGCAGGTACTCCGGCATCAGCGCTTCGCAGTCGTCCATGATGAAGACGCGCTTCACGTACAGCTGGACGCCGCGTTTGCGCTCCCGCATGAACAGGTCGAGCGGCGCGTGTCCCGGCAGGAACAGCAGCGCCTGGTACTCGAAGGTGCCCTCGGCCTGGAGGCGGATCGTCTCCAGCGGGTCGTTCCAGTCGTGCGCGACGTGCTTGTAGAACTCGTTGTACTCGTCCTCGGTGACGTCGCTCGAGGAGCGGGCCCACAGCGCCTTCATCGAGTTGACCGTGACGACCTCTTCGCCTTCGGTCATCCGGATCGGCCAGGTGATGAAGTCCGAGTACTTCTTGACGATCTGCTTGATCTTCGTGGCCGAGGTGTAGTCGAAGAGCTGGTCTTCGGCGTCCTCGGGCTTGAGGTGCAGGACGACCGACGTGCCCTGCGGCAGGTCCGGGACCGTCTCGATGGTGTACGTGCCTTCGCCCTCGGACTCCCAGCGGACGCCCTCGTCCGATCCGGCGCGGCGCGTCAGCAGCGTGACCTTGTCGGCCACCATGAAGCTGGCGTAGAAGCCGATGCCGAATTGGCCGATCAGGTCCTGCGAGGCCGCGGAATCCTTCGTCTCCTTCAGTTTCTTCAGGAATTCGGCGGTGCCGGATTTCGCGATGGTGCCGATCAGCGCCACGACGTCGTCCCGGCTCATCCCGATTCCGTTGTCCCGCACGGTCAGGGTGCGGTTTTCGGGGTCGGTCGCGATCTCGATGTGGAGATCGTCGGTGTCCGCCTGGAGGTCCTTGTCACGGAACGCTTCGAGGCGGAGTTTGTCCAGTGCGTCGGAGGCGTTGGACACCAGTTCCCGCAGGAAGGTGTCCTTGTTCGAGTAGATCGAGTGGATCATCAGCTGCAGCAGCTGACGTGCCTCCGACTGGAACTCGAGTGTTTCGGCAGAGGTTGTCACGGGCCGATATTACCGAGCGGGGCCCGCGGGCCCCGTCCAGCCTTCTGGCACGTGGCCGATCCGGATGCGCTGCGGGTGGTCGCCGACCGGGACGGACTTCACCTTCGCGCCGGTCGCGAAGTCGATCGCGGTCACCTGGTCCGAGCCGCTTTCCGAGATGACGCAATGCTTTCCGTCGCCGCTCACGGTCGCCCAGTACGGTTTGGCGGCCTTCACGAGCTGTGCTTCCCGCAGGCTCGCACGGTCCACAATGGTCGCGTAATCGTCCATCGTCCCGGCGACGCAGAGCTTGTCGCCCGCGGGGCTCATCGAAAGCCCGTGGTGCCGCGAGTCGTTGACCCAGGTCGTGCGGTCCTCGCTGGTGTCCGGGTTCTTCGGCAGTGTCTTCGACCGCGTGATCCGGTCGGTGGCGACGTCGTATTCGAGGAGGCCGTTGAAGAAGGACACCTGGAAGTACAGCTTCGACTCGTCGGGGGTGAAGGCCACCGGCCGCACGGCGTCGGAGAGATCATCGCGTCCGAACGCGTCCAGACGCTCGCGCATGTCGATCACCTTGACCTGCTTGAAGGTGGTCGCGTCGACGACGGTGAGCTTCCGGTCGCCCTTGGTGAAGTCCTGCCACGGCGCGTCGAGCGCGGTGTTGACCTCGCCGATCGAGCTGTTCCAGAGGTACCGGCCGCCGTCGGTGTAGGTGTTCTCGTGCGGTTTGTCGCCGGTCTTGAACGAGCCGAGCTGCCGCCCGGTCTCGATGTCGAGCACGTGGACGGTGTTCGACGTCGAAGCCGACACCGCGATGCTGCGGCCGTCCGGCGACACCGCCATGTGGTCGGACCGGAAACCCGACACCGGGAACCGCCAGTTGACCCGGCCGGTGGCGAGGTCGATCGACACGACGTCGGCGAAACTCGGGCGGGACGCGACGACCGCGCGGCCGTCCGGGGTCGTGTAGAGGTCGTCGACGAGCTGGTCGTGTCCCTCGCCGACGCCGTTGCGGATACCGAGGAAGAACGCGAGCTTGATCGGGTTCAGGTAGATCTCGGTGAGCCGCTCGTCCTTGTCCGGCACCATGTTCACGCGCGCGATCTTCGCGTAGTCGCCGGAGGGCGCGATGACGTCCGCGGTCCCCTCCCAGTTGTTGCCCACGAACAGCACCTGCCGCAGGGCGGCGCTCGCCCCCGCGGGCACGACGCCCAGCATCGCGGCGGCGAGGCCCGCCACGAGGACGGTGTTCAGCAACCGGCGTTTCCGCATCACACGCACCTTTCGGCGAGGGCCTGTTACCTTTCGGTAGCTCACAGGAAACCAACCGGCCGGACACCCTCGGTAGGCGCCGGTCGCCAAGGACCGCCGGCTTCGTTGTGCACCGGGCACAATCCGGGCGGGAAGGCGGTGGCGATGGCGCACCGGTCGCTCCACGACGTGCTGGCCACGATGGCCGCCGACGCCGATGTCGTCGACGAAGTGGTCCGGGCCGCCCGCACGGAGTCGCCGGAGGTCGCGAGCCTGCCGGTGAGCGAGAACCGGCGGCACGTCGCGATCGTGCTCGCCGCCGGGCTCGCCTCGTTCGACCGGCCGGGCGGGGCCGGGGAGCAGGACTACGCCGCGGCCGCCGACCTCGGCGCGGACAGGGCCGCGCAAGGGGTGCCGCTCGCCGCGCTGCTGCGCGGAGTGCAGGCCGGCCGCAGCCGCGCGGTCGAGATCGCCGTCGAACGCGGCAAGGCGGCCGGGGTGCCGGACGACGTCATGCTGGCGGCGCTGGTCGACTTCGACCGGAACACGCGCGCGCTCGAACGGCAGGTCATCGCCGGGTATCACGAGGCCGAACTCGAACTCGCCCGGACGGTGCACGACAGCCGCGCCCGGGTGCTGCGGCGGTTGCTCGGCGGCGACACGACGGCGCCTTCGGCCGAGGAGGTCGCGAGCATCGGGCTGAACCCGGGCGGGCGCTACCACTGCCTGCTCTCCGACGTCGGTG
Source organism: Amycolatopsis sp. NPDC102389 (assembly GCF_044765885.1). NCBI lineage: Bacteria > Bacillati > Actinomycetota > Actinomycetes > Pseudonocardiales > Pseudonocardiaceae > Amycolatopsis > Amycolatopsis sp. NPDC102389. The sequence continues at coordinate 43,352 of NZ_JBIWKX010000001.1, forward strand.
ATCCGTACCAGGCGCGGGTCGTCGAGCGACGGCTCGGCGCGACGGGTGGCGTCTTCGGCCTGGTCGACGGGCGGCTGGCCGGGCTGGCGCCACGGCTCCCCACCCCGTCCGCGCTCGGGGACGACGTCCTCATGGTGGTCTCCCCCGCCGTCCCGCTCGCCGAAGTCCGCGCGACGCACGCCCTGTGCGTGATGGCGCTGCCGACGGCCGCGCGCTCTCGCGGTCTGCACGCGGTGGCCGATCTGGCCGTCGAGACCGCGCTCGCCGCCCAACCGGGGCTCGCCGCGCTGCTCGGTGACACCCTGCTGAGCGCGCTGACGCCGGGCGACCCCTTCCATGAGCAACTCGTCTCGACCGCGCTGGCCTACCTCGACCACGGGCGGCGGCTCGACCAGACGGCCGCGGCCCTGCACGTCCACGCGAACACCGTGCGGTACCGGCTTTCCCGGCTCGGCGAGATCACCGGGACGTCGCTCGACCCACCGGAGGACGGCGGCGGATCGCATGTGCGGCACACCGTCGGCTGGTGGTGGGCGCTGCGCACCTGGCGATCCGGCTGAACCGCGGGGGCCCGCCGTCCGTGTAACCGAGTGAAGGCCCTGCACCCGGAAGGAATCCCGCCTTGTCGGTTTTCACGCGCCCCGCACTCGTGGGCCTGCCCGGCGACCGGACGGCCGCCCGCGAGATCGCGTCCAGCGCGGTGACCACGCTGTCCGCCGTTCTCGTGCTGTTCGCGCTGCTCGCGCCGAACGACCTCGACGCGCTGACGCCCGAGGCGTTCGTCCGCTTGCCGGTGGAGGCGCTGCTGGGGGTGGCGGTCGTGCTCATGCTGCGCGACGGCGCCCGGCGGATCGTCGCGGTGTCCGCCGGCGCGGTCCTCGGGCTGCTGACCGTGTTCAAGGCCATCGACATCGGCTTCGGGCTCGCGCTGAACCGGCGGTTCAACCCGGTGTTCGACTGGGGCGTGCTCGGCAACGGCGTCGACCTGCTCGGCACGTCGATCGGCCGGGCCGGCGCCATCGCGTCGTTCGCCGGGCTGACGCTGCTGGCCGTAGTGGTGATCGTGCTGATGGCGCTGGCCGTCCTGCGGTTGAGCCGGGTGGTGGCCGGACGGCGCACGGCGTCGACCCGCGTGACGGCCGTGCTCAGCGTGGTCTGGATGGTGTGCGCGGTCTCCGGCGCGCAGCTCGCTCCGGGGCAGCCCCTCGCGTCGCGCAGCGCGGCCGCCTTCGCCTATGACGACCTCCGGCAGGTCCGGGCCGGTATCCGGGACCGGGACGCCTTCGCCACAGAAGTCGCCACTGACGCCTTCCGCGACGATCCCCCGTCCGGGCTACTGAAAGCGTTGCGCGGCAAGGACGTCCTGTTCACCTTCATCGAGAGCTACGGCCGGGTGGCCGTCCAGGACTCGGACATCGCGCCCAAGGTCGACGCGGTCCTCGACGCCGGGACCGCGCGGCTGAAGAGCGCCGGATACGGCTCGCGCAGCGCGTTCCTGACGTCGCCGACGACGAGCGCGGGAAGCTGGCTGGCGCACTCGACGTTCCAGTCCGGGGTGTGGGTCGACAGCCAGCACCGCTACGACGACTTCGTGAAGACCGACCGGCTCACCCTCGGTGGCGCGTTCAAACGCGCGGGCTGGGAGACCGTCGGTGTCGTTCCGGCGCATACCGAGGACTGGCCGGAGGGCAAGGTCTACGGCTACGACCGGTACTACGACGCACGGAACATCGGGTATCACGGCCCGCCGTTCTCCTACGCGACGATGCCGGACCAGTTCACGCTTTCGGCTTTCCACCGCGCCGAACGCGCGCGCGAAAGGCCGCCGCTGATGGCGGAAATCGACCTCGTCACCAGTCACTGGCCGTGGACGCCGCTCCCCCGGATGGTCGACTGGACCGCCGTCGGCGACGGATCGGTCTACAACCCCATGCCCTCGCAAGGGAAAACGCCGGACGAGGTCTTCACCGACCCTGCCAAGGTGCGCGGCGCGTACGGCGACTCGATCGCCTATTCGCTGAACTCGCTCATCTCGTACGTGGAGACGTACGGTGACGACGATCTCGTGCTCGTGTTCCTGGGCGACCACCAGCCGAACCCGATCGTCGCCGGCGCGGGCGCGGATCGCGACGTCCCGATCACCGTGGTCACGCGGGACAAGGCGGTGCTCGACAAGGTCGCCGGGTGGAGCTGGCAGGACGGCCTGCACCCGGACCGGAACGCGCCGGTGTGGCGAATGGACACGTTCCGGGACCGGTTCCTGACCACCTTCGCTCGCTGAAGCCCCGCATTCAGAGGACTAAATGCGAGTGGCGTCGCGATACCGGTCGGCGAGCTCCCGCAAGTAGTCGACCAACTGCGGGGGTTCGGTCACCCGGAAAGGGGCGTTGAGGAGTCCTAAGTGGACGGCCATCGTCTCGATGCTGTCCGCGCCGGTGTGCAGGGACGCAGGTGTTCGCGTCGACGGCCTCCACCGTCCCGACGGCCGGGTTGATCCGCGCGGTCACCTCTTCGGCGGACGCGTGCACGGTGACGTCGGCCCGGTAACGCCAAGCGGCGGACGAGACCCCGCGCCGCACGCGGTCCGTGACGTCCTCGGGCAGCTCGCGCGCGGTGAACCGCGGACCGGTCGGGACACGCGGGGTCAGCCTGTCGACGCGGAAGGTGCGCCAGTCGCCGCGGTCGAGATCCCAAGCGACCAGGTACCAGCGGCGTCCCCAGTTGACCAGGCGATACGGCTCCACCTTGCGGACGCTTTCCGAACCGTCGTGGGTCCGATAGCCGAATCGCAGCACCTCACGATCCCGGCAGCAGGCCGTCAGCACGGTGAGCGTCCCGGCGTCGACGCGCGGGCCGGGATCGTCCCTCGGCACGGGGATCGTGTACGCCTGCAGGGCGTTCACGCGGCGGCGTAACCGGGACGGCAGTACCTGCTCCAGTTTGGCGAGCGCGCGCAACGACGTCTCCTCCACGCCCGCGATGGTGCCGCCGGCCGCGGTGCGCAGGCCGATCGCGACCGCGACGGCCTCCTCGTCGTCCAGCAGCAACGGCGGCAGGTCGGCGCCCGCGCCGAGCCGGTAGCCGCCGACGGAACCGCGGGTCGCGTTCACCGGATACCCGAGCGCGCGCAGGCGCTCGACGTCGTTGCGGATGGTCCGGGCACTGACCTCCAGGCGTTCCGCCAGTTCGGTGCCGGTCCAGTCACGGGGTGTCTGCAGCAGGGAGAGCAGACGGAGCAGTCTCGCCGAGGTTTCCAACATTTCGCCAGACTGCTCCTTCATTAGGAACGGGATGTTCCTAATGGCACTCTACCTTGGTCTTATGAACGCAAACACCGAGATCAAGCCCTTCCGCGTCGAGGTCGGCCAGGCCGAGCTGGACGATCTGGCCGACCGCCTCGCCCGCGTCCGCTGGGCGAACGAACTGCCCGCCGACCAGGTGACCGACGGGGTCCAGCGCGGACCGGTCACGCCGGGCTGGGAGTACGGCGTGCCGCTGGAGTACGTGCGACGGCTGGTGGCGTACTGGCGCGAGGGCTACGACTGGCGGAAGTGGGAGGCGAAGCTGAACGAATACCCGCAGTTCACCACGGAGATCGACGGGCAGAACATCCATTTCCTGCACGTCCGCTCGCCGGAGCCGGACGCGAAGCCGCTGATCCTCACCCACGGCTGGCCGAACTCGGTCTTCGAATACCTCGACCTGATCGACCGGCTGACCGATCCGCGCGCTCATGGCGGCGATCCGGCGGACGCCTTCCACGTGGTGATCCCGTCGCTGCCCGGGTTCGGCTTCTCCGGTCCGACGCGTGAGAAGGGCTGGAACCGGTACCGCACGGCTCAGGCTTGGGCCGAACTGATGCGCCGACTCGGCTACGAGCGCTACGGCACGCACGGGAACGACGCCGGTTCGTTCGTCGCCCCCGAGGTCGGGCGCGCCGACGCCGAGCACGTGATCGGCGTGCACGTCACGCAGCTGTTCTCGTTCCCCAGCGGCGACCCGGCGGAGTTCGAGGGCATGACCGAGCAGGAACTGGAGTACCTGCAATTCCTGCAGCATTTCAACGACAACATGTCCGGCTACGCGAAACTCCAGGAGAGCGCTCCGCAGAACCTCGCGCACGCGCTGGCCGACTCGCCGACCGGGCAGCTGGCCTGGAGCGCGCAACTGCTGTCCGGCACCAGCGACGACCACGTGCTCACCAACGCGACGCTGTACTGGCTCACCAACACCGCGGCTTCGGCGGCGCGGTTCTACTACGAGGACAAGCACGCCGAGCACCCCACCGAGCCGACGACGGCGCCGACCGGCCTCGCGAGTTTCGCCTACGACTTCCGGCCGCTGCGACGGTTCGCCGAGCGGGACCACGCGAACATCGTTTCGTGGCGGGAATTCGACCGCGGCAGCCACTGGGCGACCCAGGACGCGCCGGACCTGCTGGTGGGCGACATCCAGGACTTCTTCCGCGACCTGTCCTGACCCTCGGAACCCCGGCCGCGGTCGTGTCGTCCTTCCAATCACGCGAGTCGTCCGTCCAGACACGTGTGTCGTCCGTCGGATCACGTGAGACCGTCGGCGCCGAAACCCGTGAGCGGCAGGGACGGTTCCGACCCGCACGGCATTTTGTTCGTCCCGGTGTCGCGGCGCAGCCAAAACCGGTGAGCGGGGAAGATTCCGGACGCTCAACGTCCGCGATCTTCCCCGCTCGAGGTGTCAAACCGCTCGGCGCCGCGGCGGCGGGGCTGCTCGCGGCGGCCTTCGCCTCACGCGGGATTCACCGGTCCACCACCCGGCGAGCGTGATCGAGGAGGTCCGCGGCGGAGGCACCGGCCGCGTACCGGGCGGCGTTCAGCGTGCCGATCGCGGCACCGAGCGGGTCCGGGTTGGTCGCGCGGTGGATCGCTTGCCACAACCAGGCGTGTTCCCGGTGAGCGTGCAGTTGCGATCTCCTGGCCAGCAGCTCCGCCGCGGGGCTCAGCCTGCGGCGCGTCAGCGTGTCCGCGACGACAGGGTCACCGGCCACACCTGCGTTTTCGGCCGCGGCGGTAGCGGCGTGCCAAGCCAGGTCCCGCAACGTCTCGTCGGCGACGAAGGCCAGCCGGTCGGTGTCGGCGCCCAGCGGGCCGTCGCCGGGGTACCGCCGTGAACCGTCCGCGTTTCGCGCCTCGGGATACAGCTGCGCCAACCGTGGCACGATCCGGTACGCGACGTCCGCCGCCGTCATCCGCTCGATGTCTTCGGCCGTCATCCGGTATCCGGTGTACCGCTCGATGGCGACGAAGGCCTTCTGCCGCCGGTCTCGATAGCTGTCGAAATCGAGGCCCGCCAAGGCTTCGCGCACGCCCTGGTCCGCGATCTCCTCCTGATGCCCGAGTTCGAACCCCGCGAGGACCTTTCCCTTGTCCGCGAACGACAACCGGGTCACCCCGTTGATGTTCCAATACATACTCGCCGTCCGGCCCGCCAAGGACACCGGCTCCAGGACCGGCCCGTACGAACCCTGGTAACCGTTGAACTCGGCAGCCAGCACCCCGCCGTCGACGCGGAGCACGACCACCCACGGATCCAGCTCGAACTGCTGCGACAGTTCCAGCGCGGACACCGGCTCGGCGGGGTCGGCGCCGAAGCCGCGGAGCACCTCGTCCGCGGTGCCTCCCGCGATCACCGTGACAGTCGCCGCTTCGCCGAGCGCGCTCTCGCCGATCCACCGGTAGCCGGCCTCCGGCGGGATCTCGATCTCGGGCACGGGCTCGCCGCGCAGGACGTAGCCGAGCCGATCCGCTTGCTTGTGCACGACGTCGGGCGACGGCGGCGCTTCCCAGAGGATCAGTTCGTAGCGTTCGCGCTCGTCGCCGTCCCGGCCGATCGCGTGCACCCGGACCCGGAAATCTCCCGGCCATGGCGGGGACACCGGCCGACGACGGTCAGCCTCGCCGAGGATCGCGTCGCCCCGCTCCGCCCGCCAGGAGATCTCGACGACCTCGTCCCACCAGTCGACGTCCAGCCTGTCCGGTGGCCCTTCGAGAACCTGCGTCGACACTTGCATCTGCCCCTCGCCGAGCCCGGTCCGGACGGCGATCCCGCCGGGAACCGTTGCGACGAGACCATTTCCGCTGAAATCGGCCTCGGCTTCGACCGGCCGCTCGGCCAGCACGAAGCGATGCCCGCGCACAGGTGCCGAACCCGACGAACGCGACGGGAGCAGATACGCGGCCCGGCGTTTCTCGAGCAACGCGGCCGGATACGCGGACGGCATCGGACTTCCACGCAACAGAGCCGAGACGGCGCCGAGCGCGACACCGACGACGGCCGACGGCTTTCCGGCGAGCATCGGCGCTTCGATCCGCTTCAGGATCGGCATCGCGACCGCGACTGCCAGCGCGAGGTGCGCCGCGCCGTGTTCCGCGGCGAGTTCCTCCTCGCCGGTGAGCTCCGGGCCCGGCCGCAGCATCGGGGCCACTTCCGCGTGCGTGGCCAGCTCCGCGACCAGCGCCACGATCAACCCGGATACCCCGGGCCTGAGCTGATCGAGCAGCCGCACCTCGGTCACGGTCTCGGCGACCGGCCCGTCCATCGTCACGAAGCCGAAGGCCTGCGGCGTCCGCTCCGGCCCCGGCACCGCCGCGGCGACCTCGTCCGGGACGGCGACCGAGAGCCCGTCCAGGGTCAGTTCGAGCGCGCCGAGCAGCCGTTCGGAGACCGGGTCGCCGAGAGAACGCAACAGGGCCAGCGCTTCCGACTCGCCGTGCCCGGTCGCCGATCGCCCCGTTCGCAGGGTGAAGGCGTCCGGATCAGCCTCCGGCGCGCCCAGCCTGCCGAGGGCCGCGGCCGGACCGCGAGGGATCCGGGCGCGTACGACCGGGACCAGCTCGGCGACCACCGGCACGAGTGCCTCCACCGATCCCGGCGGTATTTCGACGTGCTCGTCCACCCCAGACCTCCAGCGCTTCGTCGTCGGCAGGAACCGTAGCGATCCCCACCGACAACTTCCGGCGCCGTCAGCCGGGCAGCACCGATCGCACGGCCTCCGGGGTCCGTCCCACCACGGTCGTGCCGTCGTCGGCGGTGATGATCGGCCGCTGGATCAGCTTCGGATGCGTGACCAGTGCCTCGATCCACCGGTCACGGTCGGCGGCGGTGCGCCCCCAGGTCTTGAGTTCGAGTTCCTTCGCGATCGGCTCTGCGGTGCGGGTGATGTCCCACGGTTCGAGCTCGAGCCGCTTGAGGACAGCCTTCAGTTCCTTCGCGGTCGGCGGCTCTTCGAGGTACTTCCGCACGGTGTACTCGGCCCCCGCGTCGTCCAGCATCGACACCGCGGACCGGCATTTCGAACACGCCGGGTTCACCCAGATCTCCATCCGGGGCCACCTCCCTCTCGAAAAATGCTCACTCGATGAAGCACGTTACGGCGAATCACCCTCGGTTCGGTTCGCGCCGGGCCACGAGGAGGGCGATGTCGTCCTGCGCCGGAGTGTTGCCGACGAGCGCGGCCATCACGCGCGCGCACACCGCTCCGGGCTGGTCCGCGGACACCACGTCCGCGAGCCGCCGCAGGCCGACGTCGATCAGCTGGTCCCGGCGCTCGACGAGACCGTCGGTGTAGAAGGCGAGCACACCACCGGGCGGCAGGGCGACGACGGTTCTTCGCCGTCCCGGCCCGGTGACCCCGATGGGCGGATCGACCGGGGCGTCGACGAACACCGACGGGCCGCCGGGCGGCGCGAGCACCGGCGGCAGATGGCCGGCCAGCGAGATCGCCATGCTGTCGCGCGAAGCCGGCACCAATCCGTACACGACGGTGGCCAGGGTCCCCGGCTCGAAATGCTGGACCTTCCGGTCCAGTTTGGACAGTACTTCGGCCGGGTCGTCCGATTCGAGCGCGTAGGCACGCAGCGCGCTGCGCAGCCGCCCCATGATCACGGCGGCGTTCAGGCCGTGCCCGGCGACGTCGCCCATCACGATGCCGAGGCGGTCGCCCGGCAGTGGGAACAGGTCGTACCAGTCGCCACCGACCCCGGGTTCGGTACCCGGCACATACCGCGCTGAGAACCGCATTCCCGCGACGTCGGGCAGCCGCCCAGGCATCAGGCTCCGCTGGAGCGCCGCGGCGGCCGCGCGATCGCTGGCGGCGACGTCGATCTGCACCTCGAGCGCGAGCCGCGCGGCCACCAGCCGCAGCAGCTCGACGTCGGTTTCGGAGAACTCCTTCGCCGTCACCGACCCGACGTGCAGGACGCCGATCAGGTCGTCCCCCGCGAGCATCGGCACGCCGAGCAGCGTGCGCAGCCCTCGTTCCCACAGGAGCGCGTTCACCACCGTGGTCTCGTCCACGCGGTCGATGATCACCGGGCGGCGCGACGCGGCCACCCGTCCCGCGAAGCCGGCGCCGACGGGGACCCGGACGTCCTGATAAACCTCTTCCTCGATCCCGGAAGCGGCGATCGCCTGCACCTGCTGGGCCGACGGGTCGTACCGCAGCACGGTGGCCGTGTCGACCCCGAGAACATCGCGCACGCGCGCCAGGATCGTCGCCATCACCTTGTCCTGGCCGAGGTGGCCCAGCGCCGTGTCGGTGATGGCTTCGAGCACCTGGAGCCGATCGTCGGCCGTCGGGGTCTCGGACATGCGCTGAGCCTAACCAGTCCGGCCGGCGGACACCGCCCAGCCCGCCGCCACTTCGTCGAGATCCCCCGCCAGTGCGGCACTCGGCGGAATGGCGTCCCGCGGCACGCGGCAGGCGAGCGCCGTGCCGAGCCCGGCCATCCGGATGACGCCGTCGATCAGCGCCTCGGGCTCCTCGGGCCAGTCGAACCCCGGCTGGGCGATCAGCAGGCTCACGCAGCCGTGCATCGCCGACCAGAGGCCCATCGCGAGGACTTCCGGTTCGCCGCGCAGCGTCCCGGCCCGCACGCACGCGGCGGTCGCGTCGGCGAGATACCGGAAACAGGCGACCGCGCCGGGCGAGGAACCACCGGAAGGACGCATCAGGAGCACCCGGTACTGCACCGGATGGTCGAGGGCGAACCGGGCGTACACCCGTGCGCAGCGGCTGAGCGCCCGCATCGGATCGGCGCCCTCGACGGCGTACTCGCGCATCCGGCGCGCGAGTTCGTCCCACACCCGCAGGCAGACCGCCTCGAGCAGGGCGTCCCGGCTGGGGAAATGGGAGTAGACCGACGGCGTGGAGACGCCGGTGCGGCGCGCGACGGCGCGCAGCGTCAGCGCCTCGTCGGTGCCCGCCTCACCGAGCAGGGCGTCGGCGGCGGACAAGATCTCGCCCCGCAGCCTGTCCCCTTCGCCCGGCCGCGCCTTCGTCCGCTTCGCGCCCATGCCGTGATGCTGCCAGCATTGACTTGACACCGTCAACTTGACGATGTCAGCTTGAGGTATGGCGCATTTCCGGACCGCGACCGCCCTCGTCCGCCGGGGCGAGGAGCCGGTGTTCGACACCGAGCTCGATCCACAGTGGACGATCGGGACGAAGCTGCACGGCGGCTATCTCCTCGCCGTGCTCGCCAAGGCCGCCGCCGAGGTCTCCTCGCATCCGCACCTGACCGCGATCAGCGGCTCGTTCTCCGTGGCCCCCGAGCCCGGCCCCGCGGTCGTCGAGGTCGAGGTGCTGCGCGAAGGCCGCGGCCTCACCCAGCTGCGCGCGCGGCTGAGCCAGCACGGCGCGCCCTGCACCGAAGCGCTGATCACCCAGGGCGTCCTGACCGACGGCGACGCGTGGTGGTCCGGAGTGGACCCGATCGAGATCCCGCCGGAGCTGGACTGCCTGCCCGTGCCCGCCGACGGCGGTGGCGGATTCCGCATCGGCCTGATGGACGTCGTCGAGCAGCGGCTCGACCCGGCCGCGGCGGGTTTCGCGGTGGGACAGCCGTCCCGGAAGGGCGTCATCTCGTCCTGGCTGCGGCTCGCCGACGGCAGTGACTGGGATCCGGTGAGCCTGCTCGTCGCGCTCGACCCGGTACCGCCCATCTCCTACGACCTCGGGATCGCGGGCTGGGCGCCCACCGTCCAGTTCACCGCGTACCTGCGCGGGCTCCCGGCACCGGGTCCGGTGCGGGTGCGGATGCGCGCGGGTGAGCTCGGCGGCGACCGGATGGACGAGGTCGCGGAGCTTTGGGACGAAAAGAACAGATTGATCGGGCAAGCGACCCAGATCGCCGCCGTGCGCCTCCCCTGAACCACCCGAAAGCGGGTTCACGACGCGACGCCGGGAGTTAAGATCCGGCGTCGACGTCATTGTTCTGGGGGCAGGACCATGGAAGTGGAACCACGCCGCGCGGGTGAGAACGACTCCGCCGTCGCCGGCGAGATCACCCGGCTCTGCCGGACCCTGGTGCCGCTGGCCGCCGCCGGCAAATACGCCGAGGCCTCGTCGACGTATCGCTGGGTGACCAGGGCCTCGTCCGGCGATCCGCTCCGCTACGTCGATCACGCGCTGCGGCTGGAATTCTGCGCCCTCACCGGCAACGAGCACACCGGTCTCGATCTTCTGTCGCTTTTGGACGGTGTCGGCGATCATCCGGACGCCGTCGGCAGGCTCGAGTTCTTCGCCTCGGCGGCACTGCTCACCCGCCGGTTGACGGAAACCGGATACGGCGACATCCCGTTCGTCCTCAACGGACCCTACGACGGTGTCTCCCTGAGCCGGCTGCACCAGCGGATGCGGGCGGCGGCCTTCGTCGAAGCCGAGGAACTCGACGGACGCGAGCACACCGGTTACTTCACCGGCTACGCCGAACGGAAGATGGCCGCGAAACCGGTCGCGGAATTCGTCCCGCTCCTGCCGTCGGCACTCCCCCGGATCCCGATCCTGCCGCCGCCGGGACTGTCCGCGGAGGAACTCGTCGTCCGGGCGGAGATCCACAATCACCGGTGCGAACCGGAGGAGGCGCGAGCCTGTCTCGACGCGATCGAAAGCGTCCCGGACGAGATCGCCCCTCGGCTGAGCGAACTGCGCGCGATCTTCTTCCAGGGCGAGGACACCGAGGAGCGGCTGCGCCACGCGGCCGCCGGATTCCGGCGCCAGGGCGACGAAATCCGGTTCCTGCTCAACCAGTGCTGGCTCGGCCTGTGGCTCGTCTTCGACGATCAGGTGGAGACCGGGGTCGCGCTGACGACGGTGGCCGCGGCCCGGTTGCGCGCCGGGACGGACGAGCGCGCCGCCTGCTGGGGCGAATACTGGCTGGCGCACGTGCTTTCCGGACAGGGCCGCGTTTCCGAGGCGTACGAGGCCTTGCGGCGGGGCGCCGAGCGGGCTCGCGAAGCGGGTGATCCCTTGCTCCACGGGACTCTTCTCTGTCTGGAAGCGTCGTTGCGGAACGGCGACGGCGAGGATCCGGTGGCCACACTGGAACTCGCGCGGGCGGCGACGGACGCGTTCATCGTCGGGAACGTCGGCGAGAAGGCCGTCGAGGCCGTCGAACAGGTCCGGATCGCCTACGAGCGCACAGGATCGCTCGACGAGTTGGACGTCTTCGTGGAGCACCTGCTGGCGACGCTGCCTGTGGGCGGCCCGGAACGGTTGCGCGGACATCTGCGTCACCTCCGGGCGCTGTCGCTGATCGGCACCGGCAGGTTCGTCGAAGCCGTCGACGACGCCTACGCGTCCCTCGGTATCTCCGCCTCGAAAGGCAAGGACACCGCGGAACACTGGTACGTCCTCGTCACCGCGCTGCACGGTGCCGGCCGCTACGACGAAGTGCTCGACGTCGCTCCCCGCGCCATCGCCCTGCTCGCCGTCTCACCGGACTGGGACCACCGCTGCCGGTGGATGTACGCCGACAGCTACCGCGCGCTCGGCGAATCTTCCCGTGCCTTCGACGAATACGCCGTCCTCGCCGAAATCCTCCAGGATTCGGGCGACACCGGGCACTCCTACATCTCGGTGAGCATGGCCGCGGCCGAACAACTCGACCTGCTCGGCTACGGCGCGAACGCCGCCGACTTCTACGCGCGAGCCGCCGACGCGGCCTCGGCGATCGGCGGCGGCTATGTGGCAGCCACCTGCCGTAACGCCGCGACGCTTTCCCGGCTGCGGTCCGGCGACCTGGACGCGGCGCTGAGCGCGCTCGACGCCGCGGAAACCGCGGTGCACGCCGTGAAAACCGAGACGGCGCCCGTCCGGGAGCATCTCGTCGCGCAGCTCGACCACGTGGCCGCCCACGTGCTCAGCGCCGCCGGCCGCGTCCGCGAGGCCGCCCGCCGCGCGCTCCGCGCCGCCGAAACGTTCCACCGGATAGGCGAAGCCGAGTCCGCCCGTGACGTCGACCTGTTGCTCGAAGAGATACTCCTCGGTGAACAGAAGTGACGTGTGTCCTGTTCTGTCAGTGACATGCCCACCTTCCGGTGCTTATGATTCCTGGCGGTCTAGACCTCTTTGACGCATCCGGATGCCTCATCCCTGCGATGAAAAGGCGGTTCGGCATGACCGGAAGATTCCTCAGACTCGTGGCAGGCGCCGCGTTGGCGCTCGGCGTCCTGTCCCTGCCCGCTCCCGTGGCGGCCGCGGCTCCCGCTTCGGCGGTCTGCGACGGTGACGGCGTCAGCGGAAAACGCGTTCAAGCGCTTTATGTCCGCGGGAACACGCAAGCGGACCGATACGGGCAGTTCGCCGGCCAATTCCAGACTTTCACCAGCCAGATCGACGACATCTTCGTCGAAGCCGCGGCCCGGCTCGGCGGCGGCGTCCGGCACGTCCGGTACGTGCACGACGCGAGCTGCCGGGCGACGGTCGCCAACGTCGTCATCGCGCAGTCCGCGATGGCCAACGTGGACACGATCACCAACGCCATCAAGGCACAGGGCTACAACCGCGCCGACCGCAAGTACATCGTCTGGTACGACGCGGGCGGCTGCGGGCTCGCGTTCGGCAACGGCGGCAACGACAGCCCCGGCGCGAGCAATCCGTACAACGGCGGCCCGCACTACGCCACGGTCGGCACGGGATGCTGGAGCTGGCAGGCCACCGGACACGAACTCCTGCACAACCTCGGCGCCGTCCAGGGCAGCGCGCCGAACGCGACGCCGTACGGCCATTGCTGGGACGACGAAGACATCATGTGTTACGACGACGGCGGCCTCCCGCCGGGCGGCCTGAAGAAGGTGTGCCCGGGCGCGCCGGAAAACCAGATCGACTGCCTCGGCGACGACTACTTCCACACCAATCCCGCGCCCGGCAGCTATCTCGCCACGCACTGGAACGTGGCCAACAGCGAGTACCTGATCCGAAGCGGCACCCCGTATCCGGCCGGGCGGATCATCGGCGTGACCGGGAAATGCGTCGACGTCGACCATTCGCAGATCGTGAACGGCACGGCGGTGCAGCTGTGGAACTGCAACGGCACCGCCGCGCAGACGTGGGCCGTGCAGAACGGGACGTTGCGCGCGCTCGGGAAATGCCTGGACGTCGCCAACAGCGGCACGGCGGACGGGACGCGGGTGCAACTCTGGGACTGCAACACGACCGGGGCGCAGACCTGGCGGCGGCAGGGCTCGACGCTGGTCAACCCGCAGTCCGGCAAATGCCTCGACGTCGAGGGCGGCGGCACCGCCGAAGGCACGCGGCTGGTGATCCGGACCTGCGACGGGGCGGCGGGCCAGTCCTGGCAGGTGCCCGCCTGATCCGCGTTCAGCTCACCGGGGTGGGGGGGGGGGGGGGGGGGGGTGGGGGGGGGGGGGGGCGGCGACCCCCCCCCCCCCACCCCCCCCCCCCCCCCCCCCCCCACACCCCCCCCCCCCCCCCCCCCCCCCCCCCCCCCCCTGCTCGACGACGTTGTGACACTGGCCACCTCCGCGCGGGAATCCGGTGTCACCACGGAACTCCGCGTCTCCGAAGGTGCCCAGCACGGCTTTCACTTCTCAGGCGATTACCCCATCGACGCTGACCTCGCAGGCTGGATCGCGGCCCTCGGCTGATCTCTTGACAAAGTGTTGGACCGACCGCACGATCTCGTCTCATGAACCTGTCTGACAGCCAGACAGCCGGACATGGTGGTCCACGACGCGTCAGCGCGATGGAAGCCGTTCTGGCCCATCTCCGCGGCGCCATCGAGCGTGGCGAGTACCCCGTCGGCCAGAAACTGCCGTCGGAATCCGCGCTCGGCAAGGAGTTCGAGGTCAGCCGCTCGGTCGTCCGCGAAGCACTGCGGGGACTGCAGGCGCTCGGCCTCACCGTGTCCAAAACGGGCAAAGGGACCTTCGTGACCGCCACCGGGCCGGTCGAGAACCCCACCTTCGGGACCTACTCGGCCCGCGACCTGTTCGAGGTCCGGCGGCATGTGGAGATCCCCGTCGCCGGATACGCGGCCGTGCGCCGCAGCACCGACGACCTGGACCTGCTCGGTCACCTCGTCGAGCGCATGGACCTCGAAACCGACAACACCGCGTGGGTGGCGCTGGACTCCCTGTTCCACATCACCATCGCGCAGGCCTCGGGCAATCCGGTGTTCGGCAAGGTCATCGAAGAGATCCGGGACGCGCTGGCGCGCCAGTCGTCCTTTCTCAACCAATTGGGGGACCGTCGGACCCGCTCGAACACCGAGCACCGTGAGATCGTCACCGCCATCGCCTCCGGTTCCGAAGCGGACGCCATCGCGGCGATGACCTCCCATCTCGAGCACGTCGAGAACGCGCTCACCACCATCGTGCGGCCAAGCCACACGACGCACCAGAACAAGGACGACTGACACCGTGACCGAACAGACCCTCAGCGCGGACGGCAAAGCCGCGCCGGTGCCGGCCGACGCCGGTGACGCCGGCTACGACAAAGCGCTGAAACCCCGCCACGTCAACATGATCGCGATCGGCGGGGCCATCGGCACCGGCCTGTTCCTCGGCGCGGGCGGACGGCTCGCGCAGGCGGGCCCGGCACTGGCGATCGTGTACGCGGTCTGCGGCCTTTTCGCGTTCTTCGTGGTGCGCTCGCTCGGCGAACTCATCCTGTACCGCCCTTCTTCCGGCGCCTTCGTTTCCTACGCCCGGGAATTCATGGGCGAGAAGGGCGCTTTCGTCGCGGGCTGGATGCACTTCCTGAACTGGTCGACGACCGGTATCGCGGATATCACCGCGATCGCGCTGTACGCGCATTTCTGGTCGTTCTTCACCCCGATCCCGCAATGGGTGCTGGCGCTCGTCGCGCTCGCGGTGGTGCTGGCGCTGAACATGGTTTCGGTGAAACTGTTCGGCGAGATGGAGTTCTGGTTCGCCATCATCAAGGTCGCCGCGCTGGTGACGTTCATGGGGATCGGGATCTTCCTGCTGGTCACGCAGCAGCCGATCGACGGCACCACGCCGGGCTTCTCGCTGATCTCCGACCACGGCGGGATCTTCCCGGCCGGGGTGCTGCCGATGGTGCTGATCGTCCAGGGTGTCGTGTTCGCCTACGCCTCGGTCGAGCTGGTCGGCGTCGCCGCCGGTGAGACGGAGAACCCGCGCAAGATCATGCCGAAGGCGATCAACTCGATCATGTGGCGGATCGGGATCTTCTACGTCGGCTCGGTGATCCTGCTGACGATGCTGATGCCGTGGGACGCCTACTCGAAGC
The DNA here is from genome assembly GCF_044765885.1 of Amycolatopsis sp. NPDC102389. Taxonomy (NCBI): domain Bacteria; kingdom Bacillati; phylum Actinomycetota; class Actinomycetes; order Pseudonocardiales; family Pseudonocardiaceae; genus Amycolatopsis; species Amycolatopsis sp. NPDC102389. The sequence continues at coordinate 58,902 of NZ_JBIWKX010000001.1, forward strand.
AGGAGAGCCCGTTCGTCACCGTGCTCTCGCATATCGGGGTGCCGCAGGCGGGCAACGTGATGAACCTGGTGGTGCTGACCGCGGCGCTGTCCAGCCTGAACTCGGGCCTCTACTCCACCGGCCGCATCCTGCGGTCGATGTCGCTGGCCGGCTCCGCGCCGAAGTTCACCGGCGTGATGAACAAGAACCACGTGCCCTACGGCGGGATTCTGCTCACCTCCGCGGTCTGCGTCGTCGGTGTCGGCCTGAACGCCGTCGTGCCGAGCCAGGCCTTCGAGATCGTGCTGAACTTCGCCGCCGTCGGCATCCTCGGCACCTGGGCGATCATCGTGCTGTCCCATCTGCTGTTCGTGCGCAAGGCCAAGCGCGGCGAGGTCAAGCGTCCGTCGTACCGCCTGCCGTTCTCGCCCTACACCGAGATCGCGACGCTGGTCTTCCTCGCCGCGGTCGTGGTGCTGATGGGCTTCGACGAGACCGGCCGGATCACCCTGTACTGCCTGCCGATCATCGGGCTCGCGCTGGTGGCGGGCTGGTTCGGGGTCCGCAAGCGGATCAACATGGACGTCTTCGAAAAGACGAAGCTGTGATCCCCGAGATCCGCGTTCCCGCGCACGAACCGCTGGTGCACGTCCTTCGCGATGGCATGGTCGAGGGGGTGCACCACGGTTCGGCCGTGGTGCTCGCGCCCGACGGCCGCGTCCTGTTCGCCGCGGGCGACGTCGAGGCGGCGTTCTATCCGCGTTCGGCGGCGAAACCCTTGCAGGCCACCGCGATGGCGCGACTCGGGGTCGAGCTGAGCGCCGCCGGGTTCGCCGTCGGCGCGGCCAGCCACTCCGGCGAAGAGATCCACCTGGCCGAGGTGCTCAGAACCCTCGACGGTGCCGGGCTCACCGCGGAAGATCTGCGGACGCCGGAAGACCTGCCGTTCGACCCGGTCGAGCGCGACGCTTGGATCGCTTCGGGGCGGAGCGCCTCGAAGCCGGCGCACAACTGTTCCGGCAAGCACGCGGCGATGCTCGCGACCTGTCGTCGGCACGGCTGGTCCACAAAGGACTATCTGGACGCCGCGCATCCGCTGCAGCGCGCGATCGCGGAGTGCGTCGAAGACCTGACCGGACAGCGGATCCCGAAGGTCGCCGTCGACGGCTGTGGCGCTCCCCTGTTCGCGGTCTCGCTGCGCGGCCTCGCCCGCGCGGTCGGCAAGATCGCCGCGGCGGCGCCGGGAACACCGGAAGGCCTTGTCGCCGAAGGGATCCGGAAGCATCCGGAACTGGTCGCCGGTACCCGTCGCGACGTCACCGCGCTCATGCGCGCGGTACCCGGCCTGATCGCCAAGGACGGTTTCGAAGCCGTCCAGGTCGCCGCCCTCCCGGACGGGACGGCGATCGCGATCAAGATCGCCGACGGCGGTGACCGCGCCCGCCGGCCGGTGCTCGCCGCCGCGCTCACGTTGTGCGGTGTCGATCAGACCGTGCTGGAGCCCACCCCCGGCCTGCGCGTGACCGGCGCGCTGGCCGAACTTCACCTCGCCGCCTGAGGAGCCTTCGATGCACCGCGTGGAACACGATCTGCTGGGAGACAAGGAAGTCCCCGCCGACGCCTATTGGGGCGTGCACACCGCCCGGGCGCGGGAGAACTTCCCCATCACCGGCACCGCGATCTCCGCGTACCCGCACCTGATCGAGGCGCTCGCCTCGGTCAAGGAGGCCGCCGCCCGGGCCAACGCCGATCTGGGATTGCTGGAGCCGGACGTCGCCGACGCCATCCGCCGGGCGTGCCGCGAGATCCGCGAAGGCGCGCTGCACGACCAGTTCGTCGTCGACGTCATCCAGGGCGGCGCGGGCACCTCGACGAACATGAACGCCAACGAGGTGATCGCGAACCGCGCGCTCGAACTGCTCGGGCACAAGAAGGGCGATTACGCCCGCGTGCACCCGAACGAGCACGTGAACCTCGGGCAGTCGACCAACGACGCGTACCCGACCGCGGTCAATGTCGCGACGATCATCGCCGTGCGCGAACTGGCCGAAGCGATGGTCGTGCTGGAACAGGCTTTCGCGGCCAAGGCCGTCGAGTTCCACGATCTGCTGAAGATGGGCCGCACGCAGTTGCAGGACGCTGTCCCGATGACGCTGGGGCAGGAATTCGGCACCTACGCGGTCATGCTCGGCGAAGACCGGCTTCGGCTCACCGAGGCGGTGGCGCTGCTGCACGAGATCAACCTCGGCGCGACCGCGATCGGCACCGGGCTCAACGCCGCGCCCGGGTACGCCGAAGCCGCCGTCGCGCACTTGCGCGAGATCACCGGCCTGCCCGTCGTGTCCGCCGCGGACCTCATCGAGGCGACGCAGGACTGCGGCGCGTTCGTGCACCTGTCCGGGGTGCTCAAGCGGATCGCGGTGAAGCTTTCCAAGAGCTGCAACGATCTGCGGCTGCTCTCCTCCGGGCCCCGGGCGGGGCTCAACGAGATCAACCTGCCGCCGGTGCAGGCGGGGTCGTCGATCATGCCCGGCAAGATCAACCCGGTCATCCCCGAGGTGGTCAACCAGGTCGCGTTCGAGGTCATCGGCAACGACGTCGCCGTCACGATGGCGGCCGAGGCCGGGCAGCTGCAGCTCAACGCGTTCGAACCGCTGATCCTGCACTCGCTTTCGGAGAGCATCACGCATCTGCGGTCGGCCTGCCTGGTGCTGGCGGAGCGGTGCGTCTCCGGGATCACCGCGAACGCCGACGTGATGCGCGGCTACGTCGAGAACTCGATCGGGCTGGTGACCGCGCTGAACCCGAGCATCGGGTACGCGGCCGCGACCGAGATCGCCAAGGAAGCGCTCGAGACCGGGCGTGGCGTGGCGGAACTCGTCGTCGAGAAGGGCCTTCTGCCCGCCGAGGAACTGGCGAAACTGCTCAAGCCGGAGACACTCGCCCGGCTTTCCTGAAGACCCGCGGGGCGGTACCGGGCGGTCCGCCCCGCGCCACGAAAGCGTCCTTCATCGCGGACTTCGCGATGAAGGACGCTTTCATTTCAGGCGGGCGAGAGGCCACGCGAGTACGGTCGTAAGCGGAAGGTGATCCTCCGCGCGAAAGGCGGCCCGCGTGCTCGACCGACTTCTCGACCGGTACCTCGGTCTCCCGCCCGCCGAGGGCCCCGCCCCCTCGGTGACCAAGGCGATCCCCGTCCCGATGCCCGATGGCGTCCGCCTGCTGGCGGATCGCTACGCCGTTCCGGGCGACGAGCCGCGGCCGGTCGTGCTGATCCGCACGCCGTACGGCCGCAAGGGCCTGATGGGCAAGATCTTCGGCGAGACGTTCGCGCGGCACGGGTTGCAGACGGTCCTCCAGAGCACGCGCGGGACCTTCGGCTCCGGCGGCGAGTTCCGGCCGTTCCACCTGGAGAAGGAGGACGGCCTCGCCACCGTCGCGTGGCTGCGCGAGCAGCCGTGGTGCGACGGCCGGGTCGCGATGGCGGGCGCGAGCTACCTCGGCCACACGCAATGGGCCGTCGCGCCGTACCTCGAAGAGCCGCTCGAAGCGCTTTGCCTCGGTGTCACCGCGTCGGAATTCGTGTCGACCTTCTATCCCGGCGGGATCCTCGCGGTCGACAACATGGTGTCGTGGTCGGCGCTGATCGGACGGCAGGAAGGCCGGTTCGCCGGCCTGCCGAATCCCTGGCAGACGAAGAAGACCCGCCGGGCCATGGCGCATCTACCGGTCTCCGGCGCCGACGTCGCGGCCATCGGCGAGCAGGTGCGGTTCCTCCAAGACGTCTCCGCGCACGCCGAACCCGGCGACGACTTCTGGGCGCCGTCCGACCACAGCGCCGAAGTCGCAGCGCTGACGACGCCGGTGACCATGGTGACCGGCTGGTACGACCTGTTCATCTCCGCCCAGCTGCGTGACTTCAAGGAACTCGCCGCGGCCGGACGCGAACCGCGGATCACCATCGGCCCGTGGGCGCACGGCGAACCCGCCAGCCTCAAAACCCTGCTGACCGACCAGATCGGTTTCCTCTCCGCCCATCTCCTCGGCGATCGCGCGCCGCTGAGGCAGTCACCCGTGCGCCTGTATCTCCAGGGCTCCGGGCGCTGGCTCGACTTCGAAAGCTGGCCGCCGAAGTCCGGCGCCACCCCGTACTTCCTGCGTCCTGGCGGGCTTTCCGTCACCGAACCCGTCGAGTCGAAGCCGGGCACGTTCACCTTCGACCCGGCCGATCCGACGCCGACCGTCGGCGGGCCGCTGCTGTCGGGCGTGCAGAAACAGCAGGACAACAAGGACGTCGAGGCGCGGCGGGACGTGTTGCTCTTCACCGGTGACGTGCTCGAACGCGATCTCGACGTCATCGGCGAGATCTCCGCGCTGGTGCACGTCCGGACCGACCTCGGGCACGGTGACGTCTTCGTCCGGCTGTGCGATGTGGACCGTCGCGGCGTCTCGCGCAATGTCACCGACGGCGTTCTCCGCCTGCGTCCCGGCAGTCCTGAGTCCGATGTGGACGGTGTGGTCGCGGCCGAGATCCCGCTCGACCCGACGGCCTACCGGTTCCGGCGCGGCCACCGGCTGCGGGTGCAGGTCGCGGGCGGCGCGTTCCCGCGCTTCGCCCGCAACCACGGCACCGACGAACCGGTCTTCAGCGCGGTGGACGGGAAACCCGCGCGGTTCGAGATCTTCCACGACCCCGCGCATCCGTCCCGGATCACGCTGCCGGTGTTCGGGGGTTAAGCCGGGACCACCCGCTGGTGCGTGGTCAGCCTGCCGTCGTCGTGCAGCACGTGGAACAGCAGCGACGGCGGCAGGTCGTAGTCGACCGGGCCACCTTCGGCCCAGTGCCGGAGGCCGTTCTCCTCCCACGGGAACAGGATGCTCGACCCGACCGAGGGCGCCGACCGCAGCGGCACACCGGCGAACGTCGTCGACGCCGCGGTGTGGACGTGCCCGCAGAGCAGAGCGACCACGCGCGGGTGACGAGCGAGCACCTCGGCCAGCTTGTCCTCGCCGTACTGGCGCATCGCGTCCACCAGCGGCAGGCCGAGCGCGACCGGGGGGTGGTGGAAGGCGATGAAGGCGGGGCCGTCGCCGCCGGAGAGGACGTCGTCCAGCCAGGCCATGGTCTCGTCGTCGAACTGTCCGTCCGGCTTGCCCGGGATACTCGAATCGGCCATGACGAACGTGACGTCGCCGACGGTGTGCGCCACGTTGACGGGGCCTTCGTCCGGCGCCTGCCCGAGCAGCCCTTCTCGGAACGGGCCGCGCTTGTCGTGGTTGCCGGGGCAGGTGAACAGCGGAGTATCGGTCTTGAAGAGCTCGGCCGCGCGCCGGTACTCCTCGACGGTGCCGTGGTCGGAGATGTCACCGGTCACGAGGATCGCGTCGACCGGTGTCGCCAGGCCCTCCAGGTACCGCATGACCCGCGCCGTCCGTTCGTCGGCGCGGTCCCCGCCGTCGAGATGGTTGTCGCTCAAATGTGCCGTCACGAACATCGTGTCACCCCATGTCTTCCAGATATGCCAACGTTTTCACCCAGTTCCGCCGGAGCAGCCCGACGGCCGCATCGAGGTCCGCCGCGCGGATCGCCTCGGCGATCCGGTGGTGTTCCTCGATACTCTCCTTCGACCGCTCGACGCCACCGAAATAGCGTGCGTCATAGCGTTTCAGCAGCGGCTTCGTCTGCTCCAGCAGGCGCAGCAGATGGGTGTTCGTGCACCGCGAGACGAGCAGCGCGTGCCAGCGATCATCCAAAGTGGACAGATCGCCTTGCCGCCCGAGTTCCACGGCCATCTCGGCGGCGATCCGGTCCAGACCGCCGGTGAGCCCGGCGAGGTCCTGCGGCGAACTCCACCGCAGCGCGAGCGATTCCAGCTCCGCGACGAGCGGATACAGCTGCCTGGCCTCGTCCGGATCGAACGGCGGCACGAGGAAGCCCCGGTTCGGCGCCGAGACGAGCAGGCCGCGATCGGCCAGCCCGATCAGCGCCTCGCGCAACGGGGTCCGGCTGACGCCCAGTTCGCGGGCGAGGTGCACCTCGTTGATACGGCTGTCCGCGGCGATCCGGCCGTCGAGCACGCGAGCGGTGATCTCCTCCGCGAGGTCGCGCCGGAGCAGGTTCCTCGTCATCGGCACAGTATTGCATGCACTTCGCCCGTACTGTATTCAGTTAGGCATGACGGACTTCGATGTGACCCGCGCTCGCGCCGAAACCCCGGGCTGCGCGGAGGTGGTCCACCTCAACAACGCCGGATCGTCGCTGCCGCCCGCACGGGTGACCGACACCGTCGTCGATTACCTGCGCGAAGAGGCCCTGATCGGCGGATACGAGCAGGCCGCGGCGACCGTGGAGCGGATGAACGGCGTCTACGCCTCCGCCGCGCGCCTTGTCGGCGCCGGCCCCGACGACATCGCCCTGACCGACAACGCGACCCGCTCCTGGCAGGCGATCTTCTACGCGCTGCCCTTCTCCGCCGGAGACCGGATCCTGACGGCGAAATCCGAGTACGCGAGCAACGTCATCTCCTTCCTGCAAATCGCGAAGCGCACCGGCGCCGTCGTGGAGGTGGTCGAGAACGACGAGTCCGGACAGCTGGACGTCGAAGACCTCAAGCGCCGCGTCGACGGCGACGTCAAGCTGATCGCCGTCTCCCACGTGCCGACCCAGGGCGGGCTGGTGAACCCGGCCGAGGAGATCGGCGCGGTCGCGCGCGAAGCCGGGATCCCGTTCCTGCTGGACGCGTGCCAGAGCGCCGGCCAGATCGACCTCGACGTCGCGCGCCTGAACTGCGACGCGCTCAGCGTGACCGGCCGCAAGTACCTGCGCGGACCACGGGGCACCGGCTTCCTCTACGCGCACCCGCGCCTGCGCGAACGCGTCGAGCCCGCGATGCTCGATCTTCATTCGGCGCTGTGGACCGCGCCCGAAAGCTACGAAGTCGATCCGACGGCGAAGATGTTCGAGGTCTGGGAACGCGATCACGCCGCCCTGCACGGCCTCGGCGCGGCGATCGACTACGCCCTCGAATGGGGCATGCCCGCCATCGAAGCCCGCGTCGCCGCGCTCGCGGCGAAACTGCGTGAAGCGCTCAGCGAGATCCCCGGCGTCCACGTCCGCGACCAGGGCCTGCGCAAGTGCGGGATCGTCACGTTCGACGTGGCGAAAACACCGTCGCAGGAAGTGAAACAGCGCCTGGCCTCGGCGAAGATCAACGTCAGCGTCACCGAGGCGACGTCGGCCCAGTTCGACTTCGCCGAGCGCGGGCTCCCGCCGATGGTCCGGTCTTCGGTGCACTACTTCAACACCGAAGACGACCTCGACCTCCTTGTCGGCGAAGTCCGAAAACTGGCCTAGCGGCGGGAAAGCAGCGACTCGGACGGCGGGGCGTACGGCAGCCCCGTCGTCTTCGCGCGCTTACCGATCATCAGCGCCTCCCCCAGCAGGCTGACGCCGATCGACAACGTCACCGGCCGCGCGTCGGGATGCGCCCCCGCCGTGGTGGCCAGGAAACCGATCCCGAAGTTCACCACCAGCGACAGCACCCAGACGCCGAACGTCCAGCCGGTGTAGCGCAGCCAAAGAACGCCCTCGCGCTCGAACAGTTTCGTGGTGGCGGCACGCACCGCGCCGAGGCCGCAGCCGACCGCGGACCCCAGCACGAGCCAGAGACCGTCAGTGAAGGTGAAGGCCTCCAGTTTGGCCAAACCGTAGACGCCGATCCCGAGCAGGATCACCGGCGCCCCGAACACGTCACGGGCCACCAGTGGCTCGCCGCGCAGCCTGCGCACGACGATCGCGATCACCACGGCGACCACCAGCGCGATCAGCAACCAGGTCTTCATGAACTCCCCCTTTGTAGCATGACTGTGCCAAATAAAATAGCAAGGTCGTGCTATAAAGACAACGTGCCCAAGATCGTCGACCCCGAGGCCCGCCGCCTGGAGATAGCCGAAGCCGTCTTCCGGGTGATCCAGCGGGATGGCCTCGCCCAGGCGTCACTCAGGAGCGTGGCCGAGGAAGCCGGCCTCGCGATCGGTTCGGTGCGGCACTACTTCCGCGGCCACGACGAGCTGATCGTGTTCGCCATGCGCGCGCTCGGCGACCGGCTGGAGACGCGGTTGCTGCGGCACCTCCCCGATCTGCTCGACCCCGCGACACCACGCTCACGGCGGCAGGAAATCACCGAAGCGCTCCTCGGCGAACTACTGCCGCTCACCGAGCAGACCCGGGCCGAAACCGACGTCTGGCTGGCGTTCTCGGCCGCCGCGAAGAACCGGCCCGACCTCGCCGAGGAGGCCGCCCGCATGTACGCCGGGGTCCGCGCCCTGGTCCGCCGCGTGCTCGACGGCGCGAACGACGCGGGCGGCCTGCTCGACGGCCTCGACCTGGCCGTCGAGACCGAGCGGCTGGCCGCGCTGCTTGACGGGCTCGCGTTGGCGACGGGCCGGACCTCGCCGGAGCTGATGCGCACGGTGCTCCGGCGGCATCTGGAGAGCCTGCGGCGGACACTCAGGGCCGAATGAACGGCCCTTTCGGGCAGTGTCGATCGCGGTACCGTTCCCTCATGCGCCTGCGGTCCGTGACCACGCTGCTCGCCACTCTCGTTCTCGCGCTCGCCGTCCCCGCGACGGCCGAAGCGACCCCCGGGTCCGGGGTGACCGGGACGATCTTCGGGCAGAAGACGGTCGGGAACACCGACTACGTGCTGCGCGAGGTCGTCGTCCAGCCCGGCGGTTACACCGGCTGGCACTACCACGACGGGAAGCTGTACGCGTATGTCAAGGCAGGCACGTTGACGCACAACTCGGCCGACTGCGGGCTCGACGGCCTGTACCGGCAGGGCGCCGTCTTCACCGAGCCGAGCGACACCGTCCACATCGGACGGAACCTCGGAACGACACCGGTGGTGCTGGAGGTGCTTTACGTGCTGCCGCACGGAAGCCCGCTCTCACAGGACGCGCCGAACCCGGGTTGTCCGTTCTAGGCGCCGAACCAGCTGGCGACGTCGAGACGGAAGCGGTCCGTCGGCGCCATCGTCCGGAGGTCGGCCTCGAGCGCACGGACCCTGTCGATGCCCAGCGCGTCGGCCCACTCCTTGCGCACCTGCTCGAAGATCGCCGCCGACCGGCCGAGTGAGTCGAACCCGCGGCCGGTGAGCCGCACGACCTTGCGCCGCGCGTCGGCCGGGTCGTCGACGCGTGCGACGTAGCCGAGCTGTTCCAGCCTGTCGACGGTCTTGCCCGCCGCCTGCTTGCTGACGCCGAGCCGCCGCCCGATCTCGCTCGCCGTCGCGCCTTCACGGCCGATCGCCTGCATGGCGAAGCCGTACGCCGGCCGGACGTCGGGATGCCCCTGCTCGGCCAGTTCGGCGTGCATCCGGTCGATGATCGAGCGGAAGCCCGCGAACAGCAGGAGCGGCAGCTCAAAGCCGGGAGTTTCGCGAACTCCCTTGCCAGGTTCGACAACTTGGTTTACCTTTTCGTCAACCACGTTGACCATCTTAAGGGGAAGCCTTGTTCACCGAGCACACCGTCGAAACCGCCCCCGAAGCCGCACGTCGCACCATGGAAGCGACCATCCGGAAATTCGGGCACCTCCCCACCGCCGTCGCCCGGCAGGCGTCGTCACCGGAACTCCTCGACGGATTCCTGAAACTCAGCGCGAGCTTCGAGCGGACGACACTCGACCCGCTCGCGCGGGAAACGGTCGTGATGACCGTGGCGACCCGCAACGGCTGCGAGGTGTGCGTCGAGATCCACACCGACAGATTGAAGGGTCACCACGCGGACGACGACGTCATCGCGGCGCTTCGCACGCAGCAGCCCGTTCCCGACGAACGACTGGAAGCCGTCCGGCAGTTCACGCTCGCGGTACTCGAAACCGCCGGCGCAGTCGACGACGAGACGCTGCGGACCTTCTTCGGGCACGGATACACCGAACGGAACGCCCTCGAAGTCGTCATGGGCATCGGCGCCTACACGATGTCGACCCTGGCGAACAGGCTCATCCGCGCCTAGCCACTCTGCGTGATCACCCCTCGCGGCCCGGGATCACTCCAATGGCCGCCGATCTTGATGTATCTGGGCAGACCCGACCGTCTCCTGTCTTGTGCAGCCGAAAGTTCGCCACCCGCGGCGCGGCGCACCGGCGGTCTGGCCTGCCGAGGGGGCAGACCAGACCGCCGAAAACCGAAGACGTTCCACAGGTGTTGGGGGTGCGTGAAGGCCTCCTTCCCTCGGCTCAGTCGAGGGAAGGAGGCCTTCACGTGTCTTCCCCCGCATTTAGTCCTCTGAATGCGTCAGGTCTCGAGCGCCCAGCGCACGTACCGCATCGCCGGCACGAAGCCCGCCTCCTCGAAGACCCCGAACGCCCCGGACGGATCCGCCGAGTCCACATTCAGGCTCGCGCGGTCGTAGCCCTGCCCCGCGGCGGCTCTCAGCGCGTGCCCCATCAGCGCGCTCGCCACACCCCGCCGCCGATACTCCCGAAGTGTTCCGATCGCCATGAAATGCGCGTCGCGGACACCGGTGGCCTCCGTGTCGGCGTCCCAGCACAGGGTCACCAGCATCCCGACCGCACGGCCCTCCTCACGAAGCAGAAAGCTGGCCTTGGGCCGAAAAGTCTGATTGGTGATCTTGTTCCGCCAGAGATCGGCGGGCATCGGCACGGCGCCCCAGTAGTCCCGGTACGCCTCGTTCCGGACCTTCCGGAAATCCTCGTCGTTCCGCTCCGACCACGGCTCGACCACAAACCCGTCAGGAAGCTTCGAAGCATCCAACGCGGAGAGCGAGTGCTCCATGCGCTGGAAGTAGCGCACCGGCACGAAACCCCGGGAACGGACGAGCTCGGCCAAACCCGCGATGCGCTCGGGCCGGTTGACGTCCACCACGAGCTTCGAGCCCGGATGGTGCGCCTCGTGCACCACCTCGGCCGCCGCCACACCCGCGTCGACGAGCGCGCCACCGATGCCCCGGCGGCGATATCCGGGGTGGACCCCGCCGTCGAGGAAGACCCGATGGACCTCTTCCACGGACGGCTTGAAGCGGATCTTCATGTAACCGGCCATCACGTCGCCGTCGAAGGCGGCGAGACTCGCCCGTTCCAGATCCGCGTACGGGTCGATCAGCTCCTGGAGGGTGTCCTCCGCCGTGTAGTTCTCGCCGATCCCGTCGACGGTCTCCATGGCGTTGAGGAGGTCGGCCGACGCCTGGGCGTCCTCGCGGGTGAGCGGCCGCCACGTGAGGTCGTGCATGCGGGCGACGCTAGCGCCGCGCGTGCGGCCTGTCGCCGGGTTTTCGGTGGGCGCAGTAGGGATCGAACCTACGACCGCTCGGGTGTAAACCGAGTGCTCTCCCGCTGAGCTATGCGCCCGGGAGGTGGCACCCGCGCACGGGTGCCACCGTGAAGACTCAGGCCAGCGAGGCCACGGCCTTCTTCCACGCCTGCTGGTCGCGCGCCTCACCGGGCTGGTTGACCTCGGCGAACCGGACGACGCCGTCCTTGTCGATCAGGAAGGTGCCGCGGGTGGCCAGGCCGGCCGCCTCGTTGAAGACGCCGTAGGCCTTCGCGACCTCACCGTGCGGCCAGAAGTCCGAAAGCAGCGGGAACTGGTAACCCTCCTGCTCCGCCCACGCCTTGAGCGAGAACGGGGTGTCCACGGACACGCCGATGACCTGGACGCCCTGGCCGTCGTAGTCCGCGAACTCGTCGCGGAGCTGGCACAGCTCACCGGTGCAGATGCCGCTGAACGCGAACGGGTAGAACACGAGCAGGACCGGCTTGTCGCCCTTGAAGGACGAAAGCGTCACGGACTGCTTGTTGTAGTCGTTGAGCGTGAAGTCCGGGGCTTGCGATCCGACCTCGACGGCCATACCGGCGGTTTCCTCTCAAGAGCGAACAGGGGCCTGCGACGACAACCCTATCGTGTCGATCGCGCGGCTCCCGAAGTCACCGCTTGGTCTTGGACGACTTGGGCGAAACCAGCCGCGTGCCCGCCCACTTGGGGCCGGCACTGATGTTGGCCGTCTGCGCCAGCCCGACCTGGGGCACCGCCTCGGCGATGTCACTCGGCTCGACATGCCCGGGCTGACCCGTCTTCGGGGTCAGCACCCAGATCACGCCGTTCTCGTTCAGGGGGGTCCGGACCTCGATCAGCGTGTCACCGAGATCACCGTCGTCTTCGCGCCACCACAGCAGCACCACGTCGATGACCTCGTCGGCGTCCTCGTCGAGGATGTCGCCGCCGATCTGTTCCTCGATCGCCGCACGAAGGTCGTCGTCGACGTCCTCGTCCCAGCCGATCTCCTGGACCACCATGTCCGGCTTGATCCCGAGCCTTTCGGCGACGCTGCTCTGATCAGCGTCTCCCGCGGCGACCACTGCTGTCACTCCTCCAACTACGACGGAGCGTGGTGTCGCGTCGGCCTGATCGACCGGGCGGGCACCACACTCGGGTACACGATGCCCGTTAGCGAACACTGGTGAAGCGATCCGCGCAACCGTCCACACCGGATCTTGAACAACTCGTGTCGCGGCGTACGGACATTCAGCCCACTCCGACGGGGTCAATCCGGGCGCGCCTGGGCGTCCCCGAACGCCCTGCTTTAGGGTGGGAGAGAAAACGCGCGCGCGAGTACAGGCGCGTGCGAGGCGTGTCGCAATCGGGTCCGCGAACGTTACCGATCAGTAGCGGTGACGAGAACGGAACCGGAGGACGACGATGGACGGCGAACACGCCCGCGTACGAGCACAACCAGCTACCACCTTTCGCAAGGAGACCCCTTGGCCCCGCAGAACGACGGCGCCTCCGGCAAGGAGACCCCGGCACGCGTCCGCGTCATCCGTGACGGATTGGCGGCGCACCTGCCCGACATCGACCCGGAGGAGACCGCCGAATGGCTGGACTCCTTCGACGAGGCGCTGGCCAGGGGTGGTCAGCAGCGCGCCAGGTACCTGATGCTGCGCATCCTCGAGCGGGCCAGGGAACGCCACGTCGGCGTCCCGGCGCTGACGTCGACGGACTACGTGAACACCATCCCCACCGAGAACGAACCCTGGTTCCCCGGTGACGAGGAGATCGAGCGCCGCTACCGCGCCTACATCCGGTGGAACGCCGCGATCATGGTGCACCGCGCGCAGCGTCCCGGCGTCGGCGTCGGCGGGCACATCTCTACCTACGGCTCGTCCGCGGCGCTGTACGAAGTGGGCTTCAACCACTTCTTCCGCGGCAAGGACCACTCGGGCGGCGGCGACCAGATCTTCATCCAGGGGCACGCCTCCCCCGGCATCTACGCCCGCGCGTTCCTCGAGGGCAGGCTGAGCGAGAACCAGCTGGACGGGTTCCGCCAGGAGTATTCGCACGCCGGCGAGGGCGGCGGCCTGCCGTCGTACCCGCACCCGCGGCTGATGCCGGAGTTCTGGGAGAACCCGACCGTGTCCATGGGCCTCGGCCCGATGAACGCGATCTACCAGGCGCGGTTCAACCGCTACCTGCGCGATCGCGGCATCAAGGACACCAGCGACCAGCACGTCTGGGCGTTCCTCGGCGACGGCGAGATGGACGAGCCGGAATCGCGCGGCCTCATCCACGTGGCCGCCGGCGAGGGCCTCGACAACCTGACCTTCGTGATCAACTGCAACCTGCAGCGGCTCGACGGCCCGGTACGCGGCAACGGCAAGATCATCCAGGAGCTGGAGTCGTACTTCCGCGGCGCCGGCTGGAACGTCATCAAGGTCATCTGGGGCCGCGAGTGGGACTCGCTGCTGCACGCGGACCGCGACGGCGCGCTGGTCAACCTGATGAACACCACGCCGGACGGCGATTTCCAGACCTACAAGGCCAACGACGGCGCCTTCGTCCGCGAGCACTTCTTCGGCCGCGACCCGCGGACCAAGGAACTGGTCAAGGACCTCACCGACGCCGACGTCTGGAACCTCAAGCGCGGCGGGCACGACTACCGCAAGGTCTACGCGGCCTACAAGTCGTCGCTGGAGCACCACGGCCAGCCGACGGTGATCCTGGCCCACACCATCAAGGGATACGGCCTCGGGCCGTCCTTCGAGGGCCGCAACGCCACGCACCAGATGAAGAAGCTCACCCTCGACGACCTCAAGCTGTTCCGGGACGCCCAGCGCATCCCGATCAGCGACGAGGAACTCGAGCGCGACCCGAAGCTGCCGCCGTACTACCACCCGGGCAAGGAATCGCCGGAGATCGAGTACATGATCGGCCGCCGGAAAGCGCTCGGCGGCTTCCTCCCGGAGCGCCGTCCGAAGGCGTCGAAGGCCCTCGTGCTGCCCGGCGACAAGGTCTACGAAGGCATCCGCAAGGGCTCGGGCAAGCAGGAGGTCGCCACCACGATGGCGTTCGTCCGGCTCGTCCGCGAGCTGGCGAAGGACTCCGAGATCGGCAAGCGGATCGTCCCGATCATCCCGGACGAGGCGCGCACCTTCGGTCTCGACTCGATGTTCCCGACGGCCAAGATCTACAACCCGCACGGCCAGACGTACACGTCGGTCGACGCGAGCCTGATGCTGGCCTACAAGGAGTCCGAAAAGGGCGTCATCCTGCACGAGGGCATCAACGAGGCGGGTTCCACCGCGTCGTTCACCGCCGTCGGCACCTCGTACGCCACGCACGGCGAGCCGATGATCCCGATCTACATCTTCTACTCGATGTTCGGGTTCCAGCGGACCGGTGACGGCCTCTACGCGGCGGCGGACCAGATGGCCCGCGGGTTCGTGCTCGGCGCCACCGCCGGCCGCACCACGTTGACCGGTGAGGGCCTGCAGCACGCCGACGGGCACTCGCTGCTGCTGGCGGCGACCAACCCGGCCGTCGTGGCCTACGACGCGGCGTGGTCGTTCGAGATCGCCCACATCGTGCGGGACGGTCTTCGCCGGATGTACGGCGAGACCGGGCCGGACGGCAACGGCGAGAACATCTTCTACTACATGACGATCTACAACGAGCCCTACCAGCAGCCCGCCGAGCCCGAGAACCTCGACGTCGACGGCCTGCTCAAGGGGCTCTACAAGTACGCGGACGCCCCGGCGGGCGACGGCCCGGAGGCGCAGATCCTGGTCTCCGGCGTCACCATGCCGGACGCGCTTCGTGCCCAGCAGATGCTGGCCGAGGAGTGGGGCGTACGCGCGGCCGTGTGGTCGGCGACGTCGTGGACCGAGCTGCGGCGCGAGGCCGTCGAGGTCGACCACGACAACCTGCTCCACCCGGGCGACTCCCCGCGTGTGCCGTACATCACGCAGAAGCTGTCCGGCGCGAACGGGCCGGTCGTCGCGGTTTCGGACTGGATGCGTGCCGTGCCGGACCTCATCCGCCCGTGGGTGCCGAACGACATGCTGACGCTGGGCACCGACGGGTTCGGGTTCTCCGACACTCGCCCAGCCGCCCGGCGGAAGTTCCTGGTCGACGCCCAGTCGATCGTGGTCGGCACGCTGAGCGCGCTAGCCAAGCGCGGCGAGATCGACCAGTCGAAGGCGGCGGAGGCGGCGCGCAAGTACCGCCTCGACGACGTCGCCGCCGCGGGTCCGCAGTTGTCGGACTCCGGCAGCGCCTAGCACTGCCATGAACGGTCCGTTCCTTGCGAAATTCGCGAGGAACGGACCGTTCCTTGCGTCCGGGACCGGAAGAGCTAGGGTGAGACATCGGATGTTTGTGGAGAGGGTGAGCGAGAGTGACCAAGCGTCGACTGCCGAAGCCGAGTGAGCTGAAGCAGATCCTGCGGCCGAAGCCGATCGTGCTCAACCCGACCGACCGTCGGCTGGCGGGCGCGCACACGATCGCCGACCTGCGGATGCTCGCCCGCAAGCGGACTCCCCGGGCCGCGTTCGACTACACCGACGGCGCCGCCGAGCTGGAGGACAGCCTCCGCCGCGCCCGTCAGGCCTTCCGCAGCGTGGAATTCCACCCCAACGTCCTGCGCGGCGTGTCCGATGTGGACACCGGCAAGGAGATCCTCGGCAAGCGTTCGGAGCTGCCGTTCGCGTTCGCGCCGACCGGGTTCACGCGGATGATGAACCACGAGGGCGAGTCCGCGGTGGCTCGCGTCGCGCAGCGCAACGGCATCCCGATGGGGCTGTCGACGATGGCGACGACGTCCATCGAAGACCTCGCGGCGGCCGCTCCGGAGGCCCGCAAGTGGTTCCAGCTCTACGTCTGGCGCGACCACAAGGCGGGCGAAGATCTGATGAATCGCGCCTGGGCCGCCGGCTTCGACACGCTCATGCTGACGGTGGACACCCCCGTCGCGGGCGCGCGGCTGCGTGACGTCCGCAACGGGCTGACCATCCCGCCCGCGCTCACCCTCAAGACGTTCGTCGACGGCGCGATGCATCCGGCGTGGTGGTTCAACCTGCTGACCACCGAGCCGCTGACCTTCGCGTCGCTGAGCCAGTTCGACGGCACGGTCGCCGAACTGCTCAACCAGCTCTTCGACCCGACCCTGAACTTCGACGACCTCGACTGGGTCCGCCAGACCTGGCCGGGCAAGCTCGTGGTCAAGGGGATCCAGAACGTCGACGACGCGCGTGACGTGGTCAAGCACGGCGCCGACGCGGTGCTGCTGTCCAACCACGGCGGACGCCAGCTCGACCGCGCGCCGACGCCGATCGAGCTGCTGCCCGCGGTGCTCGACGAGATCCAGGGCGACGCGGAGGTGTGGGTCGACACCGGCATCCTGTCCGGCGGCGACATCGTGGCCGCCATCGCGCGCGGCGCGGACGCGGTGCTCATCGGGCGCGCGTTCCTCTACGGCCTGATGGCCGGGGGCGAGCGCGGGGTTCAGCGGTGCGTGGACATCCTGCGCGCCGAGATGGTCCGGACGATGCAGCTGCTGGGCGTCCGCACCCTCGCCGACCTCAAGCCTTCACACGCCACCATGCGCTAGGCCGCGGCCGAGACCCCGGCCGGCGCGGTCCGGACCTGCTTGGCGGTGCGGTTCCAGCTCCACCAGCCGTGCACGACCAGCCCGGCGAACACGATGTACACCGCCGCGGAGAAGTACAGGCCCGAGGAGAGCTGCAGCGGTACGCCGATCGCGTCGACGACCAGCCACACCAGCCAGAACTCGACGAGACCCGCGCCCTGCGCGGCGAAGGCGACCAGCGTGCCGACGAAGATCGCGGCGTC
This sequence comes from Amycolatopsis sp. NPDC102389, assembly GCF_044765885.1. Taxonomy (NCBI): domain Bacteria; kingdom Bacillati; phylum Actinomycetota; class Actinomycetes; order Pseudonocardiales; family Pseudonocardiaceae; genus Amycolatopsis; species Amycolatopsis sp. NPDC102389. The sequence goes on from NZ_JBIWKX010000001.1 coordinate 76,028, forward strand.
CGGCCATGGCGCCCAAGAGGCGTTCAGCGCGTCGAGCACCAGCGCCATCGCGGTGGTGCCGATCGCGAACGCGCCGAGCATCGCCAGACGCTCGCCGAGACGGCCCTTGCGGACGACGACGCCGTAGACCGGGTCGCTGCGGCGGGACCAGGCCCACCAGCCGTAGATCGAGATGGCGAGGATCGCGATCTGCCTGGTCGCGAGGCCGCCGAGATGTGCGGAGACGTAGACCGAGAACAACAGCACGGTGGCGCCGACCTGGACCGGCCACGTCCACAACGTGCGGCGTTGCGCCAGGAAGACCACGGCCAGCGCGAAGACCTGCCCCGCCAGCTCGGCGAAGGAGATCCATTGTCCGAGCACCGTGACACCGTTGTGCAGCAGGAAGTCCACGTCCGCACCCCTCTCCGTCTACGGCTCCAACATGCTCCGTTCCGACGCCATTCCCTAGAGAGTGTGAGGTGCGGAACAACCGAACGGCTCGAGAGTCGCTGAGGACGCGAAAAGGGCCCTCCACCGCGTGTTCCGCGGCGATGGGCCCCTTCGACTCCACGCGGGCCCGGTGCCTTCCTCGATCACCGGGCCCGCGGGATGCTCAGGAATCTACGCGACCGATGCCCACAGGCGAAGTCGGCGGCTCCGAACGGACCTCCGGCTTGGCGTCCCCAGCCTCCAGTTGGCCCTGGAGATTGGCCAACCAGCCCTGCCAGCGGTCCTGCGCCGGCTTGATCAGGCCGCCGCCGAAGCCGACGACGATCACGCCGCCGATGGTGGCGAGCACGGTGATCAGGACCGGTCCGGTGATCGCGGTCGCGATGTTCACCTGGCCGAGCGCGGCGATGATGCCGAACGCCATGATCATCCAGTAGGCGATGGTGCCGAGCAGCCGTCCCGCGGGCCGGGTGGACAGCGCTCCGGTCACCAGGTCGCGGACGACCTTCGCCACGGCCGCCGCGACGATCACCAGCACCAGCGCCACCAGGATCCGCGGCAGGAACGCGATGATGTCGTTGAGCAGCGCGCTGACCGGATTGCTCTCACCGAATACGCCGAACGCGAGCTGCAGCGCGATCAGGAGAATGAAGTAGTAGACGAGTTTGACGAGGATCCCGCCCGCGTCGACATTCGCCTGTTTGAGCGTTCCGGTGAGCCCCGTCTTCTCGATGAGCTTGCCGAAACCGATCTTCGACAGAACCAGTCCCAATGCCTTCGACAGGGCTTTCGCGATCAACCAGCCGATCAGCAGGATGATCAGGAATCCGATCAATTTCGGCACGAAGGTGGCGACAAGGTTCCATGCTTGTCCCAGACCGTCTTTCAGCTGCTCGCCCACGGCGAACTCCCTCCTCTGCGCATCCGCGCCCAACACCGGTGCGGCTTGCGAGGGATCGTTGATCACGCGCACCGCACCGGCAACTCGGCGACCCACGATCGAGTGAGTGAGCTAGCGGGAAAAGATCGACAAGTCGCATACTTGTCGTACCGGTGGGGACCGGGGAGACGAGGCCGTCCGGCGCAGCGAAAAACGCGAGCGCCGGGCGGCCTCGAGTTTTATGCGGAAATCTTTCGCAATTCCTGGCCCATGACTGTCCACTTCGGACTCCATGGGCGAACGGCCGCAGGATGAGGGCCACCTTTGCCCACCGGACTAGGATCGGCTGACCATGGCTGATGCGACCTCCGGACGGCGTGTGCCCAAGCACCACGGGCTGTCCGCCAAGACCCTCCGGCGGCTCGAGCACGCCTCCGGCCGCCTCGCGAGCGCGAGCGTGGCGGTGATGGAAGAGCGGCTGAGCTGGTTTGCCCGCCTACCCGCCGACCAGCGCGCGAGCGTCCTGCTGATCACCCAGGCGGGTGCCGCCGGTTTCGTCGACTGGCTCCGCGACGCGAAGGAGGCACTCTCCCTCACCACCGAGGCGTTCCGCGAAGCACCCGCCGAACTCTCCCGCTGGGTGAGCCTGCGGCAGGCGGTCGGCATGGTGCGGCTGGCGATCGAGGTGTTCGAGGAGCAGCTGCCGGAATTCGCCGCGAACGAGGCCGAACGCGCCGCGCTGATCGAGGGGATCCTCCGCTACGGCAGGGAGATCGCGTTCGCCGCCGCCAACTCCTACGCGGCGGCGGCCGAAGCGCGCGGCGCCTGGGACGCGCGACTGGAGGCGCTGGTCGTCGACGGCGTCGTCCGCGGCGACGCCGAGGAGGCGGTGCTGTCCCGCGCCGCCGCGCTCGGCTGGGATCCGGCCGCGCCCGCCACCGCGCTGGTCGGCACCCCGACGTCGGACGACCCGCCCGCAGTCGTGTTCGAGGTGCGCAGCCGCGCCGCCAGGGTCGGGCGTCCCGTGCTGCTTTCGGTGCAGGGATCCCGGCTGGTCGTGATCGTCGCCGGTCCCACCGACGGCAGCGTCAAGGACCGCGAAATCCTCACCAAGCTTTCGGTCGCCTTCGCCGAAGGCCCGGTCGTCGCCGGGCCGACGGTGCCCACCCTCGCCGAAGCGCACCACAGCGCGACCGAAGCGCTCTCCGGCCTGCGCGCCGTCGTCGGCTGGCCCGGCGCGCCGCGGCCCGCGAGATCGATCGACCTGTTGCCGGAACGCGCGTTGTCCGGCGATCCCGAGGCCGAACGCCTGCTCGTGGAGCAGATCGCGCGGCCACTCGAGGAAGCGGGCCCGGCGCTGCTGCGGACGGTGGAGACCTACCTCGACAGCGGCGGGGTCCTGGAGACCTGCGCGCGGACGCTGTTCGTGCATCCGAACACCGTCCGGTACCGCCTGCGGAAGGCGGCCGAACTCACCGGCCGCCACGCCGCCGAATCGCGGGACGCCTGGGTGCTGAAGGTGGCGCTGACGGTCGGGCGACTCGCCCGTGCCCGCGGCCTCTGGTGAAGGCTCCGGCGAAGCGGCGAGTACCGCGTGGGTCACGGTGGTGGGGGGGGGGGGGGGGGGGGGGGGGGGGGGTGGGGGGGGGGCGGGGGGGGGGGGGCGGGGCCCCCGCCCCCCCCCCCCCCCCCCCCCCCCCCCCCACCACCGTGACCCAAGCGGCGAACCGGTTGGTAACTCTGCGCAGTGACGGAGTTCATAGGGAAAGCTGGTTGAACCCGACAAGGCTTTTGGGTTAAGCGCGGAGATCAGGAAGACGCTTTTGGAGGGTTCCGACAATTACGTCGGCCGGACTTGGTGAGCGTCGGCATCACGACCATGGTGGCCGAGAGTGTTCTCTAAGGGGGTGACAGTTGCAGTCCTCGCCCCCGGTCAGGGTTCCCAAGCCCCAGGCATGCTCTCCCCTTGGCTCGAGCTCGACGGTGCCCGCGCACGCGTCGAAGCCTGGTCCGAGCGGGCCGGTCTCGACCTCGTCCGCCTCGGCACCGAAGCGGACGCCGAAGAGATCCAGGACACCGCGATCACGCAGCCGCTGATCGTGGCGCTGTCACTGCTGGCGTTCGAGCATCTCCAGCGTGAGGCCCCGGTCGCCGCGGACTCGCCGGTCGCCGGTCACTCCGTCGGCGAATTGGCGGCCGCCGCCATCGCCGGGGTGCTGAGCCCCGAAGACGCCGTCGCGCTCGCCGCCGTCCGCGGCGCCGAGATGGCGAAGGCGTGCGCGCTGGAGCCCACGAGCATGGCCGCGGTCATGCTCGGCGACCCGGAGCAGGTCGTCGCGTGGCTCGAGGGCCAGGGCCTCGCCGCGGCGAACCGCAACGGCGCCGGCCAGATCGTCGCTTCCGGCGCCGCCGACGCGATCGAGAAGATCGTGGCCGAGCCGCTGGAGGGCACCAAGGTCCGCGCGCTCAAGGTCGCGGGCGCGTTCCACACCTCCTACATGGCACCCGCGCGTGAAGCGCTGGCCGCCCACGCTGCGAAGATCACCCCGGCGGACCCGACGCGTCCGCTGCTGTCGAACGCCGACGGCCAGGTCGTCACCAGCGGGGCCGAGTACCTCGACCGGCTGGTAAAGCAGGTCACGAGCCCGGTGCGCTGGGACCTGACCATGGACGGCTTGGTCGCCGCGGGTGTCACCTCGACGCTCGAACTCCCGCCGGCGGGCACGCTGACCGGGCTGGTCAAGCGGCAGCTCAAGGGAACCGTGACCACCACGATCGCTCTGAAGACGCCGGCCGAGCTGGCGAAGCTTCAGGGGCAGGAGGACGCTTCGTGACCGACCGATCCACTTTGCGGCAGGCGCCGGGCGCCGCCGGGACCCGCATCCTCGGTGTCGGGAGCTTCCAGCCCGAGAAGATCGTGACCAACGACGATCTCTCGAAGATCATGGACACCAACGACCAGTGGATCCGCGAGCGGGTCGGCATCGTCGAGCGCCGGTTCGCCGAGAAGGACGAGTCGCTGGTCGACATGGCGGTCAAGGCGGGTACCGCCGCGCTGGCCGACGCCGGGGTGGATCCGTCCGAAGTGGACACGGTCATCCTGCCGAACTGCACGATGCCCACCCAGATCCCGAACGCCGCCGCGCAGGTGGCCGACCGGATCGGCATCACGCATCCGGCCGCGTTCGACCTCAACGCCGCCTGCGCCGGATTCTGTTACGGCATCGGCGTCGCTTCGGATCTCATCCGGGCGGGCAGCGCGAAGAAGGCGCTCGTCATCGGCGCCGAGAAGCTCACCGACCACGTCGACCCGGTCGACCGCGCGAACGCGATCATCTTCGCCGACGGTGCCGGCGCCGCGGTGGTCGGCGCGGCCGACACCGCGCAGATCGGCCCGGTCGCCTGGGGCAGCGCGGGCGAGCACGTCGACCTGATCTACATGCGCGACGACAAGTGGATCTACCAGGAGGGCCAGTCGGTCTTCCGCTGGGCGACCACGCAGATCGCGCCGATCGCCTTGCACGCGCTGGAACTCGCCGGGCTCGAACCGTCCGATGTGGACGTGCTGATCCCGCACCAGGCGAACCTGCGCATCGTCGAAGCCATCGCCAAGAAGCTGCGTGCCAAGGGCGCCCGCGAGGACATGGTCGTGGCCGACGACATCAGGTACTCGGGCAACACCTCGTCCGCGTCGATTCCGCTGGCGCTGGACCACATGCGCAAGGCGGGCACCGCGAAACAGGGCGACGTCGTGCTCGCCGTGGGCTTCGGGGCCGGACTCTCCTACGCGGGCCAGGCCTTCATCTGCCCGTGATGAATACTTCCCCTGCGGACACCGTGTCCGCAGGGCAGCCGAAAGCATCACCGAGAAGGGAACAACCAGTGGCAGACAACGCAAAGATCCTCGCCGGCCTCGCCGAGATCGTCGAAGAGGTCGCCGGTGTGGCGCAGGACGACGTGACCGCCGAGAAGTCCTTCGTGGACGACCTCGACATCGACTCGCTGTCCATGGTGGAGATCGCTGTCCAGGCCGAGGACAAGTTCGGTGTCAAGATCCCGGACGACGAGCTGGCGAACCTGAAGACCGTTGGCGACGCGGTGAACTACGTGTCGGCCAACTCCAAGTAAGTCCGACTTCTTGATTGGCGCCGACCTTGGGGAGACTCCAATGAGCAACATCGACGTCGTGATCACCGGGATGGGCGCGACCACGCCGCTCGGCGGGGACGTCGCGTCCACGTGGGACGGCCTGCTCGCCGGGGCGAGCGGGATCCGCCGCATCGAAGCCGACTGGGTCGACGAACTCGAACTGCCGGTGAAGATCGGCGCCATGCTCGCCGTCGACCCGTCCGAGGTCCTGCCGCGGGTCCAGGCCCGGCGGCTGGACCGCTGTGAGCAGGTGGCGCTCATCGCCGCCCGGCAGGCTTGGGCGGACGCGGGCTTCGAGCAGCCGACCGACGAGCATCAGGATGTGGAACCCGAGCGCCTCGGGGTGACCATCGGTACCGGTGTCGGCGGTCCGGTCACCCTGATCTCCCAGAACGACCTTCTGCACAAGCAGGGACTCCGCAAGGTCTCCCCGCTGACCGTGCCGATGCTGATGCCGAACGGCCCCGCCGCTCACGTCGGGATCGACCTGAAGGCGCGTGCCGGTGTGCATTCGCCCGCGTCGGCCTGCGCGTCGGGCGCGGAAGGCATCGCCGCCGGCTACGAGATGATCCGCTCGGGCCGTGCCGACGTCGTGGTCGCCGGTGGTGCCGAATCGTGCATCCACCCGATCACCCTCGCCGGTTTCGCCCAGGCGCGGACGGTGTCCACCCGCAACGACGATCCGACGAAGGCGTCCAGGCCGTTCGACGTGAACCGTGACGGTTTCGTCCTCGGCGAGGGCTCCGGTGTCGTGATCCTGGAGCGGGCGGACCGGGCCAAGGCCCGCAACGCGCGGATCTACGCGCAGCTGAGCGGGTACGGGATCACCTCGGACGCCTACCACATCACGGGCAACCACCCGGAGGGCGTCGGCCAGATCGCCGCCATGCGGCAGGCGATGACGATGGCCGGGGTCTCCCCGGCTGACGTCGGCCACGTCAACGCGCACGCGACCTCGACGGTCGTCGGCGACGTCGGCGAGGCCGCGGCGATCCGCAACGCGGTCGGCGAGCACGTCGTGGTGACCGCGCCCAAGGGCGCGCTCGGTCACCTGGTCGGCGGTGCGGGCGCGGTCGAGGGCATCGCCACGATCCTGGCGATCTACCACGGGCTCGTCCCGGCGACGCTGAACCTCGAGGACCTGGATCCGAAGGTGCAGCTCGACGTCGTCTCCGGTGAGGCGCGCAAGGTGGAGCTGGGCGCGGCGATCAGCAACTCGTTCGGCTTCGGCGGGCACAACACGGCGCTGTTGTTCACCCCGGCGGCCTGATTTCAGTACGTGAAGGCCCCCTTCACTGCGTCTGACGCAGTGAAGGGGGCCTTCACGTACTTCTGGGGTTGTCAGGCCTCCGAGCGCTTGACCAGATGCCGCCCGGCCCACCAGGCCACTTCCACCAGCACGATCCCCACCCCTGCGCAGGCGAACGCCGACAGCGTGTACGCGCTGACGCTCGGGTCCAGCGCGAAGAACTTCTGCGTGAACGGGATCAGGAACAGCGCGAGGGTCAGCACGACCATCCCGCCGATCAGCAGGATCTTCCACCACCGGTACGGCCGCGCGACGATCCCGAGCACCCACAGCGCGATCGTGATGAGGGTGATCAGCGCCGTCGTCCCCGCCTGGATCTTGTCCAGTTCGGACTGTCCGGATCCCTTGTACACCAGCAGATAGCTCACGAACGTCGCGGTGGCGATGACCAGCCCGGCCGGGACGGCCATCCGCATCACCCGCCCGACGAAGCCGGTACGGGCGCGTTCGTTGTTCGGTGCCAGCGAGAGCACGAAAGCGGGCAGGCCGATCGTGAACCACGCGGTGATCGTGATGTGCCGCGGCAGGAACGGGAACGGCACCTGCGCGATGCCGACCATCAGCGCCAGCAGCACCGAGTAGACAGTCTTGGTGAGGAACAGGTTCGAGACGCGCTCGATGTTGCCGATCACCCGCCGCCCCTCGGCGACGACATGCGGCAGGGTGGCGAACTTGTCGTCCAGCAGCACGATCTGCGCGACCGCGCGGGTGGCCGGACTGCCGGCGCCCATCGCGACGCCGATGTCCGCGTCCTTCAGCGCGAGGACGTCGTTCACGCCGTCGCCCGTCATCGCGACGGTGTGCCCCTTCGACTGCAGCGCACCGACCATCGCGCGTTTCTGCAGCGGCGTCACGCGGCCGAAGACGGCGCGGTCCTCCACGGTGTCGGCCAGCTTTTCGGCGTCCTCGGGAAGTTTCCTGGCATCGACGGGCTTGTCCGCGCCCGGCAGGTCCAGGGTGCCCGCGACGGCGCCCACCGAAATGGCGTTGTCACCCGAGATGACCTTGACCGCGACGTCCTGGTGCGCGAAGAAGTCCAAAGTGTCCTTCGCGTCGGGGCGGACCTTCTGCTCCAGCACCACGAGCGCGACCGGTTCGATGTCGCCGGGTCCCTCGGCCGCGTCGACGGCCCGTTCGGCACGGCCCAGCAACAGGACACGCAGGCCGCGCGAGCCGATCTTCTCGGCCTCCGCCCGGTGCTCCCCCTCAGGCAGCAGGACGTCGGCCGCGCCGAGCACCCAGTCGCCGTCGGCGCCGAACGACGCGCCACTCCACTTGCGCGCCGAGGAGAACGGCATGGTCGTGGAGACACGCCAGCCCGGATCGGTCCCGTGCGCCTCCGCGATCGCCTGCAGGCTCGCGTTCGGGCGGGGATCCGCGGCGGCGAGCGCGGCCAGCGCGTCGTCCACCGGGTGGCCGGGCGTGATCTCCCGGACCTCGGAAAGCCGCATCGCGTTCTCGGTGAGCGTGCCGGTCTTGTCCGCGCACACCACGTCGACCCTGGCGAGTCCCTCGATCGCCGGGAGTTCCTGCACCAGGCACTGGCGTTTGCCCAGCCGGATGACCCCGACCGCCAGCGCGACACTGGTCATCAGCACCAGGCCCTCGGGCACCATCGGCACGAGCGCCGCGACCATGCCGCGCAGCGCGTCCGGCCACGCCTGGTCGCCGGCGAGCTGGTTGTAGATGGTCAGCGCGCCCGCCGGGACGAGCAGGTACGTGATGAACTTGAGGATCTTGTCGATGCCCTGGCGCAGTTCCGACTTCACCAGGGTGAACTTGCTGGCCTCCGCGGCCAGTTTCGCCGCGTAGGACTCGTCGCCGATGATGTCCGCGCGGTAGGTGCCGCTGCCCGCGACGACGAAGCTGCCGGACAGCACCTTGTCACCGGGCTGCTTGACCACCGGATCGGATTCACCGGTCAGCAGCGACTCGTCGACCTCCAGCGCGTCGGCCGTCAGCGTCGGGCCGTCGACGACGATCTTGTCGCCGGGCCCCAGCTCGACGAGGTCCCCGAGCACGACCTCTTCGGGGGCGATCTCGGCGCTCAGGCCGTCACGGCGGACGGTCGGCTTGGCCTGTCCGACGATCGCGAGCCGTTCCAGCGTCCGTTTCGCCCGGAGCTCCTGGATGATGCCGACCGCGCTGTTGACGATGATCAGTCCGCCGAACAGCCCGTCGATGAAATACCCCGTCGACAGGATGAGCACGAACAGCACGCCGTAGATCGCGTTGATCCGGGTGAAGACGTTCGCGCGGATGATCTCGCCGGTGGTCCGGCTGGTCTTCGTGGAGACCGTGTTGGTCTGGCCCGCGGCCACCCGCTGGGCGACCTCTTCGCTGGTGAGCCCCCTCGATGCGTCGGTCAGCAGGGCCGGCTGATCAATTGCCATGCCCGCGACTCTATTCCGCCCGGCTCACGCCCGCGTCAGCCTCGGGGACCATGTCACCCCTTACTTCAGCATCTTTCGTGTTCGGGGTTGGTGCCGCCGTCGGTCGTGTCGACGCGCCACGACCCGCTCTCCAGCCGCAGTGGCAGCACCAGCCGCCACCGGATACATCCCTCGGGCAGGTACACCGGCGCGTCTTCGACGTCCTGCGTGCTGGTGAAGGCGACGAGGACCCGGAGCGTGTTCGGCGCTCCCGGCTCGATGCGATAGACGAGGATGCTGCCGTCCTTAGTGGACTGGAAGTCCTTCTTCCACTCCGCCGAGGTCTTGGTCTTGGCCCGTTCGCGGCTGACCACCGAAGTCCACTTCGGATAGTCGCGATCGTTGATGGAGTCGAAATACCCCTGCAGCACCTGCCGGACGCTCTGGTACTGCGGATGCGAGAAGACGTCGGGGGTCACCTCGACGACGGGTGAACCGGGCTGTTGCTCCGGGGCGACCGACGTCGGCGACTCGCTGACGACCGGCTGGGTGGGCTCGGCCTCCGGGCGCGTATAGAGATCGCGGGCCAGCAACCCCACGCCGACGGTCAAGGAGATCACGACCACGAGAACGGGGATCAGCCACCGCTGGCGAGAGAGGGGGCGAGGCTGGGCGGTCACCCTGAAAGGTTAGCCGCCCGCCTCTTCCGTCTTCACCGGCGTCTACCCGACTTGGTGCAGCCAGGTGACCGGGGCACCGTCACCGGCGTGACGGTACGGTTCGAGCGCTTCGTCCCAATTGGCGGCGAGGAGCTCGTCGAGCTTGTGCGCCAGCGATTCGCCGGAGCGGACCTTGCTCACCAAGGCGCGCAACTGGTCCTCGCCCACGACGATGTCGCCGTTGGCACTGGTCCTGCCGTGCCACAGGCCGAGGCCCGGAGCGAAACAGAACCTCTCGCCGTCGACCCCCGCACTGGGCTCTTCGGTGACTTCGAACCGGATCATCGGCCACGCCTTGAGCGCGGACGCCAGCTTTCCGCCGGTGCCCGAAGGCGCACGCCAACCACATTCGGCGCGGAGCTGTCCTGGACTGGCGGGCTGCGCAGTCCACTTCAACTCGACTCGGGCACCCAGGGTGCCCGAAATGGCCCACTCGACGTGCGGACACACCGCAGACGGCGACGAGTGGACGTACACCACGCCACGGGTGTTGCCACGGGTGCTCACTGCTGACCTCCGCTACTCGACGAGGGGCGTCTTCCCCTACGACCTCGCGAGCTGCGCTGGTCAGGTGGCTCGTGCCGCCTCCCGGTACGCGTGAGCACATTGTGCACCCCAACTGTGCTGTTTGGCCACATGAACACCACAAGTCGCACCTGATTGGGACGCGGGACTCGGCTGAAGGCCCCCTTCTTTCGGCTCAGCCGAAGGAAAGGGGCCTCACCCGGGTTAACCCTGGGCGCCGAGCGACCGCGCCGCGGCGAAGGTGTCCACCAGACCGGTGCCCTTGTCGAAGCTCGACGTGTACGGCCCGGCCGCCACGTACGGCGAGCCGTTGGCGAACTTGTACGCGGTGCCCTTGATCGCGGCCTCGATGTCACCAGGGCTCGCGTTCGGCGCGACCTGGAACAGCTGCGCGACGATCCCGGTGATCTGCGGCGCCGCCATCGAGGTCCCGCTGATCACGTTGTAGGTGGCGAGGTCCAGGAGCCCAGGGCCGTTCTTGGGCTGCAGGCCCTGCGTGCAGATCGGCTGCGTGGGCCGGCACGACGAGAGGATGTTCTCCCCCGGCGCGGAAACGTCGGGCCAGCTCGACTGGCTGCTCTTGAGACCGCGAGAGGAGAAGTCGGAGACCGTGCCGTCACGGGTGCCGGTCCCCTGGTCGTTGAACGACGCCACCGAAAGCACGCCCGGCGTCTGGTCCTGCCCCGGTGGGTTGGAGAGGTTCGCCGAACCGTCGCCGCCGTCGTTCCCGTTCGCCCACACCGTGACGACGCCTTCCGCGGCGAGCGCGCGCTGCAGCTTCACCGTCGCCGAGTTCGGGTCGAAGGTGCCGCCGCCGCTGGGACCGTAGGAGTTGTTGGTCACCTTGATCGGCGGGCACACCGACGCCGCGACACCCGCGCCGCACGGCGCCTTGTGGTTCTCCAGCACCCAGTTCAGCGCCGCGTCCGTGCCGAGGACGAGCAGTGCGGCCCCCGTCGAGACCGAGACGATCTTCGAGCCCGGCGCCGAGCCGCCGACCTTGGTGCCGTCGGTCAGGGTCAACTGGTTGCCGGCGGCGATGCCGGTGACGTGCGTGCCGTGACCGCCCAGCGAGAGGGTGTCGGTGTCGACGGAGGTCGGGACGTCGACGATGCAGTTCGTGGCCGTGCCGTCGAGACAGAGGCTCTTGAGGCTGCGCACCACCCGCGTCTTGCCGTCGGCGCCCTTGAAGGCCGGATGCGTCGGGTCGACACCGGTGTCGATGATCGCGACGGAGACGCCCCTGCCGTCCACGGGAGCGCCACCGGCGTCCTTGAGCTGCGTCTGCGCCTGGAGGCTCCGCGTCGCCGTGGTGCCGGGGCTGCCGTGTGCCTTGAGCTTCTCGTTGCCTTCGACGTAGGTGACGCCGGCGGCCTTGCGCACCGCGCGCACCTGGTCGGCGGTGCCCCGGACGGCGACGACGCCGATCTTCCCGAACGAGGTGATCTTCGTGAGCCCGGCCGAACGGGCGGCGCGTTCGGCCGTGGCGACGTCGTCGGCGTGCACGAGCGCGGTCACCCCCGTGGTGCCGGTGACGGCCGAGAGCAGGCGGGAAAGTCCGGGGGCGGCAGGTGCGAGCGGTCCCGCGGCCTGCGCGGGGACCATCCCCGCGGCAGGGACGGCTAGCAGGGCGACGACGAGTGCGGCGCGTCGACGCCAGGGGCGAGATACGGCCATTGCGTTTCTCCTGGTGACAGGGGGCAAGGAACTGTCACCTACCAACGAGTACCACCCGGACGGGTGACGGTGCTCACGCCCTTTACAACTTTTCGGAGCAACATCACCGCGCCTACCTGGGACGTGTCGCCGCGTTGCTCCGGATGGAGGCGCTAGTTTGTGCAGCGAGACCGACGAGATGGGGAGGGGTTCGGTGCGACTCGTTCGCCTCGCTCAACAGCCGTCCCGGGTGGCCGAGGACGTCCGCGCCGCGCTGGCTTCACTCGGCCGGGGCAGCAACGTCGTCGGCGGGGTCGCCCTGGTCGGCGCCAGCCCGGTCGACGGGCGGCCCGTGGAGGCCGTCGTCGTCATGCCGAAGGGCGTGCTCATCGTCATCGGCGTCGACCTGCCGGACCCGGCGTTGAAACTCGAAGCCCCGCTCGGCGGACCGTGGAAGGCCGACGGCTGGCCGCTGGTCCACGGGGACACCTCGATCAACCCGGCCACGGACGCGCTCTCGCTGTCCGCCGCGTGCACGCACAAGATCGCGGACGTCGCCCCCGGCGCCGGGCCGATCGGCACGATCATCGCCGTCGGGCCCTATGTGGAGACGGTCGACCAGCCCGCCGCGGATCTCGCCGGTTCGGTCCGAGTCCTTTATCCGACGGCGACGACGATGCTCGCCGCGACGGTCTCCTTGGCCACCGCGCCGCGGCCCCGCTCCGTCCAGCAGGCGCGGGAGCTGATCGCCGCGCTCGCCCCGGACGCGCCGCCGATGCCCGAGGAGATGTTGCTCGGGGAAGGCTTCAGCGCTTACTCCGACGACGAGCCGACGGTGATCCGCGAGAACCCGCTCGTCGCGATCGCGCCGACGGTTCCGGTCCAGCATCCGGGGAAGCGGAACAGACCGGCGAAACCGGCCGTGCCTCCCGTCAAGCCCGCTCCGCCCGTTCAGCAGCCCGTCGCCGCGAAGCCCGTTCCCCCGGTCCGGCAGGCCCCGCCGCCGGCGGTGGCCGCTCCCGCCGCGGCTCCTGCTCCTCCTCCCGCCGAGCCCGCCCCGAAGACGTCGCGACAGTCCAAGACGGTGAAGTGGCTGCCGGTCGCCGCGATCGGCTTGCTCATCGTGTTGCTGGTCGCGGCCATCAGCGTGGCTTCCGGCGGTGACGACACCGCGTCGACCCAAACTCCCCCGCCACCGACCCCGGCAACCAGTCCCCCGCCGCCGAGCAGCAGCGCGGTGGAGAACATCCAGTTCACGTCGCGGGCGTCCGCCGCGGACCAGAAGTGCGCGTCGCACGCGTACGGCGACGTCCAGTCGAGCCTTCAGCAGACGAGTTGCTCGACGGTGAAACGGGCCAGCTTCGCCAGTTCCATCGACGGCCGGGCCGCGGCGGTGACCATCGCCGTCGTGGAATTCCCGAACACCGAGCAGGCGAGCGCGTTCAAGGCCACCGCCGACAACCCCGGCGGTGGCGGCATCCTCGATCTCGCCACCGAGACCAACCAGTGGCAGGGCGAAGTGCCGGTGTTCGAAGGCGCCGCCTACCAGAGCAGCCTGGACGGGAAGTCGGTCCGGTTGATCCAGGTGGTGTGGCTGCCGGGACCGTCCACTCCGGACGATCCCGGCCTCGTCCGCGGCGCGAAGGCCGCGCTCGAACTGCCTGTGAACGGCTAGAGGCCGTACGCCTCCAGAAGGCGCAACCACACTTCGCTGATCGTGGGGAACGACGGGACCGCGTGCCACAGCCTCGGCAGCGGGACCTCGCCCACGATCGCGATCGTCGCCGAATGCAGGAGTTCGGCGACGTCCTGCCCGACGAAGGTCGCGCCGACCAGAACGTCGCGTTCGGTGTCGACGACGATGCGCGCCTTGCCCGCGTAGCCGTCCGCGTGCAGTGAGGAACCGGCCACCGCGATGTCGATGTCGACGACGCGGTGCGGCTTGCCCTCCTCGGGTCCGGCGAGCCCGACCGAAGCGACCTCCGGGTCGGTGAACACGACCTGTGGGACGGCGTGGTGATCGGCCGTGGCGCTGTGCGCGCTCCACGCGGCGGAGTCGACGGGCTTGCCCGCCGCCTGCGCGGCCACCGAGTCACCCGCGGCCCTGGCCGCGTACTTGCCCTGATGGGTCAGGGGCGCCCGGCCGGTGACGTCCCCGACGGCGAACAGCCAGTCACCGTCCACAGCGGACACGCGGCCGTTGTCGTCGGTGGTGAGCGGCGCGCCCGCTTCGAGCCCCAGCGTCTCCACGCCGAGTCCGTCGGTCGCCGGACGGCGTCCGGTGGCGACGAGCAGCTCGTCGACGACCAACCGGCCGCCACCCTTCAACGCCAGTTCCTTACCACCGTCCACAGCGGACACGGAGTCGAGACCCGAGCCGGTGTGCACGGTGACCCCGGCTTCGCGAAGTCCCGCGATGACGGCGTCGCCCGCGAAATCCGGCAGCCGCGGCAGGGGACGCGCCCCCGAGATGATCAAGTGGACTTCGGCGCCGAGCGTGGCGAAGGCCTGCGCCATCTCGACTCCGACGACACCGCCTCCGAGTACGCCGAGGCGGCGCGGGACCGCTTCCGCCGACGTCGCCTCGCGCGAACCCCACGGCGAAATCGTGTCCAGCCCGGGGATCGACGGCGTTCGCGGGACACTGCCCGTGGCGACGATCACGGCGTGCAGTGCGGTCAGCTCGTCACCTCCGTCGACCGTGACCTTCCGCTCACCGGTGATCCGGCCGTGCCCGCGAATCGGGACGATCCCGGCCCCTTCGGCCCATTTGACCTGTCCGGTGTCGTCTCCCTTGCCGGTGAACCAGTCCCGGCGCGCGAACACCTCGGCCGGGTCGACCGCGTCGCCCACCGGGACACCGGGCACCCGCTTGGCGGCGGCGAGGAGGTTCCCCGGCCGCAGCAGCGCCTTGCTCGGAATGCAGGCCCAGTAAGAACATTCGCCGCCGAAGCGTTCGTGTTCGACGAGCGCGACCCGAAGGCCGCCGCGCGCCGCCCGTTCGGCGGCGACCTCGCCGACCGGGCCGCCTCCGATCACGATCACGTCAAAATCCTGTGCTGACATGCATTCAGCGCACACCACCGCGCAGCTTCGCGCAACCTGCCGCTATCCTCGTGTCGCTGCGTGAGTCATCAGCCGCGGGTCAGGTTTCGCCGTGCCGGTTACGCAGTAGAACGATCGAGCGCGGGAGGTTTTTCATGGCCAGGAACACTGCTGTGCATTTGCTGGATGATCTGACCGGCGAGGCGGCCGAGGAAACGGTCGCTTTCGGTTTGGACGGAATCGCTTACGACATCGACCTTTCGGCCGACAACGCCACCGCACTCCGGGAAATCCTGCGTGCCTATGTGGCGAACGGCCGCCGGATCGGTGGACGGAAATTGCGGCCGCGGGTCGTGCAGCGGCCCAAGGGCGCGCGGGTGGCGAAGACGACGCCGAAGACCGCGGCCACCGCCGCGAAGGCCGAGGCGAAAACGGCCGCGAAGCCGGGCCGCAAGCCCGCCGCGAAGGGGGTCGCCGGCCGCAAGCCCGCCGCCGCCAAGGCCGCTCCCAAGACCGCCGCCGCGAAGACCACCGCCGCCAAGGCGGAGGCCAGGACTCCCGCCAAGACCACGGCGAAAGCCACCGCTGCCAAGGCGAAGGCGACTCGCGGCGCGGCGGCGAAGACCACCTCGGCCAAGGCTCCGGCCGGTCGCGCGAAGACCGCCGCCGCGGCCAAGACCACGGCCAAGGCGGCGCCGAAGGCGACCACCAAGACGACGGCCACGAAGGCCGCTCCGAAGACGGCGGCCGCGAAGACGACCGCCGCCAAGGCAGCGCCGAAGGCCGCGGCCAAGGCTCCGGCGAAGAAGGCCGCCGAGCCGAAGAAGACCACGCGCGCCGCTCGTAAGGTGCCCGCCGTCACTTTCTCGGCCACGGAGAAATAGTTCCAGAAAGAGCAAATGGCCCCCTTCGCGTAATCGAGCGAAGGGGGCCATTTGTGTCAAGTCTCGTGAGTGGTAAGTGTCGTTAGAACGACACTTACCACTCACGAGGCCGGACGCTGAGAACCTTCCGAATGCCACTTCGGGTACCCGTACCGCGTGTGCTGGAGCGAGCGATGCCACTCCCGCTCCCCGGCCGAGGGCTTCCGGGTGGTGAGTTCACCCAGTTGCGCGGCCGCCGCCACGCGGACGGCGGCCGTGACGTCGGCAACACCTTTACGCAGGCCGTGCTCGGCGAGCGACGCGACCCGGCTCCGGTGCGAGTCGAGCGGGCGGGGATCCGCGGGTGCCGAAGTGAGGTACCGGCCGACCCGTTCGGCAGCGGTCGAAACGAGCAGGGTGGAATGCGCGAGCAAGCCCGTTTTGGTCCGGAAGACGGCGAAACCGCACAGCTTCGCGTCACCGACGAACAGGCCTCGATCACCGAGCCGCGACGGCAGCCCGAGTTCGGCCACCGTCGCGGTCATCAGTTCCCCGAGCGCTTCGAGCGGTCTGTCCGTCTTCGACAGACCGTGCCCCGGCAGGACGAGCGTGATGTTGAGATTGCCGGGGTCGTGGAACACGGTGCCGCCGCCGCTGGCCCGGCGGAGCACCGGGACGCCGTCGGCCGCGCAGACGTCGGCCTTGACCTCGCGTTCGATCTTCTGCCCCCGCCCCACGACCACACAGTCGGTGTTGCGCCAGATCCACAGGACCGGCGCCTCCGGTGCGGAACGCAGGAGGGCTTCGTCGAACGCGAGGTTGTCGGCCGGGTCGTCGAACGAGGCGACGACTTCCGAGGGACCGATCACAGTGCTTTGAGTTCCTCCACGATCTCGCCCACCGACGATTTGGCGTCGCCGAAGAGCATGCTTGTCTTCGCATCGTAGAAGAGCTCGTTGTCGATGCCGGCGAAGCCCGAGCTCATCGAGCGTTTGAGCACGATCACCGATCGGCTGTGGTTCACCTTGAGGATCGGCATCCCGTAGATGGGCGAGCCGGGATCGGTCTCCGCCGCCGGGTTCGTGACGTCGTTCGCGCCAATCACCAGGGCGACGTCGGTCTGGGCGAACTCGGAGTTGATCTCGTCCATTTCCTTGAGCTGTTCGTACGGGACGTCGGCCTCGGCGAGGAGCACGTTCATATGCCCCGGCATCCGGCCGGCCACCGGGTGGATGGCGTACGCGACCGTGATCCCCTTGGCCTCCAGCAGTTTCGCCATCTCGCGGACGACGTGCTGCGCCTGCGCGACGGCCATGCCGTACCCCGGCACGACCACGACCTTGTTGGCGTACGCCATCTGGATCGCGGTGTCGGACGCACTGGTGCTGCGCACCGGCCGGACCTCGCCGGAACCGGAGCTCGCGACCGCCGTGCCACCGCCGAACCCGCCGGCGACGATGGCCGGGATCGACCGGTTCATCGCCTTCGCCATCAGATTCGTCAGGATCGAACCCGAGGCGCCGACGATCATGCCCGCTACGATCAGCGCGGTGTTGTCGAGCGCGAGACCCATGGCCGCGGCCGACAAACCGGTGAGCGCGTTCAGCAATGAGATGACGACCGGCATGTCCGCGCCGCCGATCGGCAGCACGACCACCACGCCGAGCACGCCCGCCGCGAGCAGCAGGCCGATCATCAGCAGCTCGGCGTCACCACCGGCGGCGATGACGACCGCGAACACGATCGCCGCGATCAGCACCAGCGCGTTCACCGGCTGCTGCAGTTTGCCCAGCGTGATCGGGCGGCCGGAGATGAGTTCCTGCAGTTTCCCGAACGCGATGTTCGAGCCCCAGAAGGACACCGAACCGACGATCGCGGCGAACAACGACGCGATCGCGACGTACGCCGGCTCGTGCGCGTACCCCTCGGTGGTGCGGAACTCGACCCACGCGATGAGCGCGACCGCCCCGCCGCCGACGCCGTTGAACAGCGCCACCATCTGCGGCATCGCGGTCATCTTCACCTTGCGCGCGGACGGCACGCCGACGGCGACACCGATCGCGACGCCGAGGGCGATCAGCAGCCAGTTGCTCATACCGGGCGTCAAAAGCGTCGCGATCACCGCGATGCCCATACCGACGGCGGCGATCCAGTTGCCGCGCACCGCGGTGCGCGGACCGGTCAGGCCCATGAGGCCGTAGATGAACAGTGCGAAGGAAATGATGTAGAGGACGGCGATGAAGGTCGTCACTTGTCACCACCGTCTTCCGGCTTCTTCGCCTTGAACATCGAGAGCATCCGGTCGGTGACGAGGAAGCCGCCGACCACGTTGATCGTGCCGAAGGCGATCGCGATCACCAGCAGGATCTTGTTCAGCACGCCGTCGACCCCGAGGCCGAGCACGATGAGCCCGCCGAGCAGGACGATGCCGTGGATGGCGTTGGTGCCCGACATGAGCGGGGTGTGCAGCGTGTTGGGCACCTTGGAAATGACCGTGAAGCCCACGAATCCGGCGAGTACGAGGATCGCCAAACTGCCAACGAGCATCACTCGCCTCCTTCTTCTTTACCGGCCACGCAGGCTCCGGCGACGATCTCGTCGGAGAAGTCGAGCGCGAGCTTGCCTTCGGAGTCGACGAGCAGTTCCAGCAACTCCGTGACGTTGCGCGCGTAGAGCTCGCTGGAATGCGCGGGCATCTCCGCGGCGAGGTTGAGCGGCGAGCAGATGGTGACGTCATGCTCGACGACCTCCTCGCCCGGTTTCGTCAGCTCGCAGTTTCCGCCGGACTCGCCCGCGAGATCGACCACGACACCCCCGGCTGGCATCCCCTTCACCGCGTCGGCGGTGACGAGGACCGGTGCCTTGCGGCCGGGGACGAGCGCCGTGGTGATCACGACGTCGAACCTCGTGATCGCCTCGGTGAGCCTGCGTTGCTGCTCGGCCTTTTCCTCGTCGGTCAGCTCGCGGGCGTACCCGCCTTCGCCGACCGCCTCGATGCCGAGGTCGAGGAATTTCGCGCCGAGCGACTTCACCTGCTCGCCGACCTCGGGCCGCACGTCGTACCCGGTGGTCTGCGCGCCGAGCCGTTTCGCCGTCGCCAAGGCCTGCAGCCCCGCGACACCGGCGCCGAGCACGAGCACCTTCGCCGGTGGCACCGTTCCGGCCGCGGTGGTGAGCATCGGGAAGAAGCGGGTGAGCTTCTCCGCGGCCAGGAGGACCGCGCGATATCCCGCGACACTGCTCTGTGACGACAGCGCGTCCATCGCCTGCGCGCGGGAGATCCGGGGGATCGCCTCGACGGCGAAGGCGCGCACGCCCGCCGATTCGAGCGCCGCTATCCCGTCCGGATCACCCCTCGGATTCAGGAAGCCGATGAGGATCGTGCCCTGTTTGAGCTTCGCGACTTCGGCCGCGCTCGGAGGCGCCACCTTCACCACGATGTCGGCATCCCACGGATCGCCGATCACCGCGCCCGCCTGCTCGAAGGTCTCGTCGGCGAGCAGCGCGCCGGCGCCCGCGCCGGGCTCGACCACCACCCGCAGTCCGCGTCCGGAGACGCGCTCGATGAGCTTCGGTACCAGCGCGATACGACGTTCACCTTGTCCGGTTTCCCGGACCACGCCGACCGTGAGCTGCTCGTTCTCTGCCGCCACAGGCGACCTCCTCGCTGGAGAGGACCACACGAACCCGCACTGTTTACCACGTCCGGCCGACAACTTTCCTGGCTGAACGTATCCGGACGGCATCTTTCCGTGACATCACTCATCACGATCGATCCAGCCATCGATCCAGGTGCGCGACGTCATAAGGGGCTTATGGCAACGCTTTCCGCATCACGGAACGCTGCGCCAGTTCGGCACGCCCAGAAAGATCAGCCGGAGCCGCCGTTCGGCCGTGCGCCCGATCTCGTCGTCCCGCGAAGGAGCCTCCAGCAGCTCCAGCACCGTCGTGAGCATGGTCGTCACGATCAGGTCGGCGAGCAGATGGAGATCTTCGGTGCTCCATTCGCGCAGATTGTCGAATCGCACGAGGTCGACGGCGAGTTCGCTGACGAAGAGCTTGAGTTCGAACGCGATCGCCTGCCGGACCGGCCCCGTGCCGCCGTACCGCTCCCGGGTGAGGAAATGGAAGTGGTCCTCGTGCGCCCGGACGTGCTCGCGCAGGATGCGCACGGACGTCTTGATCATGTCGTTGTACGCGGCCGGTTTGGTACGCGCCGAGCGGATCATCGTGCGCAGCGTGCGCATCGACTCCTCGACGAGCGCCACGCCCAGCTCGTCCATCGACGCGAAATGCCGGTAGAACGCCGTCGGCACGATCCCGGCCTGCTTCGCCACCTCGCGCAGGCTCAGGCCGGAGAACCCTCGTTCCGCCACCAGGTCGAGGGCAGCGTCCAGCAGCGCCTGCCGGGTTCGCTGCTTGCGCTCCTGCCGGGAAACGGGCTCCGTTGTCACGACGGACAGCGTAATCGCCTCCGCGGTATCACTCACGTCACATCGCCCTCCTCTCGCGTTGACAAGCGCGACCATCGCCACTTCACTATTGAGTGTACAAGCGTTCACTGAATTTGGGAGAAGTGATGACGGCACTGGTACCGCGCAGGGCCAGGCGGCTGGCCTCGCTGGCCGAGGCCCTGCTCACGCCCCATGGCATGGACCGCTACCTCGAACTCGTCGATCCGATGCTGGTCCGCCGGGAGATCCGCGGCCTGGTCACCGACGTCCGGCGGCAGACACCCGACACGGTCACGCTGACCATCCGGCCGAGCCGCGCGTGGCGGGGACACGTCGCCGGCCAGTACGTGCGGGTGACCGTCGAGATCGACGGCGTCCGCCGGACCCGCTGCTACTCGCCCGCCGGTTCGGAGCACGACGGATCACTGGAACTGACCATCAAGGCCGATCCGCAGGGGCTCGTCTCGCGGCACCTGAACCGCACGGTCACCCTCGGCTCGGTGCTCGGACTGTCCACTCCGGACGGTGAGTTCACCCTGCCATCGCCGAGGCCCCGGCGGATCCTGCTGCTGAGCGGCGGAAGTGGGATCACCCCCGTCCTGTCGATGCTGCGCACGTTGGCCGACGAGAAGCACGAAGGCGATCTCGCCTTCCTGCACTACTCCAACAGCGCCGAAGACGCCCTCTATCGCACCGAGCTCGCCGACCTCGCCCGCCGCCTGCCCGGCCTGCGGGTGGTACACGCGTTCACTCACGCGAAAACCGGCGGCGACCTGCACGGGTTCTTCTCGAAGGAACACCTCGCCGAGGCCGCGCCGTGGTACCCCGACGCCGAAACCTTCCTGTGCGGTCCGAAGCCACTGATGGATTCGGTCCGCGAGGTGTTCGAGGCCGACGGCCTGGGTGCACATCTGCACACCGAGGAGTTCACGCCGCCGGCGCTCACCTTCGACACCGAGAACGCCGAAGGGCAGGTGCGGTTCGCGCGCAGCGGCCGCGAGTTCGCGAACTCCGGGAAACCGTTGCTGGAGCAGGCCGAAGAAGCGGGACTGAGCCCGGAACACGGCTGCCGCATGGGCATCTGCTTCTCCTGCACGCAGGTCAAGACCTCCGGCTGCGTGCGCAACGCCAAGACCGGCGAGACCTCCAGCGAAGAGAACGAAGAGATCCAGCTCTGTATCTCCGTCCCCGTCGGGGACGTCGAGATCAACGCGTAGGAAGGAGCAGGCCATGACCGGCTTGCAGGACAAGCTCACCCCCGCCCAGGTCGAGGAGTTCGGCCGCGAGCTGGACGAGATCCGGCAGCGGATCGTCGCCGATCTCGGCCAGGTCGACGTCGACTACATCCACAACGTCATCAAGACCCAGCGCGCGCTCGAGGTCGCCGGCCGCGGGCTGCTGTTCGCCGGGTTCTTCCCGCCCGCGTGGATCGCCGGGGTGACCGCGCTCTCGGTGGCGAAGATCCTCGACAACATGGAGATCGGCCACAACGTCATGCACGGCCAGTACGACTGGACGCGCGACCCGGCGCTGAGCTCGCAGAAGTTCGAATGGGACAACGTCGCCCCCGCGGAGAACTGGCGCCATTCGCACAACTACATGCACCACACGTACACGAACATCCTCGACAAGGACCGCGACATCGGTTACGGCGTCCTGCGGATGGACCAGGCGCAGAAATGGCATCCGTACTACCTGGGCAACCCGGTGTACGCGACGGCGCTGGCGTTCATGTTCCAGTGGGGCGTGATGCTGCACGACCTCGAGTTCGACCGCATCGTCAAGGGCGAGCGCAAGTGGTCGGACAACAAGGAGGTCGGCCTGAAGATGCTCAAGAAGGCCGGGCGCCAGGTCGGCAAGGACTACGTGCTGTTCCCGCTGCTGACCGGTCCGCTCGCTCCGCTGACCTTCCTGGGCAACGCCACCGCGAACCTGACCCGCAACCTGTGGGCGTTCTCGATCATCTTCTGCGGGCACTTCCCCGCCGACGTCGAGAGCTTCACCGAGGAGGAGACCGAGAACGAGTCGCGGGGCCAGTGGTACCTGCGGCAGATCCTCGGCTCGGCGAACATCACCGGCGGCAAGCTCTTCCACGTCATGACCGGGAACCTCTCGCACCAGATCGAGCACCACCTGTTCCCGGACATCCCGGCGCGCCGCTACCCGGAGATCGCCGGCGAGGTGCGGGCGATCTGCGAGAAGTACGGCCTGCCGTACAACACCGGTCCCCTGCACAAGCAGCTGTTCTCGGTGGCGAAGAAGATCGTGAAACTGGCCCTGCCGTGGAACGGTGAGCCGCGCACTCCGGCTACCGTGGAGAGCGACAAGACCCTCCGAGCGGCTTAAGGTGTCTGACATGGTCGGTCAGTTCGAAAGCACCAAGGACGTGGTCCAAGAGGTCACCGAGTCCGCGGCCACCCACATCGGCAACATCGCGACGATCATCACCGGCGCGATCCGGGACATCGCCCGCGAGACCGGCGACTGGCTGACGGACGTCATCGAGATGCGCGAGGCGTCCCAGCGGGCGCAGGAGGACGGGGCCCGCGAAGACGGCTGAGGCCGGTCTCGCGACGGAAATCCGAAGTTTACGGAAAACCGGATGGGCACGGGCGGGTGGCCACGGCAAGCTTGAAGCCATGATCACCCGCCTCGCCCCGCCCCGGTTCGCCGGTCGCGTCCTCAGCGCGCAGCTGAGCCGCGCGTACTGGGCCGAGCTCGCGTGGGTGATCATCGGCGCGCCGCTGACGCTGGCGTTGATGGCGCTCGTCGTCGTCGGGCTGGTCCTCGGGGCGGGCCTGAGCCTGCTCACCATCGGGCTGCCGGTGCTCATCGGCGTCCTGGCGGGCGCGCGGCTGATCGGCATCGCCCACATCGGCCTGGCACGCGCCCTGCTCGGGACGACGGTCACCCCACCCGCCCGGCCCGAACTGCGGCCGGGCCTCTGGAACGGCGTCAAAGGGCGGCTCGGGGATCCGCTCGGCTGGCGGTCGATCGCCTATCTGGTGATCCGGCTGCCGCTGTCGTTGATCGAGTTCTTCCTGGTCGCGTCCCTGTTCGTGTACGCGGTGAGCGCGCTGAGCTATCCGCTGTTCTGGTTCACCCTCGACGGCGAGGCCATGCCGGCGTTCGACCTCCGCGTCGACATCTGGCCCCTCACCCTGCCGCTCGCCCTCACCGGGCTGGCCGTCCTGCTGGCGATGCCGTGGGTGGTCCGCGGCCTCACCGAATTCGACCGGCTGCTGGTGCGCGGCGTCCTCGGCGCCGAGGATCTCTCCAAACGCGTACGCGATCTCGAACGCAGCCGCGCGACCGCCGTCGACGACGCGACACGGCGGCTGCGCCGGATCGAACGCGACCTGCACGACGGAGCGCAGGCCCAGCTGGTGGCGCTGGCGATGAAGCTCGGCATCGCGAAGGACGAGCTCGCCGGCGGCGGCGACATCGACCAGGTCACCACCCTGGTCACCGCCGCGCACGCCAACGCGAAACAGGCACTGGTCGAGCTTCGCGACCTCGCCCGCGGCATCCACCCTGCCGCGCTCGACGCCGGGCTCGACGTCGCACTGTCCACTTTGGCCGCGGGCTCGGGTATCGACGCGCGGATCACCGTCGACCTGCCGAGCAGGCCGTCTCCGTCGATCGAGACCATCGCCTACTTCACCGTCGCCGAACTGCTGACGAATGCCGCCAAGCACACTTCCTCCGCGATCGAGGTCGACGTGGGTATCGTCGGCGACGACCTGCGGCTCGTCGTGCGCGACGGCGGTGAAGGCGGTGCCCGGCCGGTGCGCGGCGGAGGGCTCGCCGGGATCGCCGAGCGGCTCGCGACGGTGGACGGCGGGCTCGACATCGACAGCCCTCCGGGAGGGCCTACGGTGATCAGCGCGGGAATACCATTACGGAAATAGGGGGCGGCGTGCGCGTCGTGATCGCGGAGGATTCGGCCATTCTCCGGGCGGGGCTCGTCGAACTGCTGAACCTTCGGGGGCACGAGGTCGTCGCGGCCGTCGCCGACGGCGACAGCCTGTGCGCGGCGGTTCGCGAACACCGCCCCGATGTGTCCATTGTGGATATCCGGATGCCGCCGACGCATACCGACGAAGGGCTGCGCGCTTCCATCGCACTGCGCGCGGAGCTGCCGGGATGCGCGATCCTGCTGTTCTCGCAGTACGTCGAGACGCAGTACGCGACGGAACTCCTGGCCGATCGCGCGGGCGGCGTCGGCTACCTCCTGAAGGACCGTGTCGCCGAGGTGTCGGACTTCCTCGACGCGCTCCGCCGGGTGGCCGACGGAGAGACCGTGCTCGATCCGGAAGTGGTCAGCCAGCTGTTCACCGCCACCCGGAAGACGGACGCGCTCGCGGGACTGACGCCGCGCGAGCGTGAGGTGCTGGGGTTGATGGCCGAGGGCCGGTCGAACTCAGCCATCGCGGCGGCGCTGTTCCTTTCGGCGGGCTCGGTGGAGAAGTACGTATCGAGCATCTTCGGGAAGCTGGCGCTGCCACAGTCCGAAGGGGACAACCGGCGGGTTCTCGCCGTGCTGCGCTACCTGGAGTCTTAGGCATCTCATGCGGTGAAGGACGCTTTCGCTTCGTCGCATGCGGGGAAAGTTCCCTTCGGCCCGGCCCTATCGCGGCTCCGCAGGAACCCCGTCCAGCTCGGGCAGGCAAAGCTGCACCCACGCGACATCCCGCCACGCCCCGTGCTTGTACCCGATCCGCCGGTACGTCCCCACCGGCTCGAATCCCAGCGTGCGATGCAGCCCGGCGCTCGCGTCGTTCGGCAGCACCATCCCCGCGCAGAAGTTCCGGAAGCCGCGCGACGCCAGCTCGTCCAGCAGCGCCTGATAGAGCGCGCGCCCACCACCGGTCCGCCGGCGGCCGAGCTCCAGATAAATACTGACCTCGCAAGACCAGCGATAGGAAGGCCGACCACTGAAAGGGCCTCCGTAGGCGTAGCCGACCACGCGACCTTCGTCGCCTTCGAGCACGAACCAAGCGTGCGATCGCTGCGCCTTGGCGATGCGCTCGGCCATCTCGTCCGGCTTGGGCGGCTCGGTTTCGAACGAGATCACCGTGTCGGTGACATACGGCGCGTAGATCTCCGCGCACGCCGTCGCGTCGGCTTCCGTCGCTTCCCTGATCACCATGGCAACCATAGTAACCGAGGCTGCCACTATAGTGAGCAGCATGTCGGATCCCTTGTCCGCGTCGCTCGCCGCGACGCTCCAGTCCGCGAGACTCGACCAGAACCTTTCAGCCAACGCCCTCGCCGAGTCCTCGGGGGTGTCCAGGGCGATGATCGGCAAGATCGAACGCGGCGAGGCGCAGCCGACGGCCGTCCTGCTCAGCAGGCTTTCCGCCGCGCTCGGGATGACGTTGTCCGAGCTGATCGCGCGCGCCGAACACGGCGACCGGCGGCTCGTGCGCGCCGCCGAGCAGCCGACTTGGACCGACCCTGACACCGGATACGTGCGCCGCGCGGTCTCGCCCTCGCTCGGCGGGCCACTGGAGCTGGTCGAGGTCGTGCTGCCCGCGGGCGCCGAGGCCGCCTTCCCAGCCCACACCTACACGCTGACCCACCACCAGATCTGGGTGCTCGATGGGCATCTGCGGTTCCGCGAGGGCGACGTCGAGCACGAACTCGACGTCGGCGACTGCCTGCAGCTCGGCACCCCGCAGCCCTGCGCCTATGTCAACCCGACCGGCGAACCGGTCCGATATTTGGTCGCCCTCGCCCGGCGCCACGCCTGATACTCGGATGATGAGGTCCCGGGCACTCGCGTACGTCGCGGCGAAAGCACGCGGCGGGCACGAAGCCGGGCTGCCGGTGACGGTGCACTTCCATCCCGACCGATCCACAGTGGACGGACGTCCGCTGCTGGAAGCGATGGCCGAAGACGGGTTCTACCGCAACCAGTTCGAAACCGGGACGAGCAACGGAGGGCTCACCGCGCACCCCGGCGGACACCGCTGGCGCTGGGAAAGCCGGATGTTCGGCGGCGCCTACGACGACGCGCCGCCCGCCGAACGGCCGAAGTACGGTGCGTTGAACTTCCGCCGCCGGGCGGTCGGCGGCGCGCCGAGATTCGGTTCGGCCCATTTCCGGATGGCCGCGCACACCCTCGGCAGGACGACGTTCTGCTACCCGGACAGCGTGCTGAATCCGGCGGATTTCGGCTACGGCACCAAGGTTTCCGCTCTGATCTCATTGGCGGACCAAGACGACACCGATCTTCTCGACGACTACATCGAGGCACACGTCCACGGCCCGGTCGACGTCGCGAAGGACGTCGAAGCTCTGGTGCTGGACCCGAGCCACCGCGGCACCGACGTCGAAAAGGCCGCTTCACGCCTAGGTTGCCCGGTCGAGTGGCATCCGGGTTTCCGCCTCTCCACCGAAGAACTCGCGCGGCACCCGGCGTACCGCGGCGCCGAATTCGTCGAACTCGGCCTGGCGCTCGCCGAAGACGGTCACCTCGATCCGCGTGTCCTCGGCGAAGCCCGCCACCTCGACCAGCAGGCCCTCAAACACGTCTGGCACTACGTCGCGCGCTTCGGGGCACTACCGTGATGTGCATGTATTCCACGGAGATCGAGGTGCGCACCGGCAGCGTGGCCGTGGTGCACGACCTGACCAAGGACGCCGAGGCCTTCCTGCGCGACGCGGACGCCGAGGACGGGATCCTGCACGTCTTCGTCCCGCACGCGACGTCCGGGCTGGCGATCCTCGAGACCGGCGCCGGCAGCGACGAAGACCTGCTCACGGCGCTCGACGAACTGCTCCCCCGCGATGGCCGCTGGCGGCATCAGCACGGCAGTCCCGGCCACGGCCGTGACCACGTCCTGCCCGCGCTGCTGCCGCCGTTCGCGACGATCCCGGTGCTCGGCGGGGTGATGACGCTGGGCACCTGGCAGTCGGTCTGCCTAGTGGACACCAACCTCGACAACCCGGTCCGGCGCGTCCGCTTCAGTCTTCTGGAGGGCTGACCGGCCCGGCCACAGGGCGAGCACCAGTCCCACCGCGAGCAGCCCGGCGAGCACCCACACCCCGGTCGTGACATCCGGCGCGCCGGGCACGCCCTGCAGCAGGCTCCGGAGCCCTTCCGCCGAGAACCGGAACGGCGTCCAGGACCACAGCACCGCGCGGTACGCGGGGTTCAGCAGTTCCGGCACCTGACCCGCGACGGCGGGCGCGACCAGGTACAGCGGGCCGAGGATCGCCATCGCCCGCACGCCGAGCAGCCTCAGCAACCCGGCCTGGAGAGCGGCGAATCCGGTCGCGGCCAGGAAAAGGAAGCCGAGAACGTCCCAGCCGAGCGGGAGCGTGGAGTCCCACAGCTTCAGGAATCCGGCCAGCACGCCGGTGACCAGCACTCCCGCCGTGACGATCTGCGTGAAGCGCGCGGCGGCTCCCGCGTCCCGGCCGATCCGCCGTCCGGCCAGGACCAGCACGGCGCCCGCGACCAGGCAGCCGACCCACGCCAGCGCGCTCAGCGCGAGCGGCGCGACCCTGCCCGCAGCGCTCGCGGGGTGCAGCGTTTCGATCTTCGGCGTCCCGCCGAGCGCCTGCGCGGCGCCGGTCAGCGCCTGCTGCGCGATCTGCGTCCCGGACGGGTTCACCGCCCCGGAGACCACGACCGTCGACGGAAGTTCGAGGACGCCGTAGACCTCCTTGTCCTCCAACAGTTTCCGGCCTTCCTCGGGTGAGGTCACCCGCCACGAGACCTGACCAGCGCCATGGGACGCGATGCCGTTCGCGGCCGCCTGAAGCGGTCCCGGGGGCGCGGACACGGCGAGAGGGAGACCTTCGGGCGCGACGGTGGCCTGCGCGCCGAAGGTGAGAAAGCCGAGTACGGCGGCGACCAGCGCACCGGCCACCGCGGCTAGTAAGGCGAAGGCCCCTGCGGGGCGACGGTTCGACATGACCGTCCTCCATTTATTCGTCGCTTGTTGAATTAGCTGCCAAGGTAGGCCTCGGCCGCAAAGAAGTCAACAGACGTTGAATAAGCTTCCGGGTACCGTCGCTCCCGTGACTACTCCGCACCGGCTCGTGCTGTGGGACATCGACCAGACCCTCGTGGACCTGCGCGGCATCGGTGCCGCCTGGTACACGACCGCACTCGCCGAGGTCGCGGGCGTCGAGCTGCGGGCGTTGCCGAATTTCGGCGGCCGCACCGAACGCGCCATCAGCGCGGACATCCTGACCTCGCACGGCGTCGAGCCCACCGAGGAGAACGTGCGCAAGCTGTGGCTCGCGCTGATCGCGGTCTCCGAAAGCCACGCCCCGACCCTGTCTTCGAGCGGCCGGGCGCTTCCTGGCGCCAAAGACGCGCTGAACGCCTTCGCCACGCACGGCGGCATCGTCCAGACACTGGTCACCGGGAATCTGCCGGAGATCTCGGTGCACAAGCTGACCGCGTTCGATCTGCACGAGCACGTGGACTTCGAGATCGGCGGCTACGGCTCGCTCTCGGCGCACCGGCCCGATCTGGTGCCCGCCGCCGTCGGCCACGCTTCGGCGAAACACGGCACCGAGTTCGCGCCGGAGTCGGTCGTCGTCATCGGCGACACCCCGGACGACGTCCGTGCCGCGCTCGACAACGGCGCCGTCGCGGTGGCCGTGGCGACGGGGCAGTTCAGCGCGGAGGAACTGGCCGACGCGGGCGCGCACACCGTGCTCGGCGACCTGTCCGACCTGGTAGCGGTACGTGCGGCCGTACTCGGAGGCGACAACTAAGCTCGCTTCATGGCATACCCAGGCGGCGGCAACGGCTGGCCGGAGCAGCAACCGCAGCAGCCCTATCAGCAGTATCCCCCGCAGCAGGGCCATCCACCCCAGTACCCGCAGGATCCCCAGCAGCAGTACCAGGGCTATCAGCAGCAGGGGTTCCAGCAGTTCCCGCAGCAGACGTACCAGGGTTTCGCGCCGGAGCCGCCGAAGGGCGGCAAGAAGGGCCTGTGGATCGGCCTCGGCGCGCTCGTGCTGGTGATCGCCGTCGGCGCCACGCTCTTCTTCGTCCTGCGTGACGGCGAAGAACCGCAGCCCCAGGCGGCGCCGCCGTCCTCCTCCGCGCCTCCGCCGCCGTCGTCTTCGGTGTCGAAACCGCCCGCCACGAGCAGCGGCGCACCCCAGGACAACAAAGTCCCCTCGACGACGCCCGGCTGGCAGGGGATCCTGTCAGTCAAGGACAAAACCGCCTACGACCTGCCCGCGTCGGGCTGGGAGACCAAGCCGGGCCAGATCGTCGGCTACAACGAGGGCGAGTTCAAGATGGTCATCCACGAGGCGTCGACGTACAAACTCGGCGCCTGCGCGGAATCCCGCGGCTCGAACCGCGGTGTCGTCGGCTTCGCGACCGCGGACCAGATCCCGGTCGACAACGCCGCCAGAGGCGCCGTCCGGCTCTGGATCCAGTCCGCCACCGGCAAGGCCGACGTCCCGCTGCCCGCCATCACCCCGGTGCAGATCGCGGGCGGCTCGATCCAGGCGGTCAGCTCGACCGGGACGTTCACCCCGGCCGAAACCGAGGAGTGCCGGGCCCCGAGCGTGAAGGTCACCTCCGCCGCGTTCAAATCCGGTGACCAGACCATCTGCTTCGTCATGGCCATCGACCAGGGCACCCCTGACGCGCTGCCCGAAGCGGAAGCCCAAAAGATCCTCGCGAGCCTGAGGCCTCAGCAATGACCGGCCCCGGTGGGCGCGTCGACGAACCTGGACAGTGGTTCGTCGATCCGCTCACCGGGCAACCGCTCGAAACCGAAACCGAACGGACGAGGCCGATCCCGGTCATCCGGGACACCGTTCCGCCACGCCGTCGCTTCCGGCTCAGGCCGACGCTGGGCGTCCTCGGGCTGGTCCTCGTCCTCGCCGTCGGCACCACGGCCACCTACCAGGCCAAGACCGCGCCTCCTCCGCCGTCGGCCCAGGATCTCGTCCTGCCCGACCCGGCGCCCGCCACCCGGATCGAGCCCGTGATCGCGGGCTGGCAACCGGTTCAGTCCGACGATCACCCGCTCGTCTACGACGTCCCGCCGGACTGGAAGCTCGAAGAACCCGACGTCGCCATCGGCTACGAAACCCCGGCCGGCGACCTCGTCACCCTGCAAGGCGTCGCGCGATACCGGCGTGCCTTCTGCCCCGGCTCCGATCTTTCGGCGCGCGCGATGGCGGGGTTCACCACCATCGACGAAGGCGAAGTCGGCGGCCTCGCCCAGGCGGCCGAGGAAACGACGATCCGCTGGGCCGAGGCGGCGTACGGGCGATCCCCGAAGACGGAGATCGGCAAGGCCGGGCCGGTGCCCGTCCTGGACGGCGGGACGACCGCCACCGCCGTGACCACCACCGTCGTCCCCGCCCAGGACGGGCCGTGCCCGGCGCCTTCGGTCACGATCACCGCCATCGCCCTCCCGCTGCGCGCACTGCCCGGATCGGGCCGCTACCACGTCCTTCTGGTACTGGCGGACCAGGGGATCCCCGGTGCGCTGGCCCGCGGTGTCGTCCTCAAGATGGGTGAGAGCATCCGTCGCGAGTAGCACTCCCCTAAGGGAAATATGGGTCCCGTGCCGGATGTGTCCGGGCACCTCCCACCCCTAATTTGAGTCCCATGCCAAAAGGGGGAAGCGGGACGGCCGCGCCGGGCCGGACGCACAAGATCGCCACGGTGCTGAGGCACCGGCTGCCTTTCACCACCCTCGTCACGGTGACCATGCTCGCGCTCGCCTTGGCCACGGGCGCGCTCTGGTCGGCCGCCGAGGACCGCGCGGTGTACCCGTACATCGCGTATGGGCTGCCGTCACTCGAAGCAGGCCGGTGGTGGACCTTGTTCACCGGACCGCTGTTCGCGGTCGTCCCGCTGTACTACCTGCCGATGGTGCTCAGCTTCGCGTTGTTCGCCGGGTTCGCGGAATGGCGGCTCGGCACGCGGCGGGCGATCGCCGTCGCCATCGGCGGCCAGTTCGTCAGTGTCCTGGTGGCGGTCCAGTTCCTGGCCTTGAGCCGCAACTCCGGCTGGGAATGGGCGGAACGCGTCGCGGGCAGCCTCGACGTCGGGTTCTCCGGCGGCGCGCTCGCCGCGGTCGCGGTCGCCAGCGCCACCCTGCGCCCGCCGTGGCGCCTGCGGTTACGCGCCGGGCTGTGCGTCTACGCCGGGATCGCGATCATCTTCGTCGGCACGCTCGCCGATCTCGTGCACTTCTTCGCCCTCGTCCTCGCGCTGCCGTTCGGACGGAAGTTCCTCGGCGCCAAGGACTCCGCGCGTGAGCGGAGGCCGAGCCTGCGCGAGTGGCGGTTCTACGTCGTGGCCGGTCTGCTGGTGCTGACGGTCGCCGAACTGGTGATGTCCTTCGTACCGGGCAACGGTCCCTTCGGTTCGTCCGAAGAGCTTTCGCTGTCCACCTGGGAAGTCGTCATCCTGTGCCTGATCGTGGTGCCGATCATGAACGGCCTGCGCAAGGGCAGCCAGGTCGCCTGGTGGTGCGCGATGATCCTGACCTCGTTCGTCATCCTGCAGGTGATGGTCTACGGCGGCGTGCTCACCGTCGCGGAGCTCTTCGGCGAGGACGCCGACCTGATGGATCCGCCGCTGTTCTTCGTGGACAACCTGCTGTGGACGGTCGAATTCGCATTGCTGGTCTCCTCGCGCGGCGCCTTCCGCGTGCCGTCGCGGCGGAAGCGCCGCCGTCTCGGCCGGATGGGCAACCCCGCGCTGGCCCGCACGCTGCTCAGCCGTCACGGCGGAAGCACGCTTTCGTGGATGACGACCTGGCCGCAGAACTCGTACTTCGTGGCCGCGGACGGCAAGTCCTATCTCGCCTACCGGCGCCACGCCGGGGTCGCCATCGCCCTCGGCGACCCGATCGCCCCGGACGGCGCCGCCGACCGCACGATCGCCGAGTTCATCACGATGTGCGAGAACACCGGTCTCGTGCCGTGCCTGTTCTCCGCCACCGGCGACACCACCGCCAAGACCGAGGAGCTCGGCTGGAAGCAGGTCCAGGTCGCCGAGGACACCCTGATCGAACTGGAAACGCTGGAGTTCCGCGGCAAGCGCTGGCAGGACGTGCGGACCGCGCTCAACCGCGCCAAGAAGGACGGCATCGAGTTCCGGCTCGTCCGGCTCGCCGACCAGCCGCGCTCGGTGATCTCGCAGGTCCGCGCGATCTCCGAGGAGTGGATCAGCGACAAGGGCATGCCGGAGATGGGCTTCACCCTCGGCGGGGTCGACGAGGCGATGGACCCCGAGACCCGCGTGGGTCTCGCGGTGGACGCCGACGGCGTCGTCCACGGTGTGACGTCGTGGCTGCCGGTGTACACCGGCGCGGGCGCGGTCGGCGGCTGGACGCTCGACGTCATGCGCAAACGCGCCGACGGATTCCGCCCTTCGATGGAGTTCCTGATCGCGTCGTCGTGCTTGGCCTTCCGCGAAGAAGGCGCGAAGTTCGTTTCGCTGTCCGGCGCCCCTCTGGCGAGCTCCGGCGAACCCGCGCACGCCGTCGAGCGGGTGCTCGACGCGCTCGGCACGATGATGGAGCCCTTCTACGGCTTCCGTTCCCTGCACGCGTTCAAGGCGAAGTTCCAGCCGCGCCACGTGCCGCTGTACCTCGCGTTCCGCGACGAGGCGGATCTGCCGCGGATCGGGATCGCGCTGGGCCGGGCCTACCTGCCGAACACCGGGCTGCTGCGGCTGGCGAAGCTCGCGCGGTCGGGTAAGAAGCCTCAGCGCCAAGCGGCGGACCCGCAGCCTCAACGCAACGTCGAAGGCGGCGGCGTGATGGTCTTGCGGTCGGCCTCCGGGACACCCCGGTAGGTCTTGAGGATCTTCAGGATCAGCTCGCGGTCCGCTCCGCCCGGCGCGTCCTGGCCCGAATAGACGGCCAGGGCCGCCGAGGCTTCACCCAGCTGAGGCGCGATCACGCCGACCAGGGCGCGGTGGGCGCCGCACGCTCCCGGCGGGGTGACGACCTCCGCGAGGACGATGCTCGCGGCGACCTTCTTACCGGTACCGAGCGTGAACTCGGTCGTTTGGGGTGGCTCCGCGGTGATCTTGGCCGTCAGGGGGCCGTCTTCGGGGTTGTAGGCGCTGACGGCGAGGTCGTCGACCGCCTTCTTCGCCGCGGCGAGCGGATCGGCGACCTTCACGTTCACCACGCCGCTGCCGCCGAGCCTGCTTCGTTTCTCCTGCGGGCAGTAGCCCTCCCCCACGAAGGCGCTGGCGACCATGGTGACGCCCGGGACCTGGGTGCCCTTCTCCCAGCCGTGGATCGTGCCGGGTTTCGGCGTCCAGTTCGGCGGGACGTCGTAGGCGTAGACGCCGTCCTTCCCCGCCACCGACTGCCAGCCTTCGGTCACCGGCGGCGCGACGACCTGGGGCGAAGGGGTGTAGACGAGCGGAGCCCGGGTCGTCGGAGCGCTGCTTTCCGAGGACCTGTCGCCGTTGTTCGCGAGCGCGGCGACGGCGATGACGCCGAGCGTCGCGAAGAAGCCGTACATGGCCCTACGCCCGCTCCGCGACATCGGCTGCTTCGCGGGCTTCTGCGGCTCCGGTTCGACCGGAGCCGGGGTCTCGGAAGGCGGCGTGTAGCCGGACGAGTCCGAGGGCTGATAGCCCCCGAACCCGTCCAGCGCCGCGTTGTCCTCGTAGCCCGGGGAATCCCCGCGCTTCTTGCCGAAGATCACGAACGGACGAGCTTGACCAGGTGCTCGACGACCGCGTCGACGGCGATCTCCTCGCGGTCGCCGGTGCGGCGGTCCTTGACCTCGACGACACCGTTCGCCAGGCCGCGCCCGACGACGAGGATCGTCGGCACGCCGACGAGTTCGGCGTCCGCGAACTTCACGCCGGGGGTGGCCTTGCGGTCGTCGAGGACGACCTCGATGCCGGCGGCGTCCAGTTCGGCGGCGAGCTTCTCCGCACCCGCGGCGACCGTCTCGTCCTTGCCCGCGATGACGACGTGCACGTCGAACGGCGAGACCTCGCGCGGCCAGACGATGCCGAGATCGTCGTGGTTCTGCTCGGCGAGCACGCCGACCAGCCGCGAGACGCCGACGCCGTACGAACCCATGGTGATGCGGATGGGCTTGGAGTCCGGGCCCAGCGCGTCGAGTTCGAACGCGTCCGCGTACTTGCGGCCCAGCTGGAAGATGTGCCCGATCTCGATACCGCGCGCGGCGACCAGGGTGCCCTTGCCGTCGGGCGACGCGTCGCCCTCGCGGACCTCGGCGGCCTCGATCGTGCCGTCACCGGTGAAGTCGCGGCCCGCGACCAGGTCGACCACGTGGTGGTCGCGCTCGTCGGCGCCGGTGACCCAGGCGGTGCCGTCGACGACGCGCGGGTCGAGCAGGTAGCGGACGCCGTTGTCCTTCAGCGCCTTCGGGCCGATGTAGCCCTTGACGAGGAAGGGGTTCTTGGCGAAGTCGGCCTCTTCGAGCAGCTCGAACTCGGCGGGCTCGAGCGACGCTTCGAGGCGCTTCGTGTCGACCTCGCGGTCTCCGGGGAGGCCGATGGCCAGCAGCTCCCACTCCTTCGCGCCCGGCTGACGGGTCTTCACCAGGACGTTCTTGAGCGTGTCCGCGGCGGTGAAGGTGCGGCCGAGGTCGGCGTTGTTGAGGAACGCGACCAGGGACTCGATGGTCGGGGTGTCCGGCGTGTGGTGGACCTTCGCCTCGGGCATGCCTTCGATCGGCTTCGCCTCGGGAGCGGGCGTGGTGACCGCTTCCACGTTGGCCGCGTAACCCGATTCGGTGCTGCGGACGTAGGTGTCCTCACCCGTCTCGGCGACGGCGAGGAACTCCTCGGAGGCCGAGCCGCCCATCGCGCCGGAGGTCGCCTTCACGACGACGTACTCGATGCCGAGGCGGTCGAACAGCTTGGTGTAGGCCTGGCGGTGCAGCTCGTACGACTTGCTCAGGCCCTCGTCGTCGAGGTCGAAGGAGTAGGAGTCCTTCATGACGAACTCGCGGCCGCGCAGGATGCCGGCGCGGGGACGCGCCTCGTCGCGGTACTTCGTCTGGATTTGGTACAGGACGACCGGGTAGTCCTTGTACGAGCTGTATTCACCCTTCACGGTGAGCGCGAAGAGCTCTTCGTGCGTCGGGCCGAGGAGATAGTCGGCGCCCTTGCGGTCCTTGAGGCGGAACAGTGCGTCGCCGTACTCGGTCCAACGGCCGGTGGCCTCGTAAGGCTCCTTCGGCAGCAGCGCGGGGAACTGGATCTCCTGCGCGCCGATGGCGTTCATCTCTTCACGGACGACGTTCTCGATCCGGCGCAGCACCCGCAGGCCCAGCGGCAGCCAGGAGTAGCCGCCCGGGGCCACCCGGCGGACGTAGCCGGCGCGTACCAGGAGCCGGTGGCTCGGTACCTCGGCGTCCGCCGGATCCTCACGCAGGGTGCGAAGGAACAACGACGACATCCTGGTGATCACTTCTGGGCTCCTCGCTGGAATTTACGTGCTGAGACGTTCTGCGCAGCGTAGTCACCCCGCCCCGGGCCGGTTCAACCGGTTATCGCGGGCGCCCGGTTTTGTCGGTGGGCGCCGCTAGCGTGCCGCCATGGGTATCGAGCTGGGCATGATCACGATCGACTGCGCGGAT
The DNA here is from genome assembly GCF_044765885.1 of Amycolatopsis sp. NPDC102389. Classification (NCBI taxonomy): domain Bacteria; kingdom Bacillati; phylum Actinomycetota; class Actinomycetes; order Pseudonocardiales; family Pseudonocardiaceae; genus Amycolatopsis; species Amycolatopsis sp. NPDC102389. The sequence continues at coordinate 112,026 of NZ_JBIWKX010000001.1, forward strand.
CCGCGCGGGCTCGCGGCGTTCTGGACGGAGGCGCTCGGGGTGGCGGTGGATCAGGACTACGAGGGCGAGTTCCTGATCCTGAGCCCCAAGGCGGAGAACGGGCCTGTGTTGGCGTTCCAGCGTGTGCCGGAGCCGCGCGCCGGCAAGAACCGGGTCCATCTGGACTTCGGTACGGACGACATGGAGAAGGAGGTGGACCGCCTGATCGGACTGGGCGCCAAGAAACTGGACAGGCACGAGATGCCGGGCATGGCCTGGACGGTGCTGGCAGACCCCGTCGGCAACGAATTCTGCGTCGCGACCCACGAGGGATGACGCCGGTCGCGATGGTCAGAATGGCGGTATGACGGAGCGAGCCATCCTGCCCTGGTCCGACATCGAGCTGCCCGAAGGACTGAGCGCGCGCCTCTACGACGGCTTGGGCCCGCTGCCGGACGAAGGCCTCGAGGACGTCGAGGTCTACGTGCTGCCGTACGACACCGGCGCCGAGCCGATGAAGCTGCTCGACCGGCTTCCGTCGCTGAAGCTCGTGCAGTCGTTGTCGGCCGGGGTGGAGAAGCTGATCCCGCTGGTGCCGGCGGGAGTGAAGCTGGCCAACGGCCGCGGCCTGCACGACCTCAGCGTCGCCGAGCACGCGCTGGCGCTGATCCACGCTTCACAGCGGGATCTGCCGCGCTGGTTCGCGCAGCAGGCGACGGCGTCGTGGGAGCGAGAGCACACGCGCTCGCTGGCCGACAGCCGCGTGCTGCTGGTCGGGCACGGCTCGATCGGCCAGGCCATCGAGCGGCAGCTGGTCGCGGCCGAGGCGATCGTGACCAGGGTGGCGAGCACGGCCCGGCCCGCTGAGCGGGTGCACGGCGTCGGCGAACTGGCCGAGCTGCTGCCGTCCGCCGACATCGTGGTCCTGATCCTGCCCGAAACGCCCGCGACCATGGGCCTGTTCGGTGCCGCAGAACTCGCCGCGCTGCCGGACGGCGCGCTGGTGGTGAACGTCGGTCGGGGTTCGGCGATCGACACCGGGGCTCTCACGGCCGAGACCGTCTCCGGGCGGTTGCGCGCCGCGCTCGACGTCGTGGATCCGGAACCGCTGCCCGCCGGGCATCCACTGTGGACCTCGCCGGGAGTGATCATCACGCCGCATATCGCGGGCGGGTCGGCGTCGTTCCACCCGCGCGCGAAGCGGCTGGTCGCCGAGCAGTTGCGCCGGTACGCCGCCGGGGAAGAGCCGCTGAACCTCGTGAGCGGCTAGAACCGTCTTTGGTCAAGCGGGGGCCGCTACCGCCAGTGCGTCCGGTAAGCGAGCCACTCGCGCATGGCCCCGGCGAGACGGCGCTGCGCGGCGCGGACCCCTGTCGTCGCGGGCGGTTCCGGTAACCGGCACGCTCGTTCGGCGTGCCCGGCCAGTGCGACGCCGAACGCGGTGACCGCCCAGACCGGGACGCCGGTCAGCACGGGGCGACGCCGAAGCAGCCGGTCGACGTCGGCGGGCTCGTGTCCGGCGTCGAGCAGGTACGGCACGAGCGCGACCAGATCGAGCCAGCCCGCTCCCCTCGCCGGGTAGCGCCAGTTGGTGACGAGCACCCTGCCCGGTCCGGTCCGCACGAGGTATTCGGGCTGGATGTCGTTGTGCAGCAACGTGTCCCCGGCCGACCAGGGATGCCAGGACGTCTCCAGCTGGACGAGCCGGTCGAGATTGCGGACGGCCCATCCGTCGAGATCGTCCGGCGGTTCCTTCGCGAGTTCGCGCCAGCCGCGCAGGAGCGGGCCGAGATCGTCGAGCGCGTCCGGGACGTCGGGCAGCGGGCACGGCGTGAGCGTGCGCCCGAGCGCGCCGAAGGTGGCCAGCACCGCGGAGAGGTCCGGCGATCCCGGGCGCAGGTTCGGCCTGGTGCCGTCGAAATCGGCGAACGCGAGCACCAGCCACTCGCCGTCCACAAAGGACAGCAGCTTCGGCGTGGGCGCCTCCGGGGGAAGCCGTCGCGCGATGGCGGCCTCCGTCCGGTAGCCGCCCGCTCGCGGGCTGCCCGCCGGGATCGCCTTCAGGAAGACCCAGCGATGACCGCGTTCGAGCTCGAGCCGCGCCGAGACACCGCCGTCGAATTCCGGGGTCTGCCACAGCGAACGACGGACCATCGACCCGAGCTCACGTTCGACGGCGTCACGCGTCGCCGACGGGAGGTCATGCCAGCCGAGGCGTGCGGAAACCGGCAACGCCCTACCACCCCCAGCGATCTTTCCGAGGAGATCGACTGTACCGAAATCCACCCTTTCGGGTGGCAACCGGTCAGGTCGGGACGGGTTTCACGTACCCGGCCCAGCGCTGGAACTCGCTGAACCCGACACGCTCGTAGACGCCGAGAGCGCGGTGGTTGTTGTCCTGGTCGACGTTGAGCGAGGCCCGCTGGAAACCCTTCGCCTTCGCCTGGACGAGCGTGTGCCCGAGCAGCGCACCGGCGATCCCGCGCCCGCGAAGGCCCGCGTCGGTCGCGACGTGGCTGACATACAGCTCCTTTACGCCCGTGGCGGCCTCATCGGAGGCGAAGAACGCGCTCAGCACCATCGCGACCACCCGGTCACGATCCGGGCTCAGCAGCAGGAACGACAGGTCCGGCCGGAAGTCCTTCCCGCCGACCACCAGATGCCGCCACGCTTCCGGGGACTGATCCGTACTCCCCCAGTGATCCGCGAAGGTCTCGTTGCGGGACCGCAGCGTGAGGGCCTCGTACTTCTCCTCGTACGCGACGAGCGGGAACTCCTCGGGCAGCGGTTTCGCCGCCGGAAGGGAACCGAGGTCGGCCCGCATGTCGACGAACCACCGGGCGTGTTCGTACCCGGCGGCCAGGAGCACGCCGGTGAGCCAGCGCTGCTTGGTGTTGGCCGCGGCGTGCAGTTCCAGCGGTACGTCCGGATGGGACTTCGCGTGGATCTCCTTGCCCGCTTCCTCGAACCAGCCGGTGAGGCGCGCGGCGATCGCGTCGTCGCGGTACGCGGGATGGACGAGCGTCTCGACCCGCATCATGTGCACCGGATCCGCCGCGTCACGTCGCCGGAGCAGACCGTACGCGACCAGCGTGTCGCCGTCCCAGGCGCTGGTGGTCGCGGTCGGCAGGTCGACGTTCGGCGAGCCGATCTCTTCGGCGAGATCCTCCGCGCTGTAGTGCTCCTCGATCGGCTCGGCACGCTCCGCCTCGGCGAAGGTCCCGGCCAGTCGCGGCATGTCGTCCAAGGTCAGCGGGCGCCAGGTCAGGCTCATGCGGACGAGGCTAAGGCCGCGCCTCGGAGTGACGCACTCCATTTAGTTACGCTTCCGTGGTGCTCGTGCTGCTCCCCCCTTCCGAAACCAAGGCCGCCGGCGGCACCGGCGCGCCGCTGGACCTCGGCGCGCTGTCGTTCCCGGAACTGAACCCGACCCGCGCGAAGCTGGCCGACGCGCTGGCCGAACTGGCGAGTGACGTCCCGGCCAGTGTCGCCGCGCTCGGCATCACGCCGCGGCAGGCCGACGAGGTCGCGCGCAACGCCGGACTGTGGACGTCGCCCACGATGCCCGCGCTGCGCCGCTACACCGGGGTCCTCTACGACGCGCTCGACGTGAAGTCCTTCACCAAGGCGACGCTGGCGAAGGCCGAGAAGCGCCTCGCCGTGGCTTCAGCACTGTTCGGGGTGGTCGCGGCGACCGACCCGATCCCCGCGTACCGGCTTTCCGGCGGCAACGCGCTGCCGTCGCTCGGGACCGTCCGCAGCGTGTGGAAGCCGGTTCTCGAACCGGTGCTCCAGGGTATCGACGGGCTCGTCGTCGACCTGCGTTCCGGCACCTACTCGGCGCTGGCGAAGCTCCGCCCGGACGCGGTGACCGTCCGTGTCGTGACCGAGGACGCGAAGGGCAACCGGACCACGGTGAGTCACTTCAACAAGGCGTACAAGGGACGGCTGGCCGCCGAGCTGGTGAAGTCCCGCAGCGAACCGTCCACTGTGGAGCAGCTGATGCGCGTGCTGTCGAAGGCGGGCCTCGACGTCGAACGCACCGGGGAGCACGGTATCGAGCTGTTGACCGGCGACGGGGCGCATTAGTTCCGTACCCCTACGGGCTTCTTCCTCGGTTGTTCCACCAGGCACGGATGCGGAAAGTGATTTCCAGCCACCTGGAAAGGAACCACCGTGAACAGAAGAAAACGGCTACTGGGGATCGCCACCGCCACCCTCGGCTGCCTCTCGGTCCTCCTGCCCGCGCCGGCGGCCGCCGCGGACCTGCCCGCGGTCACCCCGACGGATCAAGCGGTCATCCCCGCCGGACCGCATACGAACTCCATCGGCGGCACCCCCGCCTCGGTCCGGGACTATCCGTTCATCATCGCCGGCCTGCGCGAAGGCGGGACGCGCCCGCAGGGGCAGACCTGCACCGGGTCGGTCGTCGCGCCGCGCAAGATCCTGATCGCCGCGCACTGCAAGGCCGCGGAGGGCCAGAAGAGTTTCCTTTACGGGCTGGACGATCTCAACGCCGGTGGCGGCACGCGGATCGGCGTCGTCAGCTATGACACCCACCCGAAGTACGTCAACTTCGACCAGGGCTACGACGTCGCGGTGGTCACCACGGACGCCGACATCCCGGTGCCCGGCGGCCAGTACGCGAAGGTCGCGACGTCGGCCGACACGGACTTGAACAAGCCGGGCAAGTCCGGGCTGGGCCTCGGCTACGGCAAGAAGGACTTCAACGACGACACGCGCAACGTCGAACTGCACAAGTTCACCCTGCCGATCGTCCAGGGCAGCAACTGCAACGGCGTCGGTGCCGGCTTCAAAGACGCGACGATGATCTGCAGCGGCTACAGCGACGGCCACGTCACCATCCTGCCGGGTGACAGCGGCGGGCCACTGATCGTCGACGGCAAGGTCGTCGGTGTCGCGTCCTGGAGCCGAAGCGACTTCAAGTGGTACAGCGTTTACGGCAGGCTCAACAACGACATGGGCGACTGGGTCAAGCAGCAGATCGGCGAGCCGCAGAACCCGGAGACCTTCTCGCTCGGGGTGACGCCGTCCTCGCTCAAGGTCGAGCCGGGCAAGTACGTGTCGGCCACGGTGACCAGCAAGCCGGGCAAGAACGGCGCGGAGAAGGTCGAGCTCAGCGCTTCGGGACTTCCCCAGGGCGCGACGGCCACGTTCCAGCCCACGTCCATCACCTCGGGTGAATCGGCGAAGGTGAGCATCGAGGTTCCCGCCGGAACGGCCGAAAAGGACTACGCGGTCACGATCTCGGGCAAGGGCACCACGGACACGGCCACGACGAACCTGACGCTGACCGTCGGCAACGGCGGTCCTCAGCCCGGTGAGCTCAAGGTGAGCCTGAGCCCGGCCAGCGGGACTTCGCAGCCCGGTTTCTTCAGCAACGTCACGGTTTCCGCCACCGGCGGCACGGGCACGATCAAGCTGTCGGCGTCCGGACAGGGGCTGCCGTTCGCGCCGTTCTTCAACCCGCAGACGATCTCGAGCGGCGGCAGCTCGACGATGCAGGTGGTCGCGCCGTTCCAGCGCGGCACGTACCCGGTGACCGTCACCGCGACGGACTCGGCGGGCAAGACCTCCACCGCCGTCTACACCCTGACCGTCCAGTAGCGGGACAAGTCCGTGAAGGCCTCCTTGAGGGACTCTGGATCCCTCAAGGAGGCCTTCACGGACTTCAGGAACCAGCCAGCACCGCCATCGCCGCATTGTGCCCGGGGATACCCGAGACACCACCGCCCCGCACGGCCCCGGCACCGCAGACCAGCACCCGGTCATGCGCGGTCTCGACACCCCAAAGCCCCACCTGAGCGCCATCCGCGGCATAAGGCCACGAAAGATCGCGGTGGAAGATGTGTCCCGCGGGCAGCCCGAGTTCGGCTTCGAGGTCCAGCGGTGTCTTCGCCTCGACGCACAACCGGCCGTCCGGCGCACGCAGCACACAGTCCTCGATCGGCTCGGCCAGCACACTGTCCAAAGAGGACAACGTCGCCCGCAAAGCCTCGTCACGCGCGGCGTCGTTGCGTCCCTCGAACAGCCGGGCGGGCATGTGCAGCCCGAACAACGTCAGCGTCTGCACCCCGGCGGCCTGTTCGGCCGGGCCGAGGATCGACGGATCGGTCAGCGAATGGCAGTAGATCTCGCACGGCGGCAGCGACGGGATCCGGCCCGCGGCGGCCTCGGCGTAGGCCGTCGCCAGCTGCTCGTAACCCTCGTTGACATGGAACGTGCCGCCGAACGCCTCTCGCGGATCGACACTCGCATCGCGCAGCCGCGGCAGCCGTGACAGCACCATGTTCACCTTGAGCTGCGCGCCTTCCGGCGCTTCCGGCGGTTCCTCCCCCAGCAGGCGCGCGAGCGTCCGCGGCGCGACGTTCGACAGCACATGCCCGCCCCGCACGGTGAATTCGTCGTCGCCGAGCCGGTAACGCACTGATCCGCCGGGATCGATCGACAGCACCTCGGCACCGGTCACCAGCCGCGCCCCGGCCGTCCGCGCGGCCGACGCGAGCGCCCCGGTGACCGCGCCCATCCCGCCCACCGGCACGTCCCAGTCACCGGTCTCGTTGCCGATCACGTGGTACAGCAGGCAAAGGTTCTGCCGGAAGTCGCCGGCACCGGCGAATGTGCCGATCAGGGCGTCGGTCAGGACGACGCCGCGGACGGTGTCGTCGCCGAACATCCCGGTGAGCGTCTCCGAGATCGGCCGTTCGAAAAGCGCGTCCCACGCCTCCGGCTCGATACCCGAACGCAGCTCCTCCCTGGAGACCAGTGGCTCGGTCAGGGTCGGGAACGTCCGCTCGGCGACCTGGGACGTCATCGCGTAGAACCGTCGCCACGCCTCGAAGTCCTTTGTGGACCCGGTGAGCGCGGAGAACGACGACGCGGTACGGCCGTCGTCGCCCGTGTCGACAAGGAGACCGCCGTCGCCGACGGGCGTGTACGACGACATCCGCCGCCGCCGGAGATCGAGGCCGAGCCCGAGATCCGCGATGATCTTGCGCGGCAGCAGGCTCACCAGGTACGAGTACCGCGACAGCCGGACGTCGACGCCGGGGAAGGCCCGGAAGGAGACCGCCGCCCCGCCGACCTCGTCGCGCCGTTCCAGCACCAGCACCGAGCGGCCCGCCCCGGCCAGGTAGGCGGCCGCCACCAGGCCGTTGTGCCCGCCACCGGCGATCACGGCATCGTAGGACTCCATCCAAGACCTCCCAGCGAAAACGACAGTGCGCCGCGGTCATCGTGACCACGGCGCACCGCCGTCCGCAAGGACTCAGAAGGTGATGGAGAAGCCTTCGATCGTCCCGCTGTCGAACCGGTAGACGTCACGGACCCGCAGTTTCCAGGTCCCGTTCACCGGTTCGGACGAGGCGTTCACCGTGTACGACGTGTGCACGCCGCTCGCCTCGCCGATCCCTCCCGCCTGCTTGAGGCCGAACACCGCACCGCTCGGCCCGATCAGGTCTATCGCCAGGTCACCGGTGTAGGTGTGCGCGATGTCGACCTTGACCGGCAGCGTCGCCGACGCCTTGCCGTCGCAGCCTTCCTGCGTCACCGAACTGGTCACCGCGTCACCGGCGTCCGGAATGGACACCGGTGTCGTGTTGGACTTGGCCCCGCACGTCGGCGTGGGGCCACCGCCGCCGATGAACGACACGTTCAGCAGTTTGTTGACCGTGCCGGACGGCAGTCCCTTGAGCACGCCGTCGGAGGCGTTGTTCACCAGCGCGTCCCGCGTCTGCCGCGCGGTGGCACCGGGATTCGCGGCGAGGTACAGCGCCGCCGCCCCGGCCACGTGCGGCGTGGCCATCGACGTCCCGCTCATGTTCGCCGAACCACCGTTGGACGTGGACAGCGACGTGATGTTGCTGCCAGGGGCGAAGATGTCCACGCACGAACTGTGGTTGGAGAACGAGGACTTGTTGTCGTTCTCGTCCGAGGCGCCGACCGTGATCGCCTCGGGGATGCGGGCGGGGCTGACGTTGCAGGCGTCCTGGTTCTCGTTGCCCGCCGCCACCGCGTAGACGAAGCCCGCCGCGATGGACTTCTTGATGACGTCGTCGCCGAGCCCGACCTGGTCCATCCGCAGGCTCAGGTTCGCCACCGCCGGTTTGGTGCCGTTCGCGGTCAGCCATTCGGCCGCGTCGACGATGGCGGAATCCGGACCGTTGCCCGAGCAGTCGTTGCCGAGCACCTTCAGCCCGACGAGCTTGACCTTCTTGGCCACGCCGTAGGTCTTGCTGCCGATGGTGCCCGCGGTGTGACTGCCGTGCCCGTTGCAGTCCTTCCCGTTACCGCCCACGAAATCCTTGCCGATGGACGCGCGCCCCTCGTACTCCGGGTTCTCCGGGTTGATCCCGGTGTCGAGGTCGTACGCGGTGACGCCCTCGCCCGTGTTCGGATACGTGAAGCTCTTGTCGCGCGGCAGGTTCTTCTGGTCGATCCGGTCGAGGCCCCAGGTGGGGTTGGTCTGGGTACCGACGGCACGCGCGGTGCCGTCCTGATACACCGCCTTGACCGCCGGATCGGCCGCGAGCCGCCGGGCCTGCTGTTCGGACATGCCCTTGACGGAGAACCCGCGGAGCACGTTCTTGTACGCCGACCGGACCTCCCCGCCGTAGCGGCCCGTCAGCGCGGCCGAGGACTGCTCGACCGCCATGGTGCCGACATCGTGGAGTGCCACGATGTACTGATCTCCGTAGTGCTGCTTCGCCTGCACGACAACGCCTTCCGCCTCCGCGGCGAGGGCGTTGCCCGCGGCGAGCGCGGCCAGCGCGGTGGCCGCGACGGCCACCACACCGGCCCGCACGCCGCGGCGCATCAGAGACCCGCCACGTTCAGCAGCTTGTTGGGCGAACCGGTGCCCGGGCTCGTCACGACACCGCTGGTGGCGGCGTTGGCGAGACCGGAGGCGACGGCGGCGGGGGTGGCCGACGGGTTCGAGGTCAGGTAGATCGCGGCCGCGCCGGCGACGTGCGGCGTCGCCATCGAGGTACCGCTCATCTGCTGGGTGCCGCCGCCGTTGCGCAGCGAGGTGATGCTGGTGCCCGGCGCGAAGATGTCGGTGCAGCTGCCGTAGTTCGAGAACGAGGACCGGCGGTCGTCGCTCTGCGTGGCGTTGACGGTGATGGCCTCACGCACGCGGGCCGGGCTGGTGGAGCAGGCGTCCGTATTGGAATTCCCGGAGGCCACGGTGTTCGTGATGCCCGCCGAAACCGCGCGGCGCACGGCGGCGTCCACTCCGGAGTCGGCCGGTCCGCCGAGGCTCATGGTGAGCACCGACGGGCCCTTGGCGTTCTTCACGACCCAGTCGATGCCGGAGATGATCTGCGAGTACTGGCCGCTGCCCTGGCAGTTCAGCACGCGGACCGAGACGATCTTGGCACCCTTGGCCACGCCGTAGGTGGCGCTGCCGACCGTGCCGGCGACGTGCGTGCCGTGACCCTGGCAGTCGCGGGCGTCACTGTCGTTGTCGATGAAGTCGTACCCGCTGGTCGCGCGGCCGCCGAATTCGGACTGGCGGTAGTCGACGCCGGTGTCGAGGACGTAGACCGTCGCCCCGGAACCGTTGTTCGGGTAGGTGTATTTCTTGTCCAGCGGCAGGTTCTTCTGGTCGATCCGGTCCAGGCCCCAGGTCGGGTTGGTCTGGGTGCCGGTCATGTGCGCGACGGCGTCCTGCTGGACGAAGTCGACGTTCGGGTCGGCGGCGAGGCGTTTCGCCTGCGCCTCGGTCATCTTCGCCGAGAAGCCGTTCAGCGCGGCGGTGTAGGTCGCCTTCACCTGGCCGCCGTATTTGGCCGCGAGGCCCGCGTCGCCGCTCTTGAGCGAGACGATGTACCCGTCCGTGACGGCTCCCGGCACACCGGCGCCGCGGATCTGCCCCTCGGCGGCCGTGGCCGGTCCGGCGAGGGCGACCGTGGCCGCCGCACAGGCCCCGGCGAGCACCGCACCCGCGATCCGGCGACGTCGAAGTTCTCCACGCATTTCCTGAGCTCCGTTCACTCGAACAGGTGGTTCACGCCGGCGGTGGTCCAGGCCGGCGTCGTGACGTGCAGTCACGCTGGAATCACTTTCGGGTGGCGGGACCTGCGCGAACAAGCGAGGCAACGGTCCGTAGGACTACGTATCTAATGGCGAAATCCCCCGTCCCTACGAAAGTCGGGTGACCGTCCGAGCGGGTTCCGTGATCACCGAAACCGCGCTTAAGCTGCGTTCACTCGAACGGTGTGGTTCGTGAAGCGGGGGTGACCCGGCAATGGTGATCGGTGGCTGCGGACGCAGAACGAGTTCGCCCGTGCTCGTCGGCCGTGAGGCGGAATTACGCGAGTTGCTCGACGGCGCGCTGCGCTCGCCGTCGGTGATCATGCTCGAAGGGGAAGCGGGGGTGGGCAAGACCCGGCTCGCCACCGAACTGCTGGCCTGCGCCGAATTGGCCGGACGGCCGGTCCTCACCGCGACCTGTCAGCCGTTGCGCGAGCCCTTTCCGTACGGCGTGGTCTTCGACGCGCTGAAGGACGTCCGCCCGGCGCGTGACCTCAACCCGGTGACCGGTGTCCTCGCGCCCTACCTGCCCGAACTCGCGGCGTTCCTGCCTCAACCGCCGCCAAGGCCCGGCGATCCGAGGGCCGAACGCCACCAGCTCTTCCGCGCCGTCCGGGAACTGCTCGGCTCGCTGGGCCCGCACGTCCTCCTCATCGAAGACCTCCACTGGGCGGACGACGGTTCCCGCCGCCTGCTGCGGTTCCTGATGACCGACCCGCCCACGGGGCTGACGCTCCTGCTCACGTACCGGCGCGAGGAGACCCCCGGCGGTATCCCGCTCGGCAGCGCCTACCGGCCCGCGCCCGGCACCGCGCACACGCTCGTCACCCTCCGGCCGTTGGACCGCGAAGGCGTCCAGGCACTGGTTTCGGCCCTGCTCGGCGAAGCGAACGTCTCCGCCGAATTCGCCGGGCGACTGCACGAACGGACCGCGGGGATCCCGTTCGTGGTCGAGGAGATCGTGCGCGCGATCGGCGGCGTCGAAGGCGCGGTGCACGCCGACGGCGCGACCGCGCGGCGTCTGCTCGACACGGTCGAAGTCCCGGCGCTGCTGCGGGAAGCGACGGTCGAACGTCTCATCGCGCTGCCGCCCGCCGCCCGGCGGATCGCCGAAGCCGCGGCGGTCCTCGCGACACCGTCCACTTCGGACCTGCTGGCCGCCGCGGCCGCGCTCACCCCCGACCGCGCCCGCCGCGCGCTCGTCCTCGCGCTCGAACGCCATGTCCTCGTGGAGACCGGTGAAGGCACGTACGGCTTCCGGCACGCGTTCGCGCAGCAGGCCGCGTACCGCACCATCCCCGGCCCCGATCGCCAGGAACTGCACCGGCGGGCCGCGCGGCTGCTGCGCGACCGCCTCCCGCAATCCCTGGTGCGGCTGGCCGAACACTGCCGGAAGGCGGGCGACCGGGCAGGTGCCCTGAAGTACGGCGAAGCCGCCGCGGATCAGGCGTCGACGGTCGGCGACCTCGCCACCGCGACGGATCTGCTCCGCACCCTGCTCGACGAGCCGGGCCTTCAACCGTCCGATGTGGACAGACTGGCGGTCAAGTTCAGTTCGGTGGCGTGCAACGGGCTCGCCCAGACCGAAGTCGTCCCGGCACTGGAGCGGCTGCTCACCGACGGCAGGCTGTCCGGGCGGCTGAGCGGCGAGGTCCGGCTGGGGCTCGGGCTTCTGCTGGTGCGCCAGGCGGGCGGGCTGGAGGCGGCGAGGACCGAGATCGAGATCGCCGTCAACGACCTCGCCGACCGGCCCGATCTGGCGGGCCGCGGGATGGGCGTCCTCGCCCAGCCGTGGGTCGGCGCGACCCCGCTGCGGGAGCACCGGCGCTGGATGGACCGGGTGGACGAGCTCATCGACCGGGCCACCGACCGGCGGCTGAAGATCATCCTGCTGGCCAACAACACGGCGTCACGGCTGCACATCGGGGACGCGCGCGGCTGGGACATGCTGGACCGGGCGCCCACCACCGTCGGTTCCGCCGACGAACAGCGGCATCTGGCGCGGCTGCACTGCAACAGCGCCGACGCCTGCGCCTGGACCGGCCACCACCGGCGGGCGAAGAGCCTGCTGCGCAGCGGGATGCAGCTGGCGGCCGACTGCGGGGCGCCGTACGTCGTCAGCACCGCCCGCGCGACGGCCGTCCACACCGATTGGCTCACCGGGAACTGGGACGGCCTCGCCGAACGGGCCGGCGCGCTGATCGACGAGTACCGCGACCTCTTGCCGGTGACCAGCGAACTGTGCCTGGTGCTGGGCCTGCTCGCCGCCGCCCGCGGCGAATGGGACGAGGCCGCGGCCCGGTTCGCCGGTACCGCGGCGGATCAGCCCGAGAACGCGTTCACCCCGGTCGCGATCGCCGCGCACGCCGGGATGGCGGGCATGCTGCTCGCGCAGGACCTCGGCGAGGCCGCCGTCACACAGGCCGAGAAGGGGCTGGAACTCTTGCGCGCCAAGGGTGTCTGGGCCTGGGGCGCGGATCTGCTGATGGCCGCCGTCGACGCGTATTGCGCCACCCGACGGGACGCCGAAGCACAAGCGCTGACCGACGAGTTCGAACGCGAGATCGGCGACCTCGACGCACCGTCGACCCGGGCCGCGCTCGCCGCGAACCGCGGGCTGATCGCGGCGTCCCGAGGCGAGCACGCGGAGGCGATCGAGGCCTTCGAGCAGGCACGGACCCGGTTCGAGGCCCTCCCCGCGCCGTATCACGCGGCGCTGATCGCCGAACGGGCCACGCGCTGCCGCCTGGCCCGCGACGAGGACGTCGCCGAGACGTTCGCGGCGCTCGCCGAGACCTTCGACCACCTCGGCGCCACACGCGACGCCGCGCGCTGCCGGCACGCCTTCCGGTCCACCGGCGCCGTCGCCCCCTCGCGGCGCGGCCGCCGGGGCTACGGCGACGAACTGTCCCCCCGCGAGCGCGACGTCGCCCGCCTCCTGGCCGCCGGGCACACGAACCGGGAGATCGCCGAAGTGCTGTTCCTGTCCCGGCGCACGGTGGAACAGCACGTCGCGAGTGTCCTGCGGAAGCTGAAGGTGCGGTCGCGGAGCGAGCTCGCGGGGCTGCGGTCGGCGTAGGCGCCGCCCCCGGCATCAGAGGGGCGGGCGTGGGGGGGGGGGGGGGGGGGGGGGGGGGGGGGCGCCGCGCTAAGAAGACATGGTGCAGTAAGCACCGGGGGGGGAGG
>NZ_JBIWKX010000001.1:125256-408869 GCF_044765885.1 Amycolatopsis sp. NPDC102389
TCTGTGGGGCGGGCTTGTCGCTAAAGCCACTTGCGCGTGGTCTGATGTCCCTAATGTGGCTTTCGCGACACGTCGAGCCGGCCGGTGCACTCACGAGAATTAATTCGGTTGCGCACGCCTCACGGCGTCCGCGATGATCGTGCGCGATCCGGCAGGGAGCCGGTGGATGCGACTGGGAGGTGCCTCGTGCTGATGACTGTCCGGGGCGTCGTCCGCCCCCATCCACTCGCCCCTCGAGGCTGAGCCACGACGCTCGCCCGGTGGGGCATCCCTGAACCAGGAGAACCCACCAGTGCGCAAGCACGATCTCGAAGACGAAACCTACAACCGTCCGAGCCGCACCCGTCGTGCCCGTTTCGACGACGAACCCGAACCCACCCGCGGCGGGCGGCTCACCGAGGCCGAACGCGTCCGGCTCGCCCGGCTGCGTGAGGACGCCTACACCGAAACCGCCATCCCCGACGGCGCCGACCGCTGGAGCACTTGGGGAGAAGCGGAGCACGGGCCGTTGCCGCGCCCGGACTGGGTGATCACCGAACTGGCGGCGGTCGACACCGAGCTCGGCATCCTCAAAACCGGCAAGGAGGCGGACGTCCATCTCGTCCGGCGCAACCTGCCCGGCACCGAGGGCGTCGTGCTCGCCGCCAAGCGGTACCGCAGTGGCGAGCACCGCCTGTTCCATCGCGACGCCGGTTACCTCGAAGGCAGGCGGATGCGGCGTTCGCGGGAGATGCGGGCTATGGAGTCGCGAAGCAGCTTCGGCCGCAACCTCATCGCCGAACAGTGGGCCGTGGCGGAATTCGGCGCGCTCAGCAGACTGTGGACGGTCGGCGCGCCGGTGCCGTATCCGGTACAGCGCGACGGCACCGAACTGCTGCTGGAATTCCTCGGTGACGGCGAGACGGCCGCGCCGCGGCTGGCACAGGTCCGGCCGGAGCCCGATCAGTTGCGGGAACTGTGGTTCCAGACTTCGGCGATGCTGGAACTGCTGGCGTCGCAGGGGCTCGCGCACGGCGACCTCTCGGCGTACAACCTGCTCGTCCACCGTGAGCGGATCATGGTGATCGATCTGCCGCAGGTGGTCGACATCGTGGCCAATCCCGGCGGGCTGGAGTTCCTCGCGCGGGACGTGCGGAACATCGCGACGTGGTTCCACTCGCGGGGGCTGCCGGAGCGGGTCACGGCGATTCCGGAGCTGATCGAGGAGCTGCAGGAGATCGCCGGTCTCCGCTGACCGTCCACAGTGTCTCGAAGGGGTCTTTCCCGGCACGATCACGCCGGGAAAGACCCCGAGGTGGAGACCCTGCCCACAATCGGTCCCTCCGGTTGGGAGGCGGGATAACGGTCCGGTACAGTAGTGACAGACCGCAACCGGCGGCGTGGATGAGTGGTGTCCGTCGCCTCCAAAGCCAACCGAATGGCTCGCGGTATCCGTATCAACCAATTGGCGCGCGGTGTCACGCAGACGCGGTGTGCCGGGTTCGTCCCTGTGAACGCCCATCTGTGCACACCATCTTGCCTTGCCTGCGTGCGGGCAGCCCGGGCCTCCTTGCGACGTGCCACGTCCGAGAGGCATTTGTGACAGTCACGTTCAACTCCGGCCACGTCTCACCGTCGGCGCGTCAGCACCGCAAGCCGCGCACCCGCCCCGCGGGTGACGCGATGCTGCGTGAAGACGCCGTCGAGACGGTCAAGGCGACGACCTGGGCGGAACTCGGCCTTCCCGAGCCGCTGCTGCGCGCTCTGGCCGACGCCGGTATCACCTCCCCGTTCCCGATCCAGTCGGCGACCATCCCCGACGCGCTCGCCGGCCGCGACGTGCTCGGCCGCGCCCAGACCGGTTCCGGCAAGACCCTGGCCTTCGGCCTCGCGATGCTGACCCGGCTCAACGGCGGCCGCGCCCGTCCGAAGCACCCGCGCGCGCTGATCCTGGTCCCGACCCGCGAGCTGGCCATGCAGGTCGCCGACTCGCTGACCCCGCTGGCCAAGTCCCTCGGCCTGTGGTGCCGCACCGCCGTCGGCGGCATGGCCTTCACCCGCCAGGCCGACGCGCTTTCCCGCGGCGTCGACCTGCTGATCGCCACCCCCGGCCGGCTGTCGGACCACGTCCGCCAGGGCACCGCGTCGCTGTCCGACGTCAACTTCGTCGCGCTCGACGAAGCCGACCAGATGGCCGACATGGGCTTCATGCCGCAGGTCCGCGAGATCCTCGACCTGACCCCGGCCCGCGGCCAGCGCCTGCTGTTCTCGGCCACCCTCGACGGTGACGTCGACAGGCTGGTCCGCGCGTACCTGACCGACCCGGTCACGCACTCGGTCGCCCCGTCGACCGCGAGCGTCACCACCATGGACCACCACGTGTTCCAGGTGTCGCACCAGGACAAGCAGGACATCATCACCGAGATCGGTGCCCGCGAGGGCCGCACGATCATGTTCGTCCGCACCAAGCACCACGTGGACCGCCTCACCGAGCGCCTGCGCGAGAAGGGCGTCCACGCGGCCGCCCTGCACGGCGGCAAGACCCAGGGCCAGCGCAACCGCGTCCTCGCGGACTTCAAGGAGGGCTTCGCGCCCGTCCTCGTCGCCACGGACGTCGCCGCGCGCGGTATCCACGTCGACGACATCTCGCTGGTGCTGCACGTGGACCCGGCCGCCGACCACAAGGACTACCTGCACCGCGCCGGCCGCACCGCCCGCGCCGGGGCGTCCGGTGTCGTGGTCACGCTGGTCACCCACGACCAGCGCCGCATGGTGCGCCGGATGACCGACCGCGCCGGTGTCCGCGCCGAGCAGACCACGGTCCGCCCGGGTGACGCCGAGCTCGCTCGTATCACCGGTGCGCAGCAGCCCAGCGGCGAGCCGGTCGTCGAGCGTCGTCGCGAGTCCCCGCGTCGTGGCGGTGGCCGCGGCTACGGCGGCGGCGACCGCGGTGGTTACCAGGGCTCCCGCGAGGGTCACGGTCACCGCGAAGGCGGCCGTCCCGGCGGCTTCCGCGGCCGCCCGCGTCGTGGCGAGTCCGGTGGCGGCAACGGCCGTCCGCAGCGTCCGGGCGGACGCCCGCGTCGCAGCTACGACAGCTGACACAACTGAAGCCGGTTCTCCCGGCGGCTAGTGCCATGAACGGGCCGTGCCTTGCGAATTCCGCAAGGCACGGCCCGTTCATCGCGTTCGCTGTGGGGACCACCACGTCCAACGGGAAACGCCGGATGGGAGACTGCGGGGCGTGACTTCTCCCGGCCCCGCCTCCCAGAACCTCCCGCCCGACCAGGTCTTCGACTGGCTCGACGTGGAGGCTGAGAAGCGGGCCGAGGCCGGGCTGGTGCGCAAGCTGCGCATCCGGCAGGCGCAGGAACCGGAGCTGGACCTCGCCGGCAACGACTACCTCGGGCTCGCCAGGGACAAGCGCGTCGCCGGTGCGGCGGCCGCGGCCGCGCTGCGCTGGGGCGCCGGGGCGACCGGCTCCCGTCTCGTCACCGGCACCACCGAGGTCCACGCCGAACTCGAGCACGAGCTCGCCCGCTTCTGCGGCGCTCAGGCCGCGCTGGTCTTCTCGTCCGGTTTCACCGCGAACCTCGGCGCCGTCACGGCCCTGTCCGGCGCGGATTCCGCGATCGTCACGGACAAGTACATCCACGCCTCGCTCATCGAGGGCTGCCGGCTGTCCCGCTCGGACATCGCCGCCGTCGCGCACAGCGACCCGAACGCCTTCAAGCACGCGCTGGCGACCCGCCGCAAACCGCGTGCGCTCGTCGTCACCGATTCCGTGTTCTCCGTCGACGGCGACATCGCCCCCCTGGAGCAGCTCGCCGGTGTCTGCCGGGAGCACGGCGCGTCACTGCTCGTCGACGACGCGCACGGCTTCGGCGTCCTCGGCGAGGGCGGCCGCGGCGCCGTCCACGCGGCGGGGCTCTCCGGCGCGCCGGACGTCGTCACCACGATCACGCTGTCGAAATCCCTTGGGGCGCAAGGCGGAGCGGTGCTCGGGCCGCGTCGCGTGATCAAGCATCTCGTGGACACCGCGCGCAGTTTCATCTTCGACACCGGGCTCGCGCCCGCCAGTGCCGCCGCCGCGCTGGCCGCCCTCAGCGCGTTGAAGGCCGAGCCGGAGCTGGCCACCAAGGTGACGGAAGCCGCGGGAAACCTTGCGATGCAGCTGAAATCGGCGGGTTTCCGGGTCGGTCTCCCGGACGCCGCGGTGATCTCGGTGCAGGCGCCGTCTCCGGAGGCGGCGGTCGCGTGGGCGGCCGCGTGCGCCGATCAGGGCGTGCGGGTCGGCTGCTTCCGGCCGCCGTCCGTGCCCGACGGCATCTCTCGCCTGCGCCTGACCGCGCGCGCCGACCTCACCGAGGCCGACGTGGACCGCGCGGTCGGGGTGATCACGGCTACGGCGCCTCCCGGCGCCACATCGTGATGTGCGGGATCCCGTCCTCCAGGAACTCATCGCCTTCGGCCACGAAGCCGTACTTGGCGTAGAAACTCGTCGCGTACGTCTGCGCGTCGAGGACGCACGGCGCGTCCCCGATCCCCGCGAGCGCGGTCTCCATCAGCCGTCCCGCCAGTCCCTTGCCGCGTGAGCGGACGGCCGTGCACACCCGGCCGATGCGGAAGGTGCCGCCGGCGTCCTGCAACACCCGCAGGTACGAATCGACGGCGACGGAACCCCCGATCCAGAGGTGCCGGGTGCCGGGCAGGAGATCGCGTCCGTCGATCTCGTGATAGGCGCAGTCCTGCTCGACGACGAACACGTCCACGCGCAGGCGCAGGATGCCGTGCAGCTGTGCGGCGGTGATCTCGTCACCGGCGACGGACAGCGGGAACGACGTGGTCTCGATGATCGGGGTGTCGGTGCTCACGCCCACTTGTTAGCACATCGGACGTGAAGAAGGCACCGATCAGCCGATCAAGCCCCGGCTGTTCTGCTGGGAGATCTCGTTCGCGAAGTGGGAAACACGGGTGTACACGCCGGGTTTGCCCGCCTTCGCGCAGCCTTCGCCGAACGACACGATCCCGATCAGCGTGTCGCCGACCATGAGCGGTCCGCCCGAATCGCCCTGGCAGGCGTCGACGCCGCCTTCGGGGTAGCCCGCGCACACCATGTCGCCCGGGTCGTAGCCCGAGTACGCCTCGCGACAGGTCTTGTCGCTGACCACCGGGACGACCGCGCTGCGCAGGTAGTCCGACCGCGCGCCGCCGTCGGCGACCCGGCCCCAGCCGAGGACCGTCGCCTTCGTGCCTTCCTCGTACAGGTCGGCGTTGCCGTTGTCGGCGACCTTCGCGGGCCGGTACGGCAGCTGACCGCTGACCGTCATCACCGCGATGTCGTCGCCATTGCCGGGATTGCCGCTGTAGTCGGGGCTGACCCAGACCCGCGAGACACGCAGCTCGATGCCGTCCCGGGAGCGCTTGTCCTCCCGCCCGGCCACCACCCGGACGTCGGCGCGTTTGACCGCGACCGCGCAGTGCGCCGCCGTCGCGACCGTCGTGGAGCTGACGATCACCGCGCCGCAGTACTGGTTGCCGCTGCGATCGGCCAGGTAGACCGCATACGGGTACTGAGAGAGCGAAGCCTTGCCGCCACCGACGATCCGCGGCTGGGCGGCCTGATCCGGGCCACTCACCGCGCTGTCGTCCGCCGACGCGCTGTTGACCGCGACCGGCACCATCACGGCCGTCGCGAGAACCGCTCCGACCGCGAGCAGCAGCGTGCGACGTGACTTCTTGGGCATGTTCTGTCCCTTCACCGGGGCGTACGTACGGTCAAACCCTGGGAAGTCATTCGACTCCAGCGCGTACACAAGCGATCGCGAATACCCTAATCGGAGAAAGCCCGATGCGGTGTCACTGAAACGGGTGGACCTGTGCTCACCGAACGCATCTGTCACTCTGGACGACGTGCGGGCTACGGCGACGATTCTGGCGGCTACGGCCCTTCTGCTCTTCTCGTGTTCGAGTCCATCGCCGCCCACGCCGCCCACGCCGCCCGTGACCAGCGGTCCCGCGGAAACCTCTTCGGCGGCAACGGCTCCGGCCACCTCGGCCCCGCCGCCCGCACCAGTCTGGCAGGTCGGTGCGAAGCCGCTTCCCTTGCGCGGTGACGGTTTCGGGCAGATCCTCCCGACTCCTCCGGTACTGGCGAACCGTTCGCTGCCGACCGCGGACCTGCTTCCCCCACCTGCCGGAAACCGGTTCGCGGGCACGGTGAATCCCGTTCCCGCCGACGTCCTCGCGCGCAGCACCTGGCAGGCGGGCTGCCCGGTCGCGGCGGGCGAATTGCGCTATCTCACGTTGTCGTTCTGGGGTTTCGACGGCCGCGCGCACACCGGGGAAATGCTCGTGAACGCGTCGGTGGCGCACGCCGTCGTCACCGTATTCGGGCAGTTGTTCGCCGCGCGATTCCCGATCGAGGAAATGCGTGTGACCGCTCCCGCCGAACTCACCGCTCCCCCGACGGGTGACGGGAACAACACCAACGCCTTCGTCTGCCGTCCAGCGCGCGGCCAGACGAACTGGTCGGCGCACGCCTACGGGCTCGCGATCGACGTCGACCCGTTCTGCAACCCGTACACCAAGGGCGACCTCGTCCTGCCCGAACTCTCGTCGGCGTACCTCGACCGGGGAAACCGGCGGCCGGGGATGATCACGCCCAGGGATCCGACCGTGGCCGCCTTCTCCGCGATCGGCTGGACCTGGGGCGGCACCTGGACGACACCGACGGACCGGATGCACTTCAGCTCCACCGGACGCTGACCCGGGAACAACCGGCCGCCGGGCCGAGTTGGCTAGAGTCGGAACCACCCGCTCCCCGCCGCAAAGGAAGACAGCGTGCCCCACTACGACCTGGTGATCGTCGGTACCGGATCGGGTAACTCGATCCTCGACCCGCGCTTCGCGGACTGGAACACGGCGATCGTGGAGAAGGGCACGTTCGGCGGCACCTGCCTGAACGTGGGCTGCATCCCGACGAAGATGTTCGTGCACGCCGCCAACGTCGCGGCCACCCCCGCCACGTCGTCGAAGTTCGGCGTCGACGAGGAGCTGACCGGTGTCCGCTGGCGCGACGTGCGCGACCGGATCTTCGGCCGGATCGACCCGATCGCCGCTGGTGGCCGCGAGTACCGCGTCGGGCACGAGGACAACAAGAACGTCACCGTGTACGAGGGCGAAGGCCGCTTCACCGGGCTCAAGGAGCTGCGGGTCAGCTACTCCGATGGCCGCCCCGCCGAGACGATCACCGCCGACAAGTTCGTGCTGGCCGCGGGTGGGCGGCCGGTGATCCCGGACATCCCCGGCCTCGCCGAAACCGGCTACCACACCTCCGACACGGTGATGCGGCTCGACGAGCTGCCGTCGAGCATCGTGATCCTCGGGGGCGGGTACATCGCGGCGGAGTTCGCGCACGTCTTCGCCTCGTTCGGGGTGAACGTGACCGTGGTCAACCGCTCCGGCGCGCTGCTGCGGTCGGAGGACGACGACGTCAGCGCCCGGTTCACCGAACTGGCCGCGCAGCGGTTCGACGTCCGGCTCGACCGGAAGACCGTCCGCGCGCGCAAGACCGCGTCGGGCGTCGCGCTGGATCTCGAAGGCCCCCAGGGCGCCGAAACCGTCGAGGCCGACGTGCTGCTCGTCGCGACCGGCCGCACGCCGAACTCCGACCTCCTGGACGTCGCCACCACCGGCGTGACCACGGGCGAGCGCGGGCACGTCGTGGTCGACGAGTACCAGCAGACCGTGGTCGACGGGATCTACGCGCTCGGCGACATCTCGTCGGTCTTCGAGCTGAAGCACGTCGCGAACCACGAGCAGCGCGTCGTGCAGCACAACCTGCTGCACCCGGACGAGCGGATCGAAGCCGACCACCGGTTCGTCCCGCACGCGGTGTTCACCTCGCCGCAGGTCGCCTCGGTCGGGCTGACCGAACGCGAGGCGCGCGAGCGTGGCGTGTCGTACGTGACGTCGCATCAGGACTACGCCGGCATCGCCTACGGCTGGGCGATGGAGGACACCACCGGTTTCGCGAAGCTGCTCGCCGACCCGGCCACCGGGCAGCTGCTGGGCGCGCACATCATCGGCCCGCAGGCGTCTTCGGTGATCCAGCCGCTGATCCAGGCGATGAGCTTCGGGCTGGACGCGAAGAGCATGGCGCGCGGTCAGTACTGGATCCACCCGGCGATGCCGGAGCTGGTCGAGAACGCGCTGCTGAACCTTCCGCTGGACTGACCACCCTGTCGCGTTTAGTCCTCTGAATGCGGCGGGTCGCGGCGGCAGACCGTTCGCGGCCGCTCAGCGACCATGTCGCGAAAGCCACTTTCAGGACATCACACGTCTCGAAAGTGGCTTTCGCGACACGTCTCGACCGCGGGTTCACCAAGGGCCGCGCCAGCGGCGCGTGCCGCCTCCACTGAAGTTGCGAAAGCCACTTTCACAACGTTGGGCGTCTCGAAAGTGGCTTTCGCAACGTGCCCGCATTTGCCTTACCCCACATCCAGTCCTCTGAATGCGCCTCCCCCAGGCCGCATTCAGAGGACTAAACGACGCGGTCGCAGGCGCCGGCCCCGTTCCGCACCGCGAGCGCGCTCACCGCGTTCATCTCGGTGTCCGAGGCGCCCAACAAGGCGGCCGAGCGGGCCCCGTCCCCGGAAAACCGCTCGCCCGCCTCGATGTACCGGCGGATCGCCGCCAAGAACTCCTCCCGCGCGGACGCCGCCCCTCCCGGCACCGCGCGGACCCCCGTCGCCCCCTTGAGGACGTCCTTGGCGTCGTCCACCTTCACCGCGACGAAGTGCTGCCACTTGCGCAGCTCCGTCGCGGCGTCCCCCTCCGGATCCGGCCAGTAGCGCTGGATCTCGGCGCCGCTGTCCTTCCACACCCGCACGCACACCCGGTCAACGGCGCGGTAGAACTCGTGCGGCGAAAGCACCGCTGGGGCCCGCTCCGGCACCACGGCGACGCACACCGCGGCGAAACAAGCCAGAGCCGTCCCGTAGGCCAGTCCCTCCACCACACCGACCCCCCGGAACCGAGTTTTGAACGGGTTCAACTCGATCAGGTTATGGCTCCGCCCCGGGACGGGTCAAGAAGTTTTTTGAACGCGTTCAGACGAAGCGGCGACGACCGGCGAAGGCACCGAAGGTCATCTGCGCGGCGAAGACCACGAGCATCATGATCCAAGGCACGGTCCAGCCGTGGGTGAGGTCGTGAAGCAGCCCGAAGAGGAACGGCCCGACGGCCGCCATCAGGTAGCCGATGCCCTGCGCCATCCCCGACAGCCGCGCGGTGTCCTCGCCGGTGCGCGCCCGCAGCGCGATCACCGTCAGCGCGAGCGAGAAGACGCTCATCCCGAGCCCGATGAGGAGGCACCAGAGCAGCGGCGAGGCGGCGGGCGCGATCATCATGCCCGCCATGCCGACGAAGCCGGGAACCCCGAGCCCGACGATCCACGGGCTCTGGCTCTTGTGCCGGGCGGCCATCGGCGCCACCACGAGACTGATCGGGACGGCGATGAGCGAGATCAGTCCGAGCAGCAGCCCGGAATCACCCTTGCTCACCCCAGCGTCGATCATCACCTCCGGCAGCCAGCCCATCACGACGTAGGCCAAAAAGGCCTGAGTGCCGAAGAAAAGCGTGACCATCCACGCAAGGGGGCTACGCAGGAGCGATCGCCCGCTACCCTGCTTGCCTGCCTCCGCGACGGGCGCACGCCCCGCACCACGGGCTGCGAGAATCCAGACGAGGAGTGCGAGTACCGCAAGAACCGACCAGGCGCCGAGACCTTGACGCCAGCCGCCGAACGCGTTCTCCAAGGGAGGGGTGAGCGCGGACCCCAGGGCGCCCCCGCCCTGCAGAGCGGCGGTGTACACGCCGGTCATCATGCCCACACGCGCCGGGAAGGAGTCCTTGATGACGACCGGGATCAGTACGTTCGCCAAGGCGATTCCCGCCGTGGCCACCAGGGTTCCCCCGAGCACGACGTACGGTCCGTCGATCACGCGCAGCACCAGGCCGACCGCCAGCACCGAAAGCGCGGACGCGATGGCCGCGCCGATGCCGAACCGGCGGGCCAGCAGGGGCGCGGCGAGTCCGGCGGCGGCGAAACAGAGGCCGGGGAGCGTGGTGAGCACGCCGGCCCAGGTCGCCGTGGCGCCGAGGTCGTCGCGCATCTCGCCGAGCATGGGGCCGACGCTGGTGATCGCGGGCCGCAGATTGAGGGCCACCAGGATCACCGCGACACCGAGCAGCACGCCGCCGGTGATCACTCCCGGTCGCCACTCCGTTTCGATCGAACCTTCGAGTTCAAGGCTTTCATCGAACGGGGCCACGGATTCTCGGGAGTCGACACGCACGTCGGCTAGTATCACATACATAGGATGATTGGATGAAGGGACAACGCTGTGCCATTGGCCACCACGCGCCGTGCCGGCCTGGTCGATCAGGTCATCGAGCAGCTGCGTGACGCCGTCACGCAGGGAGAATGGCCCATCGGTCAGCGGATTCCGACGGAACCGGAGCTGGCGGGGCAGCTCGGCGTCGGGCGCAACACCGTCCGCGAGGCCGTTCGCGCGCTCGCGCATACGGGGCTGCTCGAGGTCCGCCAGGGCGACGGGACCTACGTGCGGGCGACGAGCGAGGTCTCGGGCGCCATCCGGCGGTTGTGCGGTTCGGAACTGCGCGAGGTGCTGCAGGTGCGGCGCATCCTCGAGGTCGAGGGCGCCCGGCTCGCGGCCGTGTCGCGGACCGAGGAGGAGGTCGCCGAGCTGCGTTCCCTGCTCGAACGCCGCAACGCCGAGCTGCGCGAGGGCCATTGGGAGGACTTCGCCCGCCTCGACGCGGAATTCCACTTCGCCGTCGTCCAAAGTGGACATAACACCCTGCTGACCGAGATGTACCGCGGGCTCACCGAGGTGATCACGGCCAGCGTGGCCGCCACGTCGAACGTGACGCCGGGGCGCGAGTATCTGCCGGAGATAGGGCATGAAGGCCTCGCCGAGGCCATCGCCGACCGCGACGCCGACCGGGCCGCCAGTGAGGCCTGCGGTTTCTTGGACGAGCTCCTGGCCCGGGTGGAGCAGGACGAGAGCTGAAGGGGACTTTCCCTTCATAAGACGTGACGAAAGGGCCCTTCACCGCATCGCATGCGGTGAAGGGCCCTTTCAGCCCGCCTAGGGCAGCGTCAAGATCTCCGCGCCGTCCTCGGTCACCACGAGGGTGTGCTCGAACTGGGCCGTCCACTTCTTGTCCTTCGTGGTGACGGTCCAGTCGTCGGCCCAGATGTCGTAATCGATGGTGCCGAGGGTGATCATCGGCTCGATCGTGAAGGTCATGCCCTGCTCGATGACCGTGTCGACCGACGGCTCCTCGTAGTGCAGGACGGTCGGCGCGGTGTGGAACGCCGGGCCGACGCCGTGGCCGGTGAAGTCGCGCACGACGCCGTAGCCGAACCGCTTCGCATACGCCTCGATGACGCGGCCGATCACGTTGAGCTGCCTGCCGGGGCGGACGGCCTTGATGGCCCGCATGGTCGCCTCGCGCGTGCGCTCGACCAGCAGCCGCGCCTCCTCCGAGACGTCACCCGCCAGGAACGTCGCGTTGGTGTCGCCGTGGACGCCACCGATGAACGCGGTGACGTCGATGTTGCAGATGTCCCCGTCCTCGATCACCGTCGAGTCCGGGATGCCGTGGCAGATCACCTCGTTGAGCGAGGTGCAGCACGACTTCGGGAAAGCGCGGTAGCCGAGCGTCGACGGGTACGCGTGGTTGTCCAGCAGGAACTCGTGGATCACCTTGTCGATGTCGTCGGTGGTCGCACCGGGTTTGACGGCCTTGCCGCCCTCCTCGAGCGCCTGCGCCGCGATCCGGCCCGCGACCCGCATCGCCTCGATGACCTCGGGGGTGCGGACCCCGTTGCCCGTGTCGCGTTTCGGCGCCGGCCGATCGACGTACTCCGGACGGGCGATGCTGGCGGGGACGACTCGCCTCGGCGTCTGGACGCCGGGCTTCAAGGGGGAGCGAACGGACATGTGCCCAGCCTACGACCTGGCGGCTAACCGAGCCCCGCCAGGAAGCGCTGGGCGGCCTCGACCGCGGGCCTGGACGTCCCCGCGTCGGTCGTCAGCACCGCGAACGCCAGATCTCCGGTGTAGCCGACGAACCAGCCGTGCGAGTGCGTGCCGTCGCCGAACTGGGCCGTCCCGGTCTTGCCCCGGACGTCCGGCAAGGGTTTGAGCAGCGTCGCCGTCCCGTTGGTGACGACCTCGCGCATCATCCCGCGCAGCGCGTCGAGCACCTCCGGCTTGATCGGTTTCCCGAGCCCGGACGACGTCGTGGCCATCCCCCGCACCAGCGTCGGCACCGGGACCTTCCCGGCCTGGACCGTCGCGGTGGCGACCGCCAGCCCGAACGGGCTCGTCACCACGGTCCCCTGGCCGAACCCGTTCTCCGCCCGCTGCGCGACGGTGTTCGCCGGCGGCGACGAACCGGTGATCGTGGTCAGGCCGGGGATCACGAAGTCGGCGCCGACGCCGAGGTCGCGCGCGGCGTCGGTCAGCGCGGCGGGCGGCAGGTCGGTCGCGAGTTTCGCGAACGTCGTGTTGCAGGACTTGGCGAACGCCGTGGACAGCGGGACCACACCGAGGGCGAACTTGCCCTCGTTCGGCACCGTCCGGTTCTCGAAGGTGGCCGTGCCGGGGCAGTCCACGGGACTGTCCGCCCGCACCGTGCCCGCGGACAGCGCCGCGACGGCGGTGGCCATCTTGAACGTGGAGCCCGGCGGGAAGCGGCCGGTGAGCGCGATCGCGCCCTGCGGGTCGGCCGGGGCGTTCTGCGCCACCGCCAGCAGTTCGCCGGTCGACGGCTGGATCGCGACCAGCGCGGAGGCCGTCGGGACCGGGGCGAGCGCTCGCTCCGCCGAGCCCTGCGCCTTCACACTGAGCGTGCTGACGACCGCGGGCGCCGGTTTGGGGTGTTCGGAGTGCAGGTCGATGATCTCGCCACCGCCCGTGTCGAGCGTGACGACGCGCCAGCCCGCCGAGCCCTCGACCTGGTCCTCGACGAGCGACCGGACCGCGGGCAGCACCTGCTTGCCGAAGTTCTTGTCGTCCGGCAGCAGCCTTTCCTGCTGGCTGAACCGGACACCGGGCAGATCGTAGATCTCGGGCTTCACCTCTTGGTAGCTGTTCGCCCGCAGGCTCACCACCGGATAGCCGGAGCCGGGTTTGAGCGTCTTCACGCCGTCGCGGATCGACTGCCCGGTCACCGAGGGCTCGAACCGGTTGAGCGCCGCGCCGAGTTTGTCGGTGACGGCCACCAGGTCGCCCGCCTTCGCCGGGTCGAGCACGACGCTGACGACCGTTTGCGGGCGCAGCAACGGCATCCCGTCGCGGTCCAGTACCGGCGCGAGATCCGGCGGATCCGCCTTCAGCGCGATGCTCTGCTGCGCGGCCAGCTGCGGATGGAGCGCGGTGGGCAGCCAGCGCACCTTCCAGCCGTCCTGGGTGGAATGGACCTGCGCGTCGGCCTTGTACGTCCAGACGCGGCCACGCGGGAGGTTCCAGGTGAGCTGATAGGTCGCCGTCCCGTTGTCCTCGCCGGACGAGTGCTGGACCTTCGTTTCCGCGACCTTGATCGACTCGGGGGAAAGCGCCTTCCGCGTCATCTCCAAGGACGCGCGCGCGGCGTCCGGCGAATCGGTGAAGAAGGCCGCCGCGGCGACGTCACCGGAGGAGAGCCCGTTCAGGAAGCCCGAGACGGCGTCTTCGGGACCGGAATCGGCGAAGAGCCCGCATCCGGCGGCCGAGAGGCCCACCACCCCCGCGAGCACGACGACGGCGACACGACGACCTGCAGGCATGCCCCGGATCCTGCCAGCCCCGGCCCGATGCGGCCGGACGCGACACGGTCTGGCCGTGTCCTCTAAAATAGAACCGTCGCGTACTGCCCGACCTGCTGGAAGCCGATCTTGCGATAGGCGGCGAGCGCCGGGCTGTTGTAGGCGTTGACGTACAGGCTGGCCGTGCGGCCCATCCCGCGGACGAGCCTGTTCACCACGGACGCCGTCCCGGCGGTGCCGAGCCCGCCGCCGCGGCGTTCCGGATGCACCCAGACGCCCTGGATCTGGCCGACCGTGGAGGACATCGCGCCGATCTCGGCCTTGAAGACGACCTCACCGTCTTCGAACCGAGCGAACGCCCGGCCGCCGGCGATCAGCTCCGCGACACGGGCGCGATACCCGGCGCCGCCGTCACCGTTGCGGGGATCGACGCCGACCTCCTCGACGAACATGGCTATCGCGGCCGGGAGATACCGGTCGAGCTCCTCCGGGCGTACCGCGCGGACCAGCGGATCGGCGGCGACGGACGGAATCCCGTCGAGCGCCAGCAACGGCTGGTCGTGCCGGACTTCCCTGGCTGGGCCCCATTCCGGCTCGAGTTCGTCCCACAGCCCCAGCACCTGCTCGGCCGGGCCGACCAGCGACGAACAGCTCCGCTGACGGCGCAGGGCCCGATCGGCGAAGGAACGCAAAGCGGAGGCGTTGCCGCGCAACGGGATCAGGTTCGGCCCGGAGAAGCACAGCCCCTGGAGCCTGCCCGCGCGCACCGGACGGGAATCCGCGGCCCAGAGCTCGCCACCGAGCCGCCAGGGGTCGAGACCCGCGGTCTCCACCCTGGCACTGACCATGCAGCTGCCGACCGGGTCTGTGGCGAGCGCGGCACGGACCGCGGGATAGTCCCGATCATCGAGCAGCCGTGCACCTGCAAGCCGCAACACCACTCCAGGGTGCCAGATCAGCGGCATAAACGGAACGCAAGCTTGACGACACGCTGAGAGAACCTCAGCAGGTCGAGGCCACCAAGCGCCGGGAACGGTCCTTTCCTGGCGAAAATTCGCGGAGAAAGGACCGTTCCTGGCGTGGTCTCGACCACTCAGCCGACGGTGACGGTGGGCTCTCCCTCGCCGATCGTCTGGCCGGACTCCTCGGCGATCCGCATGGCCTCTTCGATCAGCGTCTCGACGATCGCGTGCTCGGGCACGGTCTTGATGACCTCGCCCTTGACGAAGATCTGGCCCTTGCCGTTGCCCGACGCGACACCGAGGTCGGCCTCACGCGCTTCGCCGGGACCGTTGACGACGCAGCCCATGACCGCGACGCGCAGCGGGACCTCCATGCCCTCGAGCCCGGCGGTGACCTGCTCGGCGAGCGTGTAGACGTCCACCTGCGCACGGCCGCACGAGGGGCAGGAGACGATCTCGAGCTTGCGCTCCTTGAGGTTCAGCGATTGCAGGATCTGGATCCCGACCTTGACCTCTTCCACCGGCGGTGCCGAGAGCGAAACGCGGATGGTGTCGCCGATCCCCTGGCGCAGCAGCGCGCCGAAGGCCACGGCCGACTTGATGGTGCCCTGGAACGCCGGGCCCGCCTCGGTGACGCCGAGGTGCAGCGGATAGTCGCACTGCTCGGCGAGGATCTCGTACGCGCGCACCATGACCACCGGGTCGTTGTGCTTCACGGAGATCTTGACGTCGTGGAAGTCGTGCTCGGCGAACAGCGACGCCTCCCACAGCGCCGACTCGGCCAGCGCCTCCGGGGTCGCCTTGCCGTACTTGTCCATGATCCGCTTGTCCAGCGAACCCGCGTTGACGCCGATCCGGATCGGGGTGCCGTGGTCCTTCGCGGCCCGCGCGATCTCCTTGACCTGGTCGTCGAACTTGCGGATGTTGCCCGGGTTCACCCGGACCGCCGCGCAGCCCGCCTCGATCGCGGCGAAGACGTACTTCGGCTGGAAGTGGATGTCGGCGATCACCGGGATCTGCGACTTCTTCGCGATCGCGGGCAGCGCCTCGGCGTCGTCCGCGGACGGGCACGCGACGCGCACGATGTCACAGCCCGCAGCGGTCAGCTCGGCGATCTGCTGCAACGTCGCGTTGACGTCGGAAGTGAGCGTGGTGGTCATCGACTGCACCGAAATCGGGTGGTCGCTGCCGACGCCGACCGGCCCGACCTGCAGCTGTCGGGTCTTGCGACGCTCGGAGAGGACGGGAGGAGGAAGCGCTGGCATACCTAGAGCGACAGTCACGCCTTCAAGCGTACCTACCCCGATCGGCGGACATACACGAAGTCAGCCGTCACGGTGAGCAGCATTACCTGGGCAGCCCAACGGTGCTGACAGCGCGCTCCGTAACCGCCCTCCCGCGTCACTGGAACAGCTTGACCGGGTTCACGATGTCGGCGGTGACGGTGAGGAGAGTCACCGCGCCGCCGATGAAGACGAGCACCATCGTGACCGCGGACAGCTTCGTGTAGTCGACCGGTCCGCCCGCCGCCTTGCCGCGCAGTTTCCGGATCCAGTCACGGACCCGCTCGTACCAGACGACCGCGATATGCCCGCCGTCGAGCGGGAGCAGCGGCAGCAGGTTGAACACGCCGATGAAGAAGTTCAGGCTCGCCAGCAGGAGCACGAAGATCTGCCACAGGCCACGTTCGGCGGCCTCGCCACCGATCCGGCTGGCGCCCACCACGCTGACCGGGGTGTTCGGGTCGCGCTCGCCGCCGAAGATGGAATCCACCACCGCGGGGATCCGCGACGGGAACTCGATCAGCCGCTTGGCGGTCTCGGAGAACATCGTGCCGGTGAAGCTGAGCGTCCCGCCGACCGCGTCGACCGGGCCGTAGGTCAGCAGCGGCGGCGCGGTGTTCTGGATCGGCGAGGCGCCGATCATGCCGACGTCCTTGACCGTGGTGCTGTTGGAGCCGTCGGCGACCAGCCGCTGCACGCGCGGCACGTCGACGGTCAGGTTCAGCCGCTGCCGGTTCCGTTCGACCACGAACGGCGTCGGCCCGCTGGCGACCTGGACGGCCGCGAGCATCTCGCGCCAGGTCTTGATCGGCTTGCCCGCGACGGAGACGACCTTGTCGCCTGCCTGGAGGCCGGCGCTCTTCGCGGGGGTCGGGGCATTCGGCGGGCAGGTGGTGTCGTTCAGCTGCTCCACCGTGGTGGCCGCGCGGGCACACGACGTGGCGCTGATCACGGCCTCGGTGGGGGCGGCCTGCGCTGCGGGGTTCGGCAGGCCCATGGTGACGGCCATCAGGTAGAGAATGACGAAACCGAGGATGAAGTGCATCGCCGAGCCCGCCGACATGACGACGGTGCGCTTCCACGTCTTGAAGCGCCACATCGCGCGCTTCGACTCTTCCGGGGTCACCTCGTCGAGCGCGGTCATGCCCGCGATGTCGCAGAACCCGCCGAGCGGGATCCACTTCACGCCGTACTCGGTCTCACCGCGGCGGAAGGAGAAGATCGTCGGCCCGAAGCCGATGAAGTAGCGCCGGACCTTCATGCCGAAG
Source organism: Amycolatopsis sp. NPDC102389 (assembly GCF_044765885.1). Lineage (NCBI taxonomy): Bacteria > Bacillati > Actinomycetota > Actinomycetes > Pseudonocardiales > Pseudonocardiaceae > Amycolatopsis > Amycolatopsis sp. NPDC102389. Next base: position 142,592 of record NZ_JBIWKX010000001.1, read on the forward strand.
GCCTTGGCCGCCCACATGTGGCCGGCCTCGTGCAGCGCGACCGACAGGCAGATGCCCAGCGCGAACAGCACGATCCCGAGAATGAAGACCACGCGCTACTTCCCCTTACCGATCAGCGCACCGGCACGCGCGCGAGCCCAGCGCTCGGCAGCTAGTACGTCATCCACGTCGCGAGGCTCGCGACGCCATTCGTCGGCGGCTTCCACCACCTGGGCAATAGTGTCCACAATCGAGGTGAAGCCGGTGTTCTGTGCCAGGAAGGCGGCCACCAGCTCCTCGTTCGCCGCGTTGTAGACGGCCGGGATGCAGCCGCCGGCGTCTCCGGCGTGCCTCGCCAGCTCGACCGCGGGGAAAGCGTCGTTGTCCAGCGGCTCGAAAGTCCAGCTCGCGGGCTTGTCCCAGACGCACGCGGCCGCGGCGCCGGGCACGCGATCCGGCCAGTGCAGGGCCAGCGCGATCGGCAGCCGCATGTCGGGCGGGCTGGCCTGGGCGATCGTCGAGCCGTCCACGAAGGTCACCATCGAGTGGATGATCGACTGCGGGTGGACGACCACGTCGATGCGGTCGGTCTCGATGTCGAACAGGAGCTTCGCCTCGATCAGCTCCAGCCCCTTGTTGACCAAGGTGGACGAGTTGATCGTGATGAGCGGGCCCATCGACCAGGTCGGATGCGCCATGGCCTGCTCGACGGTGACGTCGGCCAGCTCCTCGCGCTTGCGCCCGCGGAACGGCCCGCCCGAGGCGGTGAGCACCAGCCGGGCGACCTCGGACTCGCGGCCTGCGCGCAGGGCCTGGGCGATCGCGGAATGCTCGGAATCGACCGGAACCAGCTGACCGGGCTTGGCCGCGGCCAGGACCAGGGGGCCACCCGCGATCAGCGACTCCTTGTTGGCCAGCGCGAGCGTGGCGCCGGTGGCGAGCGCGCGCAGGGTCGGCGGCAGCCCCTGGGAGCCCGGAAGCGCGTTGAGCACGACGTCGACCGGGGTGGCGTCGATCATCTCGACGACCGCGTCGGCCCCCGCGAAGATGCGCGGGAGCTTGAAGTCGCCGCGGTTGTAGCCGCGCTTCTGCGCCTCGGCGTACAGCGCGAGCTGCAGGTCCTCCACGGCCGTCGGCCTGCTGATGGCGACGGCGTCGACCTGGTGCGCCAGGGCCTGCGCGGCCAGCGCGGCGGGATCGGAGCCGCCCGCGGCGATCCCGGCGACCCGGAACAGGTCCGGATTCCGGGCCGCGACGTCGAGGGCCTGGGCGCCGACCGAACCGGTCGAACCGAGCACGAGCACACTTCGCGAGGTAGTCATCGGGTGCCATTGTCGCTTGGGGCCCGTCGGGCGCGTGCAGCCAGGTGTGGGATCATTCGAGGGCAAGCGAACCATCGGGTTTTGAGGAGTTGATCGTGGCGAGCAAAGCGGTCGAAAAGCGCGGCCGGGTGGGCGTCGACACCGTTGACCCCCGCGACGAGCCGTCGGCCGAGTGGGGCTGGCACGGTTCCTTCCCGAAGGCGACGCGGATCGCGGGCTGGCTGAGCGCGATCATCCTGCTGGTGATGCTGTACGGCAACCACCACGGCTGGACCGAGAACCTGTGGCTGATCGGGCTGTCCCTGCTGATGATGTTCGGGCTGGTGCTCGACATGCGCAAGCAGCGCACGGCCTGGCGCAAGTAGCTCCTTCACGGCTCAATGGCCCCTGTCCACCTTCGTGGGCAGGGGCCATTGGCCGTTCTGGGCCCACAGCTCGTTGACGATCTTGACCGCGTCGCCGGCCTCGACCCCGTAGCGATGCCGGTACTTCGCCGCCGGACGCTGGATCGCCGCGGCGACGTCCCCGATGGCGACGTTGTTCCACGAGTCGTTCGGGTAGAACTGCCGCATCACGGCGAGGAACCGGCCGGTCGCCCAGACCGGGTCGGTCCGCTGTTCGAAGGATCCCCAGCTCGCGCGCTGCTGGAAGAGCCCGACCGAGTCACCGAGGCCGCCGTCGAGGTTGGCGATGCTGGACTCGACGATCACCGTGGCGATCGCGATGGCCGCCGCGCGATCGTTGAGCCCCGCTCTTTGGACCGTCTCGACGATCACTCTGGCGCACGAGGTGTTGTAGGGGTTCATGTAGCCGCGCATCTTGGTGGCAAGTTGCTGATTGAGCGCTTTGGCGGAGTCGCCGTCGTCGGCGGACGCGCCCGCCTGGACACACGGCAAGGCGACGTGTTCGACCTGGTCAGGCCGGATCTCGGTCGGCGGGATCAACAGCAGAAGGATCGCGAGGGTCGAAGTGATCATGTCCGTGTTCTAACGGCCACAGCCACCCAGCGTGCGCGACCCGCGTGAAGCGCTACCCGACGACCACCCTTTTGAGTTAGGTTCCCCCTCATGAAGCTGCGCTGGGGTGTCACCGTTGTCGTTTCCGCTCTCGCCGCCGTGTTCCTGCCCGCTGTCGCCACCGCCGCGCCCGCGTCTTCGGCGTCCTTGCCGATCGTGCGCTGCGAGTTCACGCCGACGCCGGAGAACCCCGCGGCCCGCCCGGTCCTGCGACCGCTCCCCTTCGCTCTGACCCGCGGCACCGTCGACGTCACGTTCCGCTTCAACTACGGCCCGGTGACCGTACGCCTGAACCGCGCGGGTGCCGCTCCTTGCGCCGTCCACAACCTGGCGAGCCTTGCGCTGCAGCGCTTCTACGACCACAGCCAGTGCTGGCGCCTGACGAACTCGTCGCGCCTCGGCGTCCTTCAGTGCGGCGACATCTACGAAGCCGAGAAGGGCGGGCCGGGCTACAAGTTCCCGGACGAGGTCGACGGCACCGAGACCTACGAACGCGGCACCATCGCCATGGGCAACCAGGGCCCCGGCACGAACGGCAGCGAGTTCTTCATCGTGCACTCGTTCGCGAACATCCCGAAGAACTACTCGGTGATGGGCAAGGTCGTGCGGGGCATGGAGGTGCTGGACCGGATCGTGGCGAACGGCATCATCCCGACCGACCCGAACGGCCCGCAGGACGGGTTGCCCGCGAAGCCGGTGAAGATCCAGAAGGCGACCGTCGGTTTCTGAGACAAGGAGCTTGTGTGCATCGCATGTCGCCATCTTCGATGCACACAAGCTCAACCGTTACGGATCAACTCTCACAACGCACGAAGTCGGGAATAGCCTTCGACTCGGCCGGATCCGTTATGGGGTGAACCAAAACACCTTCAGGAGCCCTGGCCCGGGACACCTGGATTCCATGCAGGCATGCATTGCACCAGAAGTAAATCGTCGCGTACCTGGTCTCAGGGTAGCCGAGATACCTGAACTCCAGCTGATACTGGCCGCAGCGAGGGCACGGATGCCTACCCATCCGACCGAGCTTCTCGTCGATGATCGACGCCATCACCCGCATCCAGTCATTCCTACGCGACATCAGAACCTCCCTCGATTCTTATAGTAGACCCAGAAACTGCTCTTCAGCAGCGTACGCGGCACGTTCCCAATCAGATCTGTCCGTATGTTCTCCGTAAAGCCGGAACTGCATGACGTGAGTTCGTTCGTGCCCGATAGTTTTGACAAGGTCCTCCATCGAACGAAATGCGTCAGGAAAGACTAATATTTTCCCGTCCAGAGAAGTGTGCCCGAACACATTTCTGCCCATGAGGTCCAAACTGCGGTCGATTTTGAACGATACCCCACCAAGGTCGATACCGGCCGCTTTCGCAGCCCGCAAGACAGACCGCTTCTGCATCGAGACCTCGAGCTCAGCGAACGGCCCTGTGTTTGCTGTCCGCCTTGCCATCCCCTCCGCATCAGCAGGCGCTTCAGTGTCCTCGCAGGCGAACGCCGTCCGTGAAGTACCGCCGTTGAAGTCGTCTCGGACGACGCCACCGCCGCAGTTGTCCCAAGCCGACACCTGCGAAGGCAGGAGCGGCGACAGGATCGGCGCGTCGACGGTTTGGGCCACGGGGTTCTTCGGGTCCAGGACCTCCTTGAGGAAGTCGTCGTTGTCCCTGCCGACGAATGTGCCGCCATCAGCGAGAGTGGCTACCGTCACACTGAAGGGCGCCCAGGAGCCCCCTTAGGCCCCTGCAACCCAGAACCCTTCCTTCACCGAGTTCAGGCCCTGGCATCCTGCCCGACTCGCGTGATCACAGTCGTGCCAAGAATCATGCGCACCTCGGCTCGGTTATCAGATGGCCATGAATGACGACACACTGCCAATCGTCAACAAGTGATGACAGCCCGGAGGGTTGCCGCGCCGACGACTACTACGTACAGCGATTACACAGCCCCCTCACAGGAAGCAGTATTTCACCCTTTAGAGTGACGCATCCTCGCCAGCCGGCCGGCCGGTGACGCGCCCTGGGGGCCATGATGATGACGCACGAGCAATACCTGTCCACGAAGAGATTCCCGGCCCTCGACGGGCTGCGCGCGATCGCCGCGCTCCTCGTGGTGGTGTTCCACTACGGAGGACCGTCGTGGGCCATGGCCAACGGGTGGATCGGCGTCCATCTCTTCTTCGTTCTTTCCGGTTTCCTGATCACCACACTGGCGCTGCGCGAAGAAGACCGAAACGGCAGAATTTCGCTCGCGAACTTCTATATCCGTCGCGCGTTCCGCATTCTTCCCGTGTATTTCGCGGTTCTGGGCATCATCGTGGTGTTCACTTATCTGCGCGGCCAGTACACGTCCAGCGGGCTCTCCGGAGCGATGCCGTACTTCCTGACCTTCACGAACGAGTTCGCCCACAACGGGCCCTTCGGCCAGTCATGGACTCTGGGGGTCGAGCAGAAGTTCTACCTCGTCTGGCCGTTCCTGGCCTTCGGCATCGCGGCGCTGAGCTTCCCGAAGCGGCTGGGCCTGGCGTTCGGTTTGATCGCGCTCATGATCGCGCTGATCCCGGTGATGCCGTACGCCGGCGCCTACTCACCGATCCTCATCGGTTGCGCGCTCGCCATCGGTCTCCACTACCGCAAGGGCTTCGCGGTCCTCCGCGTGTTTACCCACCCCATCGCCTGCTTCGTCCTGCTCGCGGCCCTCGTCGTCCTCCAGATCCACATCACCGACATCGAAGCCTTCTTCCACGACGGTGGCACGATCGGCGGCACCACGTACGCGGTGCTGGTCGCCCTGTTCGTCACCTCGCTGATCCCGCGTGGTCCGATCGCCTGGTTGTTCTCCAGCCCGCCGATGCGGTTCATCGGCGAGCGGTCGTACTCCGTGTACCTCCTGCAAGGGGTGGCGGCGACCGTGGTCGCGCTGTCGATTCCTCAGCTTGGCGCTCACCGGACACTGACCGCGATCGCCGTGACCGTCGTCGCCCTCGTCATCTCCGACGTCCTCTACCGCTGGGTCGAGACGCCGATGATCGACGTGGGCCGCAAACTGGTCGCCCGGCGACGACCCACACCACCCCGTCCCACGATCCGGGAAGCCGAACCCGCCCTGGCCAGCGGCTGAGCGATTCGGGCGGATCGCCCTTGTGGAGATCCGGTACTCTGGTCGCCAAGGTCGAGAGGCGCTGCAACGGACCGCGGGGTCCGCCACGCTCGGCCCCGGACATCACCGCAAGGGCGCCTCCCACGACATGGGAGGAGCGCTGGATGGAAACGACCGCCCTGCGAAAGCTGCTGGATGAGCGCATCGTCGTGCTCGACGGCGCGTGGGGGTCGATGCTCCAGAACGCCGGCCTCAAACCCGAGGACTACCGCACCGAGCGGTTCCAGGATCATCCTCGTGACATCACCGGCGACCCCGACCTGCTGAACATCACCCGGCCGGACGTCGTCCTCGACATCCACCGTCAGTATCTGGACGCCGGCGCGGACATCACGACGACGAACACGTTCACCGCCACCACCATCGGTCAGGCGGACTACGGGCTCGAGGATCTCGCGTACGAGATGAACCTTCGCGGTGCCCAGCTCGCGCGCGAGGCGGCGGACGCGGCGGGCGGGAAGTTCGTCGCCGGGTCGGTCGGTCCGCTGAACGTCACGTTGTCGCTGTCGCCCAAGGTCGAGGACCCGGCGTTCCGCGCGGTGACCTTCGATGAGGTGTACGCCGCGTACGCCGATCAGATCAAGGCGCTCGCCGAAGGCGGCGTAGACCTGCTGTTGATCGAGACGATCTTCGACACCCTCAACTGCAAGGCCGCGATCGCCGCCGCCCGTGACGTCGCGCCGCATCTGCCGTTGTGGATCTCCGTGACGATCGTCGATTTGAGCGGCCGGACGCTGTCCGGGCAGACGGTCGAGGCCTTCTGGAGCTCCATCGAGCACGCGGATCCGCTGCTCGTCGGCGTCAACTGTTCGCTGGGCGCCGAGGAGATGCGCCCGCACATCGCCGAACTGTCCCGCCTCGCGGGCACATACACCGCGTGTCACCCCAACGCCGGCCTGCCGAACGCGTTCGGCGGGTACGACCAGACGCCCGAGGAGACCGGCGGGCTGCTCGGTGACTTCGCCACGGCCGGGATGGTCAACGTCGTCGGCGGCTGCTGCGGCACGACTCCCGCGCACATCGCGAAGATCGCCGACGCCGTCCGGGGGATGGCGCCGCGGACCGTCCCGGAGCCGAAGGCGCACACCAGGTTCAGCGGGCTCGAGCCGTTCGAGATCGGCAAGGACACCGGCTTCGTCATGATCGGCGAGCGGACCAACGTCACCGGGTCCGCCAAGTTCCGCAAGCTGATCGAGGCCGACGACCATCAGGCCGCCGTCGACGTCGCGCTGGAGCAGGTGCGTGGCGGGGCGAATCTGCTGGACGTCAACATGGACGCCGACCTGCTCGACAGCGAAAAGGCGATGACCACGTTCCTGAACCTCATCGCCACCGAACCCGAGGTCGCCCGGCTGCCGATCATGATCGACAGCTCGCGCTGGACGGTCCTCGAGGCCGGGCTGAAATGCGTGCAGGGCAAGGGAGTCGTCAACTCCATCAGCCTCAAGGAGGGCGAGGAGCAGTTCCTCCAGCAGGCTCGCCGCATCCGTGACTACGGCGCCGGTGTGGTCGTGATGGCGTTCGACGAGCAGGGCCAGGCCGACACCGCCGACCGGAAGGTCGAGATCTGCGGGCGAGCCTACGACCTGCTGACCCAGCAAGCCGGTTTCGTCGCCGAGGACATCATCTTCGACCCGAACGTGCTCGCGGTCGCGACCGGTATCTCCGAGCACAACGGGTACGCCAAGGCATTTATCGACGCGCTGCCGCGGATCAAGGAACGCTGCCCTGGCGTCCACATCAGCGGCGGTATCTCGAACCTGTCGTTCTCCTTCCGCGGCAACAACGTCGTACGCGAGGCGATGCACTCTGCCTTCCTGCTGCACGCGGTGCGCGCCGGGCTGGACATGGGCATCGTCAACGCCGGGCAGCTCGCGGTCTACGAGGACATCCCCAAGGACCTGCTGGAACTGGTCGAGGACGTGCTCTTCGACCGCCGCGAGGACGCGACCGACAGGCTGGTCACGTTCGCGGAAACGGTCAACGGCAAGGGAACACAGCGCGTCATCGACCTGTCCTGGCGCGAAGGTACGGTCGAGGCACGCCTGAGCCACGCGCTGGTGCACGGCATCGTCGACTACATCGAAGAGGACACCGAGGAAGCGCGCCAGAAGCTGCCGAGGCCGCTCGAGGTCATCGAAGGCCCGCTGATGGACGGCATGAAGATCGTCGGCGACCTGTTCGGGTCCGGGAAGATGTTCCTGCCTCAGGTGGTCAAGAGCGCGCGTGTGATGAAGCGGTCGGTGGCCTACCTCGAACCGTTCATGGAGGCCGAGAAGGAGAAGGCTCGCCTCGAAGGCCGGATCGAAACCCGGCAGGGCAACGGTAAGGTCGTCCTGGCGACGGTCAAGGGCGACGTGCACGACATCGGCAAGAACATCGTCGGCGTCGTCCTCGGCTGCAACAACTACGAGGTGATCGACCTCGGCGTGATGGTCCCGGCTTCGGTCATCCTGGACACGGCCATCTCCGAGGGCGCCGACGCCATCGGGCTTTCCGGCTTGATCACGCCGTCGCTGGACGAGATGGTCAACGTGGCCGCCGAAATGGAGCGGCGCGGGCTGAAGCTGCCGCTGCTGATCGGCGGCGCGACCACGTCACGCCAGCACACCGCGGTCCGCATCGCGCCCGCGTACGAGCACACGACCGTGCACGTCCTGGACGCCTCCCGCGTCGTCGGCGTCGTCGGTGACCTGCTCGACGCGGACCGCGCCGAAATCCTCGACAAGAAGAACCGCGAGGACCAGGAAGAGCTGCGCGTCCAGCACGCGAACAAGCAGCGCACGCCGTTGCTGACGGTCGAACAGGCGAGGGCGAACCCGGAGAAGGTCTCGTTCGACGACATCCCGACGCCTGCGTTCACCGGTGTCAGGTACGTCTCGCCGTCGCTCACCGAACTGCGCGAGATGATCGACTGGACCTTCCTGTTCCTGGCCTGGGAGCTGAAGGGCAAGTACCCGGCGATCCTGGCCAACCCGGTTGCGCAGGAACTGTTCGACGACGCGAACAACCTGATGGACCAGATCATCGCCGAGGAGCGGTTCCAGGCGAAGGGCGCGTACGCGTTCTGGCCCGCGCACTCCGAGGGTGACGACATCATCCTGGAGGCGGGCGTCAAGTTCCCGATGCTGCGCCAGCAGACCAAGAAACCGTTGTCGCGGCCCAATCGTTGCCTGGCGGACTACATCGCCCCGGCGGGCGCGGGCGACCACCTCGGCGGGTTCGCGGTCACCATCCTCGGTGCCGAGGATTTCGCGGCCGAGTTCGAGGCGAAGCAGGACGACTACCGCGCCATCATGGTGAAGGCCCTCGCGGACCGGCTCGCCGAGGCGTTCGCCGAGTACCTCCACCTCCAAGCGCGGCGGGACTGGTTCGAACCGGACGCCGATCCGAAGCTGGAAGACCTGCACGCCGAGAGGTTCCGCGGCATCCGTCCGGCGCTGGGTTATCCGGCGAGCCCGGACCACAGCGAGAAGCAGGAACTGTTCGACCTGCTCGACTCGGACCGGCTCGGGATGGGGCTGACGGAATCCTTCGCGATGACGCCGGCGGCGAGCGTCAGCGGGCTGATCTTCGCCCACCCCGATTCGCGGTACTTCACCGTCGGACGGCTGGGCAAGGACCAGGTCGAGGACTACGCGGCCCGCCGCGGCCTCGAACTGTCCACTATGGAGCAGTGGCTGCGGCCGAACCTCGCCTACGAACCCGAATGACACAATGATCGGGTGACTGCCGAGGGCTCGGACTTCCTGCAGCTGGACATCGGGGACGCACCACCGGGGCGCCGGTCGGACTGGCTGGCGTCGCGGTTGCGGCACGCCATCTCCGACGGCCGCCTGCCGGTCGGCAGCAGGCTGCCCGCGACCAGGGCGCTGGCCGCGGACCTGCAGGTCTCGCGCGGCGTGGTCACCGAGGCGTACCAGCGCCTCGTCGAGGACGGTCACGTCGCCGGGCGCGGCCGCGCGGGCACGGTGGTCGTCGCGGCGCCGGCGCGGACGAAGGAGCAGACGGCGCCCGGTCCCCCGTCCGCGGGCACGATCTTCCGGCCCGCGCCCGGGATCGGCGTCTTCGACTCGCTGCGGTCGACCCCGGCGAGGATCGACCTGTCCCCCGGCGTGCCGGATCTGACTGCGTTCCCGCGAACCGCCTGGCTCCGCGCGGAACGCTCCGTGCTCAACGACCTCTCGGCGGCGGCCTTCGGCTACGGCGACCCTCGGGGCGCGCCCGCGTTGCGGCTGGCCATCGCGCACTGGATCGCCCGCACCCGGGGCATCACCGCCGACGCCGACGACGTGCTGATCGTCGCCGGCGTCGCGCAGGGCCTCGGGTTGCTGGCACAAGTGCTGTGCGACAACGGGATCTCCGAGATCGCCGTCGAGGATCCGAGTTCGCTGGGCGCGCGGCAGCATCTGCACGACCGGCGGCTGGCGACCCCGCCGATCCGGGTCGACGAAGACGGGATCGACGTCGACGAGCTCGTGCGCAGCGGTGCGCCCGCCGTACTGCTCACGCCGGCGCACCAGTTCCCGACCGGTGTCGTGCTCGGCGGGGAACGCCGTCGTGAGCTCATGCGCTGGGCCGCGGACGGCGGGCTGATCATCGAGGACGACTACGACGCCGAGCACCGCTACGACCGTCCTCCGGTCCCCGCGCTGCGCTCGATGCTCGCCGAGCAGGTCTGTTACGCGGGCAGCGTGTCGAAGTGGCTCGCGCCGGCGCTCCGGGTGGGCTGGATGCTGGTGCCGCCGCGGTACCGGGACGAGGTGGTCGCGGCCAAACGGTTCGCCGACCTCGGCAACGCCGTCCTCCCGCAGCTGGTGCTCGCGCATCTCATGGAGTCCGGCGAGATGGAGCGGCAGCTGCGGTTCGTGCGCAAGCGGCACCGCCGTCGCCGGGACGCGATGATCGACGCGCTCCGCACACATCTCCCGGACGCCGTGGTGCACGGCGCCGCCGCCGGGCTGCATCTGACGATCACCTTCGACGCCGAGTTCTCCGATCTCGACTTCGCCGCCTCCGCGCTGGAGCAAGGCGTGAAGGTGCAGCCGCTGTCGTGGCACTGTCAGCGGCCGATGAATCCGGGCCTCGTCCTCGGCTACGGCGCGAGCCCGGCGAGCGACATCGCCGAGGGCATCGCCGTCCTTGGCAAGCTCCGGCGCTAGCGGCCGACGAACTGCCGGGGGAAGGGCAGGAGCGCGGAGGGGTCTTCGACGTGGGCGTTGTGGCCCAGTCCTGGGAACTCGACGGTGAAAGAGCTGAGCGCGCGAAGCTGTTCGGGGCGGCTCATCGGGTCGTGCTCCCCTGCCGCGAGGACGACCGGGCAGCGCGCGGCACCGAGCAGTCCGCGCATGTCCGGAGCGCCGACGCCGAACGCGCGGGGGTCCAGCGCCAGCCGCCAGCCACCTTCGGTTTCGGCCACGCCGTCGGGATCCGCGTCGGCGATACCGACCAGGCCGGCGATCTTGAGGAAGCCGCGTTCGGCGTCCTCGCGGGACGGGAACACCTTCGGCGGCTTGGTGGCCATGGCGGCCGCTCGCGCGAGGTCGGCTTCGCTCCATTCGACCTTGACGCCGACCGCGAGCAACCCGGCGACCTTCACCCCGAACCAGCCGGAGGCCAGCGCGAGCCCGACCACACCGCCCAGCGAATGACCGACCACCAGTACCGGACCGCGTTCCGGGAGCGCGTCGGCGACCGCCGCGGCCAGCCCGCCGAACGAGTAGTGCGGCAACCGGGGCGATCCCCCGTGACCAGGCAGATCCGGCGCCAGCCAGCGATATCCCGGCTGCGCCATGAGCCCGTCCCAGACCGCTCCCGTCGCGCCGAGGCCGTGCAGCAGGAGCACGGCGGGGCCTTCGGTTCCAGCGGTGCGCATCTTCAGCGTTTCCACCGGACGGATCTTTCCGCAGCACCCCGTCCGCGGGCTAGTGTCGACGCCGTGATCACCGATCCGGACGTGTACACCCGGGGCGTGCCGTACGAGCACCTCGCGGCGCTGCGCCGGGAGTCGCCGGTCGTCCGCGTGGACGATTTCTGGGCCGTGCTGCGGCATGCGGACGTCAAGCACGTGCTGAAGAACCCGAAGCTCTTCTCATCGCGCCTTGGCGGGACACAGATCCGGGATCCGGCGACCGAGCAGGACCTCGGTTACGTCCGCCGGATGATGCTCAACATGGATCCGCCCGAGCACGCCCGGCTGCGGGGCCTGCTCACCAAGGCGTTCACGCCTCGCGCGGTCGGCAGGCTAACCGAGCGGATCCAGGGCTGGGCGCGGGAGCTGATCGCCGGGGTTCGCGAGGACGGCGAATGCGATTTCGCCGCCCTCGCCGCCGATCTTCCGTTGCTGACGCTCGCCGAGGTCTTCGGAATCCCCGAACAGGACCGGCGGCTGATGTACGACTGGAGCAATCGCGTGATCGGCTACCAGGACGCCGACTACGCGGTGAGCGCGACCGTCGAGGCGGGCGACGTCACCGATCTCGCACGGGCGGCCTTGGCCGTGCGGCCGGTTCCGGGGCCGGACGGCGCGATGCCCGATCCGCGCACGCGTGCCGGGATGCCGGATCTCTACGCGTACGCAACGGCGCTCGGCGAGTACAAACGCCGGAATCCCGGCGACGACGTGATGAGCAACCTGATGGGTCACGTGGAAGACGGCGGCCGGGTGTCCATCGCGGAGTTCGAGAACCTGTTCTGGCTGTTTTCCGTGGCGGGCAACGAAACACTGCGCAACGGCATCCCCGGCGGGATGCTGGCGTTGCTGTCGCATCCGGATCAGTACCGGCGGCTGCTCGCCGACCGGTCACTGCTTCCCGGTGCGGTGGAAGAGATGCTGCGCTGGTGGACGCCGGTCATGCATTTCCGCCGGACCGCGACCGAGGACCTCATTCTGTCCGATGTGGACATACGCGCGGGCGAGAAGGTGGTCGTCTGGTTCTCCGCCGCGAATCGCGACGAGTCCGTTTTCGAGGACCCGGACCGCTTCGACATCGGCCGCACGCCCAACGACCATCTGACCTTCGGACACGGCCCGCATTTCTGCCTCGGCGCTCAGCTGGCGAGGGTGCAGCTGCGCGCGATGTTCGAAGCGGTACTGGACCTGCTCGGCGAGGCCGAGCTCGCCGGTGAACCGGTGCGGTTGCGGTCGAACTTCCAGAACGGGCTGAAATCGCTGCCGATCCGCTGGTAGCGATGAGCCCCTTCCCGCCCCCGAGCGCGGGAAGGGGCTCATCACCCCCTGGTCATTCGGCCGCGGCGTACTCCGGTTCGGCGACGGCGGAGCGGGCTTCGGCCTTGCGCAGGCCGACGACTCCGGACAACGCCACCAGGACGCTGATCACGGCGATGCCGGTGACGACGGTCAGCGCGGGGGCCAGACCGTTCAGCAGCGCCCCCGGGCCGGTCGCCCCGCCCGAGTTGCCGGTCAGGACCGCGGTCACCACGGCGAGCCCGATCGCGCCGCCGACCTGGATCGACGTGTTCAGCAGCCCACCGGCGAGCCCCTGCTCGTCGTCGGAGATGCCGTTGGTCGCCTGGATGTTCAGCGAGGAGAACGCCAGCATGAAGCCGATGCCCAGCAGGATCATGCTCGGCAGCACCGAACCGGCGTAGCTGGAACTCTCGTCGATCCGCAGGAACAGCGCGTACCCGATGACGTGGGCGACGACGCCGGCGAGGATCGTGCGCGGGGTGCCGAGCCGGTCGATCAGCGGCTCGATCCTCGGCGAACCGAAGGCCACGATCAGCGCGGCGGGCAGGAAGCCGAGCGCGGTCTGCAGCGCGGACCAGCCCAGCACGGTCTGCAGGTACAGCATGACCACGAACTGGAAACCGATGTACGCGCCGAAGAATGTCGCGCCGCCGAGGTTGGCGCGGGCCAGCGGCCCGGAGCGCAGGATGCCGAGCCGGAGCAACGGGTGCTTGCTGCGCTTCTCGATGAACACGAAGGTGGCGAGCAGGGCGAGCGCGAGAACGAACGAGATCAGGGTCCGCGGCGCTGCCCAGCCGATCTCCGGTGCCTCGACCACGGCGAAGACCAGCAGGAGCGAACCGGCGGCACCGGTGATCGCGCCCGGGAAGTCGTAGCCGCCACCCTCCTGCGGCCGGTAGGACGGGATCAGCTTGATCGCGGCGGCCAGCGCGGCGAGCGCGATCGGCACCGGCAGCAGGAACGTCCAGCGCCAGCCCACCTCGGTGAGCAGACCGGAGAAGACGAGGCCCGCGGAGTACCCACTGGCACCGAAGACGGCGAAGATGCTGATCGCCCGGTTGCGGGCGGGGCCTTCGTGGAAGGTCGTGGTGATGATGGACAGGGCCGCCGGCGCGGTGAACGCGGCCGCGAGCCCCTTGATGAAGCGCGTGGCGATCAGCAGCGTGCCGTTGTCGACGAGGCCGCCGAGCAGGGAAGCGAGCGCGAAGACCGCGACGGCGACGAGGAAGACCCGGCGCCTGCCGAGCAGGTCGGCGGTGCGCCCGCCGAGGAGCAGCAGGCCGCCGTAGCCGAGCACGTAGGCGCTGATGATCCACTGCAGGGCACCGGTGGAGAGGCCGAGTTCGGCCTGGATGGACGGGAGGGCGACGGCGACCATCGACACGTCGAGCGCGTCGAGGCCCACGACGACGGACACAGTGAGCAGGACACCCCAGAGGCGCGCGTCCCACCTTGTCGAGCTGGTGGACAGCTGCACGGAAGAACTCATGATCCGTACACTACATGCACACGCATCTAATGCAAGTGCATTTAATGACTTTGCATAAAATTCACGTGCATGCTATCTTGGGCCCCGTGAGCGACGTCGCCGAGGAAGACCTGCTGCGGGAGTGGCACGACCTGTCCGCCCGGCACGCGGCGGTCTTCGGACGGCTCGAGTGCCGCCTTCAGGAGCGCCACGGCCTCGGTGTCACCGAGTTCGAAGCCCTCGAACGACTGGTGACCTGCGTCGTCGGCAAGTGCCGCGCGGCCGACCTGACCGAAGTCGTGCATCTGAGCCAGAGCGCCACCTCACGACTCGTCGCCCGTCTCGAGCGCGAGGGGCTCGTCCAACGCGCGCTCTGCGAGTCGGACCGGCGCGGGATCTTCGTCGTCGTGACCGACGAGGGCCGTCGACGCTACGAAGAGGCCAAGCCGACGCACCGGGCGACCCTCGAAGAAACCCTCACCGTCGACGCCTGATTCACTTCTCGCCGATTTTGACCGCGGTCAGGCGATGAGACGAGCAGCCGGCCTCCATCGTGGTCAGTTCCGGGCGAGCTCTTCGCGGATCGCCGGGACGACCTCGTTCCCCCAGCGGCCCAGCGCGCCGTCGGTGGTGGTCCCGTCCTCGACCGGGAAGTAGATGAACCCCGCGGCGCCGTGCTCGCGCACCGCCGGAACCAGTTCCTCGACCCACTGCCCCGGTGAACCACCGACCCAGCGGCCCTCGTCGTCACGCGGCGACGACAGGGGCTTTTCCGTTATGCGGCCTGGGAAGTTGTAGATGGTGGCGATCTCGGCGGGGTCCCGGCCCGCGTCGACGGCGGCCTGGTCGATCACCGGACGGGATTCGGCGAACCGCGGGCTGAGCCAGTCCGCGGCATGCCCGGGAATCCAGCCGTCGGCCAGTTTCCCGGTCACGGCCAGGGATTTGGGCCCGACCGCCCCCGTCCACACCGGTGGCGCGGAGACGGCCGCCGGCACCAACCCGTCGACGGAGTAGAACTCCCCCCTCGAAGGTCACCGGTGCCCCGCCGCCGGACAGCGCCTTGATCAGGGTGATCGCCTCGCCCATCGCCCGGACGGCCTCGGCGGGCGCCCGGTGCTCGACACCGAGCTTGGCGATCTCCCGCCACAGTCCACCCGCACCGATACCGAGCGCGACGCGGCCACCGGACAGCGCCGAAAGTGACGTGATCGTCCTCGCCAGCATCGGGGCGGGACGGCTCGGCAGGTTGGTGACGTTGACCGCGGCCGTGACGTTCGACGTCCTGCCGAGGATCACGCCCAGTGCCGCGTAGGCGTCCAGCCGGTCCGCGAAGTACGGGTGATCGGACAGGCTGACCAGGTCGAGCCCCGCGCGGTCGGCCTGTTCGGCGTGCCGACCGGCGCGACCCGCGTTCCCCGGCGAGCACCCTGACGACGTTCCACGTCGACCGCGGCAGGCCCGGATCCTATGAGGACCGGTCCACGATCACGTCTCCGGCGCAGTACCGGCGACGCTAGGCCAAAAGGGGAGCCGGGAAACTCAGAAGGAGGTCGCGGCGGTGGCACGGCTCACCGCATGCGTTCTCATTTCACCTGCCCGATGAATTCACGACAATTCTTCCGTGCGGCTAATCTTGCCTTTCCACTGGGAACGAGCCGCGGGAGAAAGCAATGAAGAAGAGAATCGCCGCTTTGGCCATGGCCGCTTTTTCGGCGGCCGGATTCCTGGCCGCCTCGCCGGCCGTCGCGGCGACCGCCGACAAGGGGCCCCCTTACGCTTGCGCCAGCGACCGTTACGGAGCCCTGTTCGGCGAGGGGATTTCTCTGACCTGCTTTGACCTGCCCGGCAATTCCGATATCTACCGGGTGGTCGCCCACTGCGCGTCGGGATCCTCTTATTGGTACGCCGTAGGAGATTGGGTCCCGGTCGGTTTCGGACCATCGAGCGCGGAATGTCACGGCGCACTGCTTTCGAGCGCCTACGTGGCCGGATATCACGTAGACGACTACTGATATCTGAATGAAACGATGTTGATCTTTCCGGCGCGCTTCAGCGTCCGCTCCCGGCTGGTCCCCACCGGGCCACTTCCGCGGTGAGCCACCGGTGCAGGGAAAAGGCCAGTTCGACCGGTGCGTCGTACTGGATCAGATGCCCGGCATCGGGAATGACGTCCAGGAGGGCACCGGGAATCGCGTCGGCGAGCCGTTCCGCGCGGTCCACCGGGATCCACGTGTCGTCCGCGCCCCAGATCACCTTCACCGGCAACGCGAGTTCCGGGTAGCGGTCCTGGATTTCGTCGGTGTACCGGACGTCGGCCTCGGCGATCTGCCGATAGAAGGCGCGTTGCCCCTCCTCGCCCAGCCAAGGCCCGGTCAGCGTGGCCAGTTGCGCGCCGGTGAGACCCCGATGGGAGGCCGTCCCGATGTAGGACTCGAGCGCACCCCGGTGCACCATCGGGGGCTGTGCTTGGAAGACCTCGGCGTTCTCGGCGACGAGCCGGAAGAAGTCCGAGCCCCATGGTCGCAGCGCGACGACGTCCACCAGCGCGAGCGAGGCGTATTGCGCGCCGTGCACCAGCTTCGCGCGCAGTGAAACGGCCCCGCCGTAGTCGTGGGCGATCACGTGCGGAGCCAGCAGCCCCCAATACGTGAGCAGGTCGGCGAAAAGCTCGCCCTGCGTGCCGAGATCGACGGCGTGGCCGGGATCCTTCGACGAACGGCCGTACCCGGGCATGTCCCAGACGTGGACGGCGAACTCCTCACTGAGCGCTCGCGCGAAAGGCGCCCACAGTTGCGCCGACCACGGTGTGCCGTGGCACAGCACCACCGGGGCGCCTTCGCCGAGGCGCTCCCACGCCACCGAACGGCCACGCCACTCGAACGTCCGCGACAACTCCAGCTCGCCGAAACCCATGATCGCGAGCGTAGTGGCGTCCGCCCGGTCAGTCGGGCAAGTGCAGTTCCGTATGCCGTTTGGACAGCATCTCCGCCAGTTCCCGGAGTTTGACGTTCATGTTCTGCGACGTATGCCGCAGCACCTCGAACGCCTCCGCGGCGTCGATCCCGCGCCGCGCCATCAGGATGCCCTTGGCCTGCCCGATCGCGTCCCGGCTGTCCAGCGCCTGCTGGAGCTGCTCCTCCTGGAGCTGACTGCGCGTGACCGCGTGCGTGGTCGCCAACGCCAGCGACGCGTGCGTCGCCAGGAGCAGCAGCACGTCGCGGTCCGCCCTGGCGATGCCGTGCGCGCGACGCGAATAGACGTTCAACGCGCCGGAAAGCTGCGAACTCGACGCTTCCGGCAGCAAGGCCGTCGAGACCAGCGAGTGGAACCCGAGCGCCGCCGCGGCGGGGCCGAAGCGCGGCCATCGAGCGTCTTCGGCGAGATTGTCGCTGAAGGCCGCCGCCGGTCCCGAAACCCGCGCCGCTTCGACGCAGGCACCCTCGCCGTACTGATACTGCAACTGGTCCAGTTCGCCGGCGATCTCGTCGGTCCGCACCGGCGTGTGGAACCCTCCGTCGGGATCGAGGAGGGTGACGCTGACCAGATCCGCGCCCGGCACCAGATCACGCGTCGCGAAGACCACTCGTTCGAGTACCGCCGCGATCGAACCGGAATCCAGCAACGCCCTGGTCAGGGACACGAACTGGGTGACCAGTGGCCCGGCCAGGAGCCGGGCGCCGTTTTCGGAGGTCACTGGCAGTTCGCCGTCGCCGACACCCTCGACGAATCGGTTCTTGTCCCGCTGCCAGTCGATTTCATCGGCCAAAGCCCGCCTCTCCCACTTCTGCACATCGGCGTGATGCACCACGGGAGTCACCGGCGGGAACCGGCGCCGAGCGCGCACCATCAACCGCCGCAACCAACCCGGTTACCGGCGGATCGGCGCTAACTTCTCAACGCTCAGAACCGCTTTCGAAAGCCGACCTTAGCCGAATGCGATCACCCCGCCTACCGCGACCCACGTTCCGCCCGTCCCGGATCTCGTCGTCCGGTCACGGCGGCACTGAACGGCTCCGCCACCTGGCGTAATCGACGCCCTCCGATCATGTTTCATCCGGGGCCCCGGTTGGTATCAAGGCCCTGTATCGCCGAGAGCTCCGGGGGTGGTCACTGTGTCCTCGTTCCAGGCCGAGGAACAGCGCCGGAGCATCGCGGCCTGCTTCGCACGCACCGGGCTCACGGTGGGACAGCTGTGGCTCAGGTACTTCGCGCTCGGCGGCGACGTCAGCGAAGCCGAACTGGAGGAGTTCCTGCAGGGACTGCTCCCCCTGCCCGGGATCCAGCGGGACATGGTGGCCCACGCGGTCAACGAGCGCCTCGACGAGATCTCCGACGTGCGACGGGCGCCGTACAGCCGCGACGCCGGTGAGGACATCCGACCTCGCGGTCCCTTGGCCGCGCTGGTGGGACTTCTCGACGGCGCCCACCGGGTCGCCCCGGAGCGGCTGCCCGAAGTCATCGCCACGGCCGGGCGCGCGCTGGGCCTCCGGATAGCCGTCTATCTCGCCGACTACGACCAGCGCCGGCTCATCCCGTTTCCCGAGCATGCGCCCGGCCGGGTACCGCTGGCGATCGAAACCGGCGTCGCCGGCCAGGCGTACCGGCGCGCGGGCACCATGCTGGCCGAGGACTCCGCCGGACCGCGGTTGTGGACCACGCTGCTGGACGGCGACGAGCGCATGGGCGTGCTCGAGGTCGAAGCCGACGTGGACACCGACCTCAGCGATCCCGCGCTGCGCACTCAGTGCCACTGGCTCGCGTCGCTGTCCGGCCACCTCATCGCGGCCGCGATGCGCTACGGCGACGGCCTCGACATGACGAGGCGACAGCGACGGCGCGGCCCCACCGCCGAGCTGCTCTGGCAGCACCTGCCTCCGTTGACGGCGGCGACGCGCGACGTCGTGGTGGCGGGCGGTATCGAGCCCGCCTACGACGTTCGCGGCGTCACTTTCGACTACGCCCTTTCCGAAACGACGGCGTGGCTGGCGATCTTCGACGCGGGCCGCGACACCGGGGCAGCGAGCCTGGCGGTGTCGGCGGCACTCGCGGCCTACCGGTCCGCCCGGCGAGAGGGCCAAGGCCTGCACGGCCAGGAGAGCGCTGTCGACAAAGCGCTTTCGTCGCGGTTCGGTGCCGGCGCGACAGTCCGTGGCACCCTGGCCGAAGTAGACCTCACCCACGGGAGCCTGCACCACCTCGAAGCAGGCGGGGAAGCACCGCTGGTGCTCGGCTCCGGACGCGAACCGGCCACTGTGGACAGTGCGCGGCGGTCGCCGTTCGGCGCCGGAACGCCCGGCCGCATCTCGACCGCCCGTCTCCGGCCCGGAGATCTCCTCGCCCTGCACACCGAAGGCCTCTCGGACGCGCGTTCCGCCGACGGCGCGCGATTCTCACTCGCCGGCTGCCTGGACGCCAACGCCGGGCAGGTACCGCCCGAAATCGCCCGTCGCGTGCTGCAGGCGGCGAAGTCTCACTGCCACAACACTTTCACCGGTGACGCCGGTCTACTGCTCGCCCACTGGCCGGGAATGCCGTGAAGTGGCTCAGCCGCTGAAAACGACCTCTTCGGTCTTGACCGTCCCTCCCTTCCGGCCCGGCGCGACCTGATAGCGCCAGTACAGATTCGTGTGCTCGATGACCAGGTCCGGTGCGATCCCTCCCCAGGCCGTCTTGTCCCCGGTCGTATGCGCGTCGCCGACGAGCGTCGCGTCGTACCCGCGGACGATGGCGCCGTGCAGCGTCGAGCGGATGCAGGCGTCGGTCTCCGCGCCGACGACCACTAGCCGCCCGACACCGCGCTCGGCCAGCACCTTCTCCAGATCGGTGTCCTCGAACGAGTCACCGTAGGACTTTTCGACGAGAGGCTCGGTGTCGTCACGATCCAGTTCGCCTACGATGCGCCACTCTTCGCTGCCTCGTACGAGTCCCTCGTCGGAATGCTGCACCCACACGACCGGCACGCCTTCCCGCCGCGCCCTGGCGACGAGACCGCCGATGTTCGCGACCACGGCGTCGCGCTCGTAGGCATCGTCGACGACGCCGTTCTGGACGTCGACGACGAGGAGCGCGGTGTTCGGGCGGTTGTCGAGAGTGGTCATGCCGGTTTCCCTCCAGGTCAGGCTGCTGTGGCAGACCTTAACCCCGGCCACCGACAAGATCGGGCGATCAGGCTCCCGGGACGGCCAGCGCCTTCGCGTTGCGCTGGACATCGGACCACGCCCCGTCCCGGCACAGTCCGCAGGAAGGGCCGAAGAATTCCGCGCGGGCCCGCTCGTCGCCGGAAAGCCAGAACCGGAACCACGCCGTGATCGCGCCGCGGAACCCGCCACCGTCGCCGACCGGCGTGAAGTGGGTCGCCCCGCCGAGTTCGCCGTAGATCGCGGGGATCTGGTTCGCGAGGCGGTACCGCGGGATGACCAGCAGCCCGGGGACGACGATGGTGTCGAACTGGCCGCCGAGGAAGAACGAAGGGCCCTTGAGCGCCGTGGCGGAGCCCTGCGGTCCCGGCTCGATCGGGATCGTGGTGCTGACGCGCGAGTCGGCACCGGCGGCGATCGCTCCGCCCCCGCCCTGGGAATGGCCGGTGGCGCCGATGTGCGCGGTGTCGATCTTCCCTTCGTAGCGGCTGCCGGGACGGGAGTTCTCGGCGATCAAGGTCGTGGCTCCGGCCAGCATCTCCTGGCCCGAACCCGCGTTCGGTGTGTCGGCCGCCGCGACGACGAAACCGTGGGAGGCCAGATGCCGCAGCAGGCCGTCATAGATCTTCGGGTTCGCGCCGGTCCCGTTGCCCCACAGGATCACCGGGTGCTTCTCCAGCTTCGAAGGCCGGTACACGGTGTGGGTGCTGTCGAGCGCTTCGACGGTCACCGCGTAGGGGCCTGGTGCGCTCCATCGGGTGTCGATGCCGGTCGCGGCCGTCGCGGCGGGCGCCAAACCGACCGTGGCGACCGCGACCATCCCGGCGATCAGTGTCCGTGCGCGAAGTGTCCCCATGGTGGTCACCGTCCCGTTCTGCCAGGGCCCCATCGCCCTCGGCGCTACTCCCAGGGTGTCGGCACGGTCACCGTACGTCCATGGGGCCGATCACAAGATCGCGCGGACGAGTCTTGTGATCGGCTCCAAACCGGCCGGTCAGCCGACGAGCTGCCACAGATAGCTCGGGCTCTTCACCGGTGCGACGGCGTTCTTCTTCCAGAGGTACTTCACCTTGCGGGGAGGGACGATCCGGTACTTCTGCACGGTGAACGAACGGCCTTCCTTGTACTGCTGCAGCCGCAACGTCTTCCCCGCGGGCACGGTCGCGGCATAGGACCAGGAATCGGCCTTCGAGTAGCTCGCGCCGACGCTCACCGCCAGCGAGACACTCGCCTTCGCGAAGATGACACCCGCCTCGGCGCTGGTCGTGCCGGTGATGGAGGCGTTGACCGAGGAGGTCGTCGTCTTGTTGTAGGTGATCGTGCCCGGCCCGCGCAGATAGTCGCTGCGCAGGTTCGTCTTCATCCAGGCCTTGGCACCGTTCGAAATCGTGTAGTCGGGCGGATCGTTGACCTCGGGGCAGGGCTGGATCGCGAGCGACTGGGCCCCCGCCCCGAGCGCCGCGGGCGCCACGCACAGCGCGCAACCGAGAAGGACAGAAGCGGCCACCGACCGGAAACGCATCGCGAACCTCCCGTTGTCGATCATGAGCGAACGGTAGTACGGCTCCTGGCGACGGCACGGAAATCCAACCTGTTCGAGTTACGGGCCTTAAGACGTCGAAAGTCAAACGTGTCGTGGTGAGACCGCGAGCAAGGAGGCCTTCGGCGCGAGGCACGGGCGCCGGCGACACTCACGACCTCCCTCCCAAGTACATGAAGGACCCCTTTATTGCGCTAGGCGCAATAAAGGGGTCCTTCATGTACTTCCAGGAACGGCGCGGCGGATGGTGGTGGACCCGACTGTCCACTGTGGTCTTCACCCGAACGTCGAAAGCCCGTCCAGCAACCTGTCGACGTCCTCCGTACTGGTGTACGGTGCCAGCCCGACCCGGAGCGCCGGATCGTCCAGTTTCAAGGCCGCGAAGACTTCGTAGGCGTAGAAGGATCCCGCCGGGGCGACGATCTTCCGTTCGGCGAGATGCCGTTGAGCCTCGCGCTCGCGGCCGCCGAGGCCCATCAGGACGGTCGGGGTCCGGTCCGCCGCCTTGCAGTGGACGGTGACGGCGGCGCCCAGGCCCTTTTCCAGCCTGGTGCGCAACGTGCTTTCGTGCTCGTGCAACGAGTTCATCGAGTTCGCGAGCCGTTCCCGTCGTGACCCGCCCGTTCCGGGGTCCAGCGCGGCGAGGAAGTCGACCGCCGCCGTGGCACCTGCGAGGATCTCGTAGGGCAGCGTGCCGAATTCGAACCGCTCGGGCACGGTGCCGGGCGACGGCATGAGCTTGTCCGGCTCGACGGTTTCGAGAACGGCGGGCGACGCGCCCAGCACTCCGCAGTGCGGGCCGAGGAACTTGTACGGCGAGCAGACGAAGAAGTCCGCTCCGAGCGCGGGCACGTCCACCAGGTCGTGGGCGGCGTAGTGCACTCCGTCCACGAACACCAGCGCCCCGGCGTCGTGGGCGAGATCGGCGATCCGGCGGATCGGCGGCTTGGTGCCGAGGACGTTCGAGGCCGCCGTGACCGCGACCAGCCTGGTCCGTTCGGTGAGGACGAGGGAATCGAGGTCGAGTTCCGTGGTTTCGGGGTCGATGTCGAGCCAGCGGACGGTCATCCCGGCTCGTTCGGCGGCCTGGCCCCACGGCCGGACGTTGGCGTCGTGATCGAGACGGCTGACGACGATCTCGTCGCCCTCCCGCCAGGTTTTGGCCAGGTGCCGGGAAAAGTCGTACGTCAGCTGGGTGGCGCTACGGCCGTGGACGACGCCTTCGGCGGGCACACCGAGGAAGTCGGCGTAGGCGGCGCGGAAGCCGGCGACGACCTTCTCCGCGTTCAGTTCGGAAGGGCTGACCGTGCCCCGGTTGGACAACGGGCCGGTCAGCGTCGCGGCGATGGCGTCGGCGACCGGCCGGGGAGTCTGGGTACCCGCGGGCCCGTCGAAGAAGGCGGTTCCGTCGGCGAGGGAAGGGAAATGGAGCCGGAGGGCGGCGACGTCGATGGCCATGTCCTCGACTCTGACATCCGGCGAGGCACACGTAAACGCTTCGTGGCCGGAACACTCTCCGGCCACGAAGCGTCTCGGACTCAGTACAGCGTCAACCGGTACGCGCCGGACTGCGCGGTGCCGGCGAACAGATACCGGCCGTCCGCGCCGACCGCCAGGGAGAGCACCCTGGGATCGGGCAGCGCGCCGGGCACGGGCGACCAGGTGCGGCCGAAGTCCGTACTGCGCAGCACGCCGCCGCCGGTCGAGTTGCTCGCGAACCACACCCGGAAGTCGAACGGATGCGGCAGGATCCGGCTGATCTCACGGGGGTCCTCGCCGTCGAGGACCCGGCGGAACGTCCGGCCGTCGTCCTCGCTCAGATGGATGCCCGCGCCGCCGATGAGCACGCGGCCGCCACCCCATCGGCTGACCGAGATCGAGCTGACCGGCTGGCTCGTGACGTGGGTCCAGGTCTTGCCACCGTCGTCCGACCGGGACAGGCCGTTGGAGTCGCCGCCCCAGACGCGGTTGGGGTTCCACGGATCACCGGCGAACGCGATGAAGCCGTTGTCGCTCGCGAGTTTTTCCCAGGTCTTCCCGGCGTCGTCACTGCGGTAGAGCACGTAGCCGCTGGGCGCGAAGGCCGAGACGAGCAGCCGGTCCGGGTCGGCCGGATGGGCGAAGATCGCCCTGGGCAGGCCTTCCTTCGCCTTCGCCGCGAACGCCCAGGTCCGCCCGCCGTCACCGCTGCGGAGCACGTCGAGGGAGAACCCGTTCCGGGTGACCTGCCAGACGACGTCCGGACGGCCCGGCGAGACGGACAGCCGCGCGTCCTCGTGCAGCCGGTCTGCCGGGTGCGACTGCCAGACCCGATCCGTCGCGGCCACCTTGCCGCGCGGGAGCGGGGTGTTGTAGATCTCCTGCACGCCTGCCGCGACGACGCTCTCGCGCAGGAGGTTCCCGGTGGTCACGAGGTCGCGGATGGATTCACCGGGGACACCGATCTGCTGGTAGCCCCGCTTGCCCTCGTCGGCGTACACACCCCGGTACAACGAGGAGATCAGCGTGGTGGCGGGTTTGCCCGGTCCGGCGGGGAGGTCGATCATGTCGCTGACGCCTTCGCCCGGCGCGGGCACCGGTTTGCGCGACCAGGTACGGCCGAAGTCCGTGCTGACGTCTATGTCGTTATACGTCGACACGTACAGACGCTCGCCGATGAAGCGCGGCTCGCGCAGGGTCTGCTCGCCGGGATCGCGGCGCAGCACCGTCCAGGTCTTGCCGCCGTCAGTGGAGCCGTGCAGTTCGGGGCCGACCGTGACCACGAACCGCTTGCCGTCCGAAGCGACCTGATTGACCTCGCCGTTGACCCGGTAGACCAGTTCCGCCTGCGGCTCCTTGCCGCTGACCCCGCGGACCACCCACAGCGCGTACTCCGGGTAGACCGTCGCGAAATAGGCGTCGTCGCCGACCATCGTGAGCTTGAGTGCGCCGGCGGGCGCGGCGATCCCCTCGCGCGGCCAGGTGCGCGGCACGTCGTTCCAGTGCTCGCCCCCGTCGGTGCTGACGCTCAGCGAATCGAGGTTCTGCACCACGACGACCCGGCCGGTGGGGTCCGTGGCCATGCCGAACGCGCCGTCGGGATACCACTCGCGCAAGGTCTCCCAGGTCTGGCCGCGGTCGGTGGTCCGCACCAGCACGCCGCGCCACTCGCCCATGAAGCCCACCGGTTTGTTGCCCACCGCGAGCATCCGGTCCGGGTTCGCCGGATCGACGAAGAATCCCTGGATGGAGGTGTCTTGCGGCAGTCCCCGGCGCACGCTCCACGAAGCGCCGCGATCGCCGGAGAGCCACAGAGCGGGCGGACTGGGCTGCATCATCGCCAGCCCGGCGGGCGAAACGGCGAGCAGCCCGCCGACGCTGTTCGGGCCGACCGGTTCCCAGCCACCGCGCGGCAACCCTGTCGCGTTGACGTCCGCGGGCGGTGACTGGGGTTCGGCGATGGCCACCGACGTCGCCCCGGTGGTGCCGAGAACCGTCAGCAGCCCGAGAACGAACATGCGTTTGGTGATCGATCTCAGTTTCATGCGGGAGATCTTGGCGCAAGATCCGGAAAAGAGATAGAGGATTCGTCGGATCTTTGCCTGGCGATAACCCCTTGCCACGCCGTGGATGCCCTGTCAAGGACTTGACAGTGTGGCGACTCATCCGATCACTAGCGGACGACGATCGCGATCAGTGCGGCGGCGAGCAGACCGAGGTACGCGATCGCGTGCGCGCGGTCCGGGATCCGGCCGACCACCCGGCGCGTCACGGCGATGGTCGGCAGTGACCCGCACAGCAGCGCGCCTGCGGCCACCAGGTCGACGTAGCCGAGGTGAGCGGCGCCCGAAGGCGTGCCTGTCGCCGCGAAGGCGTAGACGGCGGTGCCGATCACCGCGACGGGCAGGCTCAGCGGGTTCGCCAGCGCGGCCGCGTCGGCCATCGGCAGTCCCTTGCGCCGCATGAGCGGCACGGTGAGGACGCTGCCCCCGACCCCGAGGAAGCTCGCCACGGCACCGATCCCGGTCCCGCCCGCGGTGGTGGTAAACCCGCCGAGCGCACGCGGCGCGCCGTCGTCCCGCCTGCTCACGAAACCCTTCCGGACCACGCTGTCGGCGATGGTCAGCGCGAGGTAGGCGACGAAGAGCCAGCGCAGGACGCTCTCGTCGGCCATGGTGGCGGCGAAGGACCCGAGCACGGCACCCAAGCCGATGAAGGCGATGAGCGGCCACAGATAGTCGCGGCGGAGCCGCCCTGTCCGCAGCTGGGCGAGGGTCGCGCTCCCGGCGTTCACCACCATCACCGCGGTCGACGTGGCCACCGCGACGTGCATCGCGCCCAGCGCTTGATCCGGATCGGCGAGCGTGAAGGCGTAGACGACGGGAACGGTGACGAATCCGCCGCCGAATCCGAAAAGGACGGTGGTGACGCCGCTCAGGCAACCGAACCCGAGGAGCACCGAGATCTCGATCAGCACTCCTTCGACGGTAGGCCTCGCCGGCGCGGCGGGCATTCGAAAGAGCGCCAGTTTCTTTCGCGGATCGGACACCCGGCGTAGCCTGGGTGAGGTGCGTGACATCCCCATCGACGAGGTCGACCACCTCGACCGCGCGGTGGTGGCGATCCGCACCGATTACCCACCGGGGCACCGGATTCCCCCGCATCGGCACCGGCGGGCGCAGTTCCTCTACAGCGCGACGGGATCGATGCGGGTCGAAACGGCCGACGGCACGTGGACCATCCCGACCCGGCGCGCGGTGCTCGTGCCGCCGGAGACCGTCCATCAGGTCTTCACGACGACCGTGAGCACCCGGAGCCTGTACATCGAGCCGAAGGCGGTGCCGTGGTTCCCGCGCCGCTGCCAGGTCGTCGAAGTGTCCGCGTTGCTCCGGGAACTGGTGAACGAGGCCGTCGGCGTACCGGAGCTGTACACCCCTCGCGGCAGGGACGCCGCGGTCATCGGCCTGGCCCTGCACGAGATCCGCCGGTCCGCCCCGGTCCGGCTCGACCTCCCGCTGCCGAAGCACGAACGGTTGCGCGCCCTGTGCGAGTCCTTTTTGGACGCTCCGGACATCCACGATCCGGCGAGCGGCTGGGCGAAGCGGCTCCACGTGAGCGAGCGGACGCTGAACCGGCTCTTCACCGCGGAGACCGGGCTGGGTTTCGCCCGCTGGCGGCAGCGGGCCTGCGTCCTGCATTCCCTGTCATTGCTGTCGGACGGCCTGCCCATCGCCGGGATCGCCGCCTCGCTCGGCTACGAGAGCCCCGCCGCGTTCTCGACGATGTTCACCCGGCTCCTCGGCACCTCGCCGAGGGATTACCGCGCCGCTGTCTCAAAGTGAGACACGGCACCCCTCCCACCGCTGTGCCGCCACGCCTACCTTCCGTTCAAGCCCAAGCGAACAAGGGAGTTCATCGCATGAGCAAGAACGTACTCGTCACCGGTGCGGCACGAGGAATCGGCAAAGGCATCGCGCTCCGGCTCGCCGCCGACGGGCACGACGTCGCGGTCAACGACGTCGCCGCCAACGAGGCGGAACTCGAGGCGGTCGCCAAGGAGATCCGCGAAACGGGACGGCGCTCGGCGGCGATCACGGCGGACGTCTCGGACCCGGCGTCTGTCACCGCCATGGTCGGCGAAACCGCCGCCGCTTTGGGTTCTCTCGACGTCATGGTCGCGAACGCGGGGATCGCGCAGGTCCTCCCGTTGCTCGAAGTGACCCCCGAGGACTGGGACCGGATGATGGCCGTCAACGCGCGTGGCATGTTCCTCTGCTACCAGGCCGCGGCCAAGCGGATGATCGAACAGGGGAACGGCGGGAAGATCATCGGCGCGGCGTCCATCGTCGCCCACCGCCCGTTCGCGTTGCTGGGCCACTATTCCGCGTCCAAATGGGCGGTGCGCGGGCTGACCCAGGCCGCCGCGATGGAATGGGCACGGCACGGCATCACCGTCAACGCGTACTGCCCGGGCATCGTCGGCACCGCCATGTGGGACCTCATCGACGAGAAACTGGCGGAATCGGAAGGACTCAGGAAGGGCCAGGCGATCGAGAAGTATTCGAACCTGATCCATCTCGGGCGGGTCTCCGTGCCCGAGGACGTGGCGTCCTACGTGTCGTACCTCGCCTCCCCGGATTCCGATTACATGACCGGCCAGTCGGTGATGATCGACGGCGGAATCCAGTTCGCCTGACGGCTCGGCCTTCACCCACGCTGCGCCCGTGCCGCCCCGACGCAGTACACCCCGAAGGCCGCGACGCCGAGGGCCACCACGATGAGCAGCGCCGTGCCGAACGGCTGAGCGGCCAAGGTCCGCAGGGCGGCGTCGAGCCCGCCCGAGTGGGACGCGTCATGCGTCAGCGCCGCGAACCCGACCAGTACCGCGACCACGCCGAACACGACACCCCTTGCCACGTAACCGATCCTGCCCAGCCGATCCACCCATCGCCGGGTCCCAGACGGGAGCTTCGCGAGGTCGAGATCCTGCTCGAAGGTCCGGCGTATCCCCTTCACCGCCGAACCCACCGCGATGCCGAACACGATGACGGCCACCACGGTCACCAGGAACGGGCCGGCGGGCAACCCGAGCAGCCGCGCGGTGAACTCCTGCTGCTTCTGGTCGCCGCTGCCCTGTTCCCCCGCCCCCAAGGCGACCTTGGCCGCGTACACGCCCAGCGAGATCCCCACCAGGCAGCGCACTCCGGACGTCACCCGCTTGACGGTGCGAGTGCGCTGCTTGTCGATCCAGGTGTAGCCGACCGCGGCCAGCAGCCCCTGCCACAGGCCATAAGCCACCAGTCCCGCCGCCAGCACCCACAACAGCACCCCGCCCAGCGGGGTCGAACCGACCTCGGTGATCGCGCCCCGTCCGTCGGCCTCTTGGCCGCCACCATCGACGGCGACGCGCACCGCCAGGTACCCGATGAGCAGGTACACCAGGCCGTAGCACCCCATGCCGATCCGCCCGAGCGTCTGGACGGTCTTGGTGCGGCGCACCTGTCTCGCCTTGGTCGCGGACATCCTGTCCACCTCCCGATGAGTCTCCATCGAGTGTCGCGGCCGACGGCGAAGACCGCCGCGTGACTGGTCCGTCCGGCCCAGCGCGAGGCGGGAACTCTCGTGGTGTGCCGTGCTCGGCTAAGCGGACAGCCAGTCGTCGTTGTTGCGATGCCTGCCCAGCCCGACGGCGTCGAACTCGTCGAAGTGGTCGCCCTTGAGCACGCCCAGCCGACGAAGCGCCTCGGCTTCGACGTACGCCACGGCTCCCTGCTCGGAGGACTCGGCGAGCAGCCCGTTGTCGAACCCCGCCTCGGTCACCGGCATCAGCCACAGATTCTGTCCGAGCGGCACGAGCCGCGTGCCTCCGGCCGAATCGGGCAATCGGCTCCGCGCGGACTCGGTGACGATGACGGCTTGCAGGCAATACACGCCCGTATCCTGCCACTTCGCCGTCCTCCGAAAGAATCTTCCGGGGCGATGTCTATCGGCGCGGGCTCCGTTCGTAGCCAGGGTGAGAGACGAACTCACCGAAGGAGCATCATGACCGCGACCTACACGTTCGACGTCTTTTCCAGCCTCGACGGCTACGGCGCCCACACCGGCGATTGGGGCGGCTACTGGGGCAAGCAGGGCCCCGAATTCCTCGAAAACCGCCTTGCCCAGTACTCCGAGAAGCAGAGGATGGTCTTCGGCGCCACCACGTTCCGGACGAACATGGAGATGCTCAACGCGGAGATCCTGGATTTCGAGGCACTGGATCCGTGGGTCGCCCGGCTGAAGCACCTGCCGGCGACGGTGGTGTCGGCCACGCTGCGGGAGCCGCTCGACTGGCCGGACGCGACCGTCGTGAGCGGGGACGCCGTCGACGTCGTCGCCCGGCTCAAGGAGGAGTCCGACGTGCCGCTGCGCTCGCACGGCAGCCTGGCTATGAACCGAGCACTGATGGCCGCGGGGCTCGTGGACCGTGTCCAGGTGACGGTCTTTCCGGTGATCACCGGGCAGACCGGGGCCGGCTCGATCTTCCAGGGCGCGGCCGACTTCGACCTCGAACTGCTCGAGAGCCGGACGTTCGACGGGCACATCCAGGAGCTCGTCTACCGGCCTGTCCCGCACAAATCGATCTGACAATCCACAAAGGACGGTCGCGTCGAACCTGCCCTACGCGGTGACCGACGCGGCCGTCCCGAGCCAGGGCGCCAGCAGGGCTTCGAGGTCGGCGTCCGAAAGCGCGTACGGCCCGCCGTGGAATTCGTGCCAGCGCGAAGCGTCCCGCGCCGCCGTGTACTCCACCTCGAACGCCCGCATCAGGACGTACATGAAGGTCACCGAGCTGAACCGCTCACCGAGCAACGTCCTGGCCTCGCGCGCGACACCTGTCGCGCCATGGCCGAGCACGTCCGCGAGCTTCAGCTCCTCCGCAGCCGGATCCAGCAGGCTGGGGGCATACATCACGACAAAATCTCCATCACTGAAAGGAAAACTCAGTTCTCGGCGGCGAGCTGACCGCACGCCGCCGCGATCTCCTGACCACGCGTGTCACGTTACTCCGCCCGCGTTGACCAGCATCAACCTGCCCTGACCACACCTATGTCTTCTCAACCACCGGCTTACGAATCACCCCACGGATCGAGCAACGCGACCCCGGTATCGACAAAATCCTTGGTGTTGCGTGTCGCGAGACACGCCGCGAAGCGGCGACAGACAGCGGCGATCTGAGCATCGGCCATGCTGATCGGAAGGCCTTGCTCCTCTCGTCCTGCCGCGATCTCGCCGTAGTACCCGGCGGCCACGCTGTCAAAAGGCAAGATTTGATCTTGGAGGTCCTCGGTCAGCAACTCCGAGACCTTCGTCGCGAGTGCGGCTTTTCGTCGGCCGTCAGGCAGGCGAGCGACCCCGTATGCGAGTTCGGCAGCCGTTACGGAGGTGATGAAGACCTCGTCGGCGGGATACCTGTCGACCCAACGGACCACGGCGTCTTCCGGAACTTGCCTCATCAACTCGGACACAACGTTGGTGTCGAGAACGATCACTCGAAGAGCTCCGCAGCTCGCGCTTGCTCCGCGCTTCGAGGGAACTCGAACGACTGCTCGTCCACACCGTCAAAACGCTGCCTGATCCTCGACCCCATCCCAGGCCCCGACGCCGGCTTGGTAAGCGCGGAAGCCAGGATCTCACGTACCTCCGCCTCCATCGAACGGCCATGTTCAGCAGCGCGGACCCGCAGCTTCGCCTTCAGCCCCTCGTCGAAATCGCGGATAGTCAGGCTTGCCATCCAACACCTCCCATGCTGTCATTGCATGCAATGCTAGCACGCGAGCTGGAGTTCTGGTTCACGAGAAGTAGACGCACCCGCCGGGCAGCGAAACTTCTGCCGCCACGATCAACCGAATCGCCCAAGGGCGTCGAGCACCTCATCAAGGCCAAACCCGTAGTCACCGAGAAAGTCCGCGTACTTCTTTACGCGGAGTAACGTCGGTATCTCGCAGTCGCTAAGCAACTGTCAGTTCTCGGCGGCGAGCTGACCGCACGCCGCCGCGATCTCCTGACCACGCGTGTCACGTACCGTGCACGCCACGCCGCCCGCGTTCACCAGCCGGACGAACTCCCGCTCCACCGGCTTCGGCGAGGCGTCCCACTTGCTGCCCGGCGTCGGGTTCAGCGGGATCACGTTCACGTGCACCAACTGGCCCAGGTGCTGACGAAGCCGCTTCGCCAGCAGCTCGGCACGCCAAGGCTGGTCGTTGACGTCCCGGATCAGCGCGTACTCGATCGACACGCGGCGACCGGAAGTGTCCGCGTAGTACCGGGCCGCGGACAGGACCTCGTCCACCGACCAGCGCTCGTTCACCGGCACCAGCGTGTCCCGCAGTTCGTCGTCCGGCGTGTGCAGCGAAACCGCCAGGCGTACCTGCATCTTCTCGTCCGCCAGCTTCCGGATCGCCGGCGCGAGACCCACCGTCGACACGGTCACCGAACGCTGACCGATACCGAGCCCCTCCGGCGAGGGATCGGTGATCCGCCGGACCGCCGCCACCACCCGCTTGTAGTTCGCGAGCGGCTCGCCCATGCCCATGAAGACGATGTTCGACAGACGGCCGGCGCCGCCGGGCATCTGTCCGTCGCGCATCACGGCGGCGGCCGAGCGGACCTGGTCGACGATCTCCGCGGTCGAGAGGTTCCGGTCGAGGCCGCCCTGCCCGGTCGCACAGAACGGGCACGCCATGCCGCAGCCTGCCTGGCTCGAGATGCACAGGGTCGCGCGGTCCGGGTAGCGCATCAGCACGCTCTCCAGCAACGTCCCGTCGTGCGCGCGCCACAAGGTCTTGCGGGTGGTGCCGTCGTCGCAGGCGAGCGCCTTGATCTCGGTGAGCAGCGTCGGCATCAGGTCGCCGACGAGCTTCTCCCGCGACGCCGCCGGGATGTCGGTCATCTCCTCCGGATCCACCGTCAGCCGCGAGAAGTAGTGGTTCGAAAGCTGTTTCGCGCGGAACGGCTTCTCGCCCAGCTCGGCGACGGCGGCGGCCCGCTCGGCGGCGGTGAGGTCGGCGAGGTGGCGCGGCGGGAGGCCGCGCTTGGGCGCGTCGAAGACGAGAGGGAGGGCAGTCATAGCCCAACCAGTGTCCCATGTCCACCTCCGACGCACCCGGGCCGGCCCGGTTCACCGCTTCCACACAAGCCTCTGAGACCCAACTCACAGCGAAAGGGTTGTCGAGACGACTGGTTCCGATATATCGTGAACGGGTCGGAACATTACGAAGAGAGGATTCACATCATGCGACGACGACCTTTCCCTCCAGAACACGGCCGACCCGCCTTCGGGCCTTGGGCTCGCGGCGGCGGCTTCGGCGACTTCCCCCCGGGGCCGGGCGGACCGGGCCACCGGCACCGGCACGGCCGTCGCGGCGGCCCCGGCGGACGGCGCGGCAAACGCGGCGACGTCCGCGCCGCGATCCTGGCGCTGCTTTCCGAGCAGCCGAGGCACGGGTACGAGATCATCCGCGAGATCGGTGAACGCAGCGGCGGCTTCTGGAAGCCGAGCCCCGGCTCGGTCTACCCGACCCTGCAGATGCTGGCCGACGAAGGCCTGGTGATCAGCAAGGACGAGAGCGGCAAGAAGCTGTTCGAGCTCACCGAATCCGGCCGTGCCGCGGCCGAGCAGCAGGACGCCGTCCCGCCGTGGGAGCAGATCGCCCACGACGTCGACCCGGTCGAGGTGAACCTGCGCAAGGCGGGCGCGACGCTGGCCGCGGCGGTCGCGCAGGTCATGCACGCCGGCAGCGAGAGCCAGCAGGCCCGGACCGTCGACGTGCTCAACGAAGCACGCCGGACGATCTACGGCATCCTCGGCGAAGCCGAGGACACCACCCCGGACGAGGCATCCGCCGAGGACACGGAGTGATCAGGCACGATGAGGCCGGTGGGCTTGGCGCGCGTATGCACGCGATAGCCCACCGGCAGCGTCAGCTGCTCATCCCCGGCACCTGACGAAACCTCGTTGAGGCGCCGGACCTCCGCGATCGCCTTCGCCGCGACCGGAGCGCTGAACTCGATCTTCAGCACCGCTTCCATCGCGGCGGCGTCTTCGAACAGCCACCGCGTCATCACCTTGCGACAGTCGAATCCCTGACGGGCGAAGAACTTCTCGACCCCGGGCGGGTCGTAATGCGGCAGATCCAGCCGCATCCAGCGGCCGTAGGGCTCGCTCGTCACGTCGAGATCCACGATCATCATCAGCCCACCCGGACGCAGCACCCGCTCCGCTTCACGAAGACCGGGCTCGCACCCGGGGCCGAAGAAGTACGCGGTGCGCGCGTGGACGACGTCGAAAGCCGCGTCCGGCAAGGGAAGCCGCTGCGCACGCCCTTGCCGTACCTCGACGTTCGCCAGCTGCTCCACCCGGTTCCGGGCGTCACGGACGAGCGGCTCGTGGGGTTCGACGCCGACCACCGACCGTGCCGTCGCGGCGAACCGCGGCAGGTGGAAACCGTCACCACAGCCGATGTCGAGGACGTCCGCCCCGGCCCAATCAAGGGCTCCGGCGAGCACTCGCCAGATCTCGTCGTCGACGTCCTGCGCGCGGTTCTCGACCTCGTAGGCCTTTTGGTAATACCAGATGTTCGGGCTCGGCAGTACCTCGTCGCCGCCGCGGCGGAACGAGGAGACGGCTCGGGGAAACCAGCGCACGGAAGCTCCAACGAAGGGACACCGAGCCGGGTTCCGGGGTATCCGGGTCGAAATCTTTGACGGAAACAATGCGGTCAGCGACTAGACTTTACTCCCCACCGGCAAGGGAGAACCGCATGTCGCTTGGCTCGGCCGCCCACACTTCCGTCATACCTTCCGGAATCCCGTGCTGGATCGAGCTCGCGTGCAGAGACGAAGCGGCCGCACAAGCCTTCTACGGCGGACTTTTCGACTGGGAGTTCGCCGTTCAGCGTGATCCGGCGACGCCGACCGGCCGGTATTCGATCGCGACGCTGAACGGCGTCCCGACCGGTGGTCTGTACCGCGCGGGCGCGGATGGACCGTCCGGCTGGAGCGTCCACATCTCGGTGTCCCAGGCGGCCACCGCCGCCGAATGGGTGGACAGTCTCGGTGGCCGGGTCACGCTCGGACCGATGGCGATCCCCCATCGCGGCACCATCGTGCACGCCATCGACGCGTGCGGCGCGCACGTCGTCTTCTGGGAGCCGCCTGCCACCTGGGAGTTCGCGACAGGGGTGCCGAACACCTTCAGCGGCGCGGATCTCAACACCCACGACGGCGCGGCGGCGGATCACTTCTACTGCCGCCTCTTCAACTACACCAGCCACCAGATCGGCGACGGCGCGTCGCTCGACTACGCCGAATGGCTCATCGAGCACGAACCGGTGCTGTACCGGTACGTGATGGGCTCGGAATACCGGGCGGACACTCCCCCGCACTGGATGGTCTACCTCGCCCTCGACCCGGCTCGCGGCGCGGACGCCACCGCCGGGCAGGCCTTGATGCTCGGCGGCGCCGTCGTGGTCCAGCCCTACGACACCCCGTACGGCCGGGTCGCGATCCTCGCCGACCCGGACGGTTCGGTGTTCGCCGTGATCGACCATTCCCGGGCCGTCGAGGGCTGGGGCACCGCCGAAGTCGACGATCCTTACGACGACTGAGCCGAAGAGCCGGGACGACACCGTCGCCCCGGCTCTTTCGTCAGAGACCCGCCCAGAAACCGCAGTCGTGCACGGCAGTGAGGTCGACCGGACCGATCACGCCGGGCGCCAGCGACTGCGTCCGCGGCGAGAGACGCCACTTCGGCAGTTCCTCGCCGTTCGGATCACCGGTGCGCGCGAACGTGGTCCAATACCGGATCATTTGCGCCGCGAGCTCTCGCTGCGCAGGCGTCAATTCAGCCGGAAACCCGGTTAAATCAGACAGATAAGCCAATTCTGCGCCATGAGAGGCGCCGAGGCGCATTCCCGGAGGAGCGGGAACAAGCGGCGGAGCGTTCCGATCGGCGAACTCGTATCCGAAGGTCCGCGTGCGCTGACGCAGCAACCGCTCGGTCCCCGCCTGCGGGCAACCCCAGATCCGATCGGTCATCGCGTCCGCGAACGCCATCGCCGGGCCGCCGTGCTTCGCCGACGAGTACCGCGCCGCGACGAGCGGCGCCTTCTCCCCGAACGCGGTCCGCAGCAGTTCCCGGTAATGCTCCTCGGTGAACGGATGCCCGGGGAACAAGGAGACGAAGAGCCTCGCCTCGTCCCTGGTGACCCCGGTCAGCACCGGCACCCGGGCGAAGTGGCCTGCCTTCAGCGCCTCGGCCGGATGCTCCGGCAACAGCCCGGTGCCGAAAGCGGGCGTCGAAAACGGCTGGGTCAGGAGATCCTTGACCGGAAGCCGCCGAAGACAGGCGACATCGGCGCAGCCGAGCTTCGTCGTCGCGTCGGCACCCCTCGCTTCGACCTGCGCGCGGGGCAGGTACGGCGAACCCGCGGGTACGCCGGGGGCGAACCCGCCGTCGGGCCAGGTCAGGGTGCACGGACCGCTCTGGATGATCGCGCGCTGGAACAGCCCCGCCGCCGACGGCGAAGTCAGCTGAGCACAGCCGCTCATCGCACCGGCGGATTCGCCGAACAGCGTGACATTCCAGGGATCTCCGCCGAACGCGCGCGCGTTGCGCTGCACCCAGCGAAGCGCGGCCTGCTGGTCTTGAAGGCCGAAGACGCCCGAGTCGCGTCCGAGCTCCGGATGCCCGAAGAAGCCGAACACACCCAGCCGGTAGTTCACGGTCACCACGACGACGTCTCCGCCGAGGGCCATGCGTTTGAAGTCGTAGTCGCTGCCCGCTCCGGAGGTGAAGCTGCCGCCATGCACCCACACCATCACCGGACGCGGCTTGCGCGCCGGCCCGGCCGGGCTGATCACGTTGAGATACAGGCAATCCTCGGTGTCGCTCGGCGCGGAACCGAGCCCTGCACTCTGCGCGCATCGAGGCCCTGGTCTGCTCGCGTCCCGCACGGCGGACCACGCCTCGGGGCTCTGGGGCGGCGCCCAGCGCAGGTCGCCGACCGGCGGCGCGGCGTACGGAATGCCTTGGAAACTCCGGTATCCGTCGACGCTCACGCCACGAACGGGGCCGGAATCCGTGCGGACGACCGGGCTTTCGCCCGCCTCCGCCACGGTCGTCGTCAGGGCGCCGAGCGTCACAACGCTCAATGCCATGGCCAGAATTCGCTTACTCATCCGTCGAGTTCGCATATCCCGACCTTGGCCCAGCGCGCCGGACCTGTCACACGGATTCGGCTAAACGGGGACGAACGCCGAGAGCAGCAACCACGAGACGACGGCCGAAGGAAGCAACGAGTCGAGCCGGTCCATCAAGCCACCGTGCCCCGGCAGCATGTTCCCCATGTCCTTGACCCCGAGGTCGCGTTTGATCAGCGACTCGACGAGATCGCCCAGCGTCGCCGTGCAGACGATCGCCGCGCCGAACAGCACACCCTGCCAGGCGTGGCCGTCGAGCAGGAGGCTCAGGGTCAGCGCGCCGGCGATCACACCGGCCACGAGGGAACCGGCGAAACCTTCCCAGGTCTTCTTCGGGCTGATGGAGGGCGCCATCGGATGCTTGCCGCCCAGCACACCGGCGATGTAGCCACCGGTGTCCGAGGCGACGACACCGATCATGAACGCCAGCACCCGGCCCACACCGTCCTCCGGGGGGACGAGCATGGCGGCGAAAGCACCGAAAAGCGGGATGTACGCGACGGCGAAGACCGACGCGCTGATGTCGCGCAGATAGCCGTCCGCGCCGCCGGGCAACCGCCACAGCAGGCAGACGAGCACCGTCAGCACGAACGCCGTCAACGCGCCTTCGCGGCCGTACGGCCAGGCGAGCCAGATCATCGCCTGACCGCCGACGAGCACCGGGACCAGCGCGATCCGGATGCCCGCCGCGCGCTTCAGTGCCCCGGCCAGCTCGATCGTGCCGACCGCGATGGCGATCGCGATGATGCCGATGAACAGAAAGCGCACGGTGAGCAGGGACGTGACGATCGCCGCGCCCAGCAGCAGCCCGACCCCGATCGCGGCGGGCAGGTTGCGGCCGGCGCGGGAAACCTTCTTCGCCGGTTCCGGCTTCTCGGCCGGAACCGGTTCCGGGTTCTCCACCCGGTCCTCGCGTTCCTCGCTCACCTGGCTCATCAGACCTCGAGTAGCTCGGCTTCCTTGTGTTTCACCAGCTCGTCCACCTTGTGGGTGTAGGTGTCGGTGAGGTTCTGGAGTTCCTTCTCGGCGTGGACGACCTCGTCCTCGCCCGCCTCGCCGTCCTTCTTGATCCGGTCGAGTTCTTCCTTGGCCTTGCGGCGGACGCTGCGGATCGAGACGCGGGCGTCCTCACCCTTGGCCTTGGCGACCTTCACCATCTCCTTGCGGCGCTCTTCGGTGAGCTGCGGGATGACGATGCGGATCACGTTGCCGTCGTTGCTCGGGTTGACGCCGAGGTCCGACTCGCGGATCGCCTTCTCGATGGCGTTGAGCGAGGTCTGGTCGTAAGGCTTGATCAACGCCATCCGAGCCTCGGGGATGTTGACCCCCGCCAGCTGGTTCAGCGGGGTCGGCGCGCCGTAGTAATCGACGACAACGCGCGAGAACATCCCGGGGTGGGCCCGGCCGGTGCGTACCGACGACAGGTCCTCCTTGGCGACGGACACCGCTTTTTCCATCTTCTCCTCGGCGTCGAGGAGGGTCTCGTCGATCACGGCAACTCCCGTTGTTGTGTATGCGTACCGATTACGGAGATCAGAGCAGGACTACGCGGGCACCCCGTCGGCGGGGGTGTCGACCAGGGTGCCGATCCTTTCACCGCCGACCGCACGGGCGATGTTCCCCTCGGTGAGCAGATTGAACACGATGATCGGCATGTTGTTGTCCATGCACAGGCTGAACGCGGTGGCGTCGGCGACCTTGAGGTCCCGTTCGAGCACCTCGCGGTGGGTGATCTCGTGGAACATCT
This sequence comes from Amycolatopsis sp. NPDC102389, assembly GCF_044765885.1. Taxonomy (NCBI): domain Bacteria; kingdom Bacillati; phylum Actinomycetota; class Actinomycetes; order Pseudonocardiales; family Pseudonocardiaceae; genus Amycolatopsis; species Amycolatopsis sp. NPDC102389. The sequence continues at coordinate 180,885 of NZ_JBIWKX010000001.1, forward strand.
CGGCGGTCGGGTCGCTCTTCGGGTCCGCGGTGTAGACGCCGTCGACGGCCTTCGCCATCAAGACGGCTTCGCAGCCGAGTTCGAGCGCGCGCTGCGCGGCGGCGGTGTCCGTCGAGAAGTACGGCATGCCGACCCCGGCGCCGAAGATGACGACGCGCCCCTTCTCCAGGTGACGCTCGGCGCGGCGCGGGATGTACGGCTCGGCGACCTGCCCCATGGTGATGGCGGTCTGCACCCGGGTGGGCAGGCCCTCCTTCTCCAGGAAGTCCTGCAACGCCAGGCAGTTCATGACGGTGCCGAGCATCGCCATGTAGTCCGCGCGGTCACGGTCCATGCCGCGCTGCGACAGTTCCGCGCCGCGGAAGTAGTTGCCCCCGCCGATCACGACGGCGATCTGCACGCCCGTCCGCGCGACGTCGGCGATCTGCTGGGCGACCGAGTGCACCACATCCGGATCAACCCCGATGGAACCGCCGCCGAACATCTCGCCGCCCAGTTTCAGCAGCACCCGCCGGTATCCGCCTTCGATCCGGACACCCATGTCGCCCTCCCTAATGCTCTGAAACCCGACTGTGCCCCGTCCCCGATGGACGGAGACGGGGCACAGTGGTGATTCTTGTGTTCCGCGCCTGGATCAGGCCTGGCCGACCTCGAACCGGGCGAACCGGCTCACGGCCACGCCGGCCTCGTCGAGCAGGGCCTTGACGGTCTTCTTGTTGTCCTTGACCGACGGCTGCTCGAGCAGGACGTTGTCCTTGTAGTAGGCGTTGACCTTGCCCTCGATGATCTTGGGCATGGCCTGCTCCGGCTTGCCCTCTTCGCGGGCGGTGGCCTCGGCGACGCGACGCTCGTTCTCGACGATCTCGGCCGGGACCTCTTCGCGGGTGAGGTACTTCGCCTTGAGCGCGGCGACCTGCATGGCGGCGCCACGAGCGGCCTCGGCGGCGGCCTCGCCCTCACCGGTGTACTCGATGAGCACGCCGACGGCGGGCGGGAGGTCCGCACCGCGACGGTGCAGGTACGTGGTGGTGGTGCCCTCGTAAGCGGCGACACGGCGCAGCTCGAGCTTCTCACCGATACGGGCGGCCAGCTCCTGGACCTGCTCGTCGACGGTCTTGCCATCGAGCGAAGCGGCCTTCAGCTTCTCGACGTCGCTGGTCTTCTCGGCCTTCGCGACCTCGACGATCTTCGCGGCGAGGGCCTGGAAGTCCTCGTTCTTCGCGACGAAGTCGGTCTCGGAGTCGAGCTCGATCAGCACGCCGCCGTCACCGGCGACGAGGCCCTCGGCGGTGGCGCGCTCGGCGCGCTTGCCGACGTCCTTGGCGCCCTTGATGCGCAGGAACTCGACGGCCTTGTCGAAGTCGCCGTCGTTCTCCTCCAGCGCCTTCTTGCAGTTCATCATGCCGGAGCCGGTCAGCTCCCGGAGACGCTTCACGTCTGCGGCGGTGTAGTTCGCCATCGTGGGTGTGTCCGTCCTTTTTCAGGTACGAGAAAGTCTTTTGGGGAAGTAACTCGTGGGGCCGCCCGGAGGCGGCCCCACGAGCGGGTGGATCAGGAGGAGGCGGTGGCCTGCTCGGCCGGGGCCTCGGTGGGGGCCTCGGTCGCGGCGGCGGCTTCCTTGGCGTCCGCGGCGGCGGTCTCGGAGCCGGCGAGCAGCTCCTTCTCCCACTCGGCCAGCGGCTCGTCCGTGGCGACGCCGGCCTCGGGCTTGGCGTCGGCGGAGGAACCGTTGCGGCTGGAGCGGGCCATCAGACCGGCGGCGGCGGCCTCGGCCACGACCTTGGTCAGCAGCGCGGCCGAACGGATCGCGTCGTCGTTACCCGGGATCGGGTAGTCGACCTCGTCCGGGTCGCAGTTGGTGTCCAGGATCGCGACGACCGGGATGTTCAGCTTGCGAGCCTCGCCGACGGCGATGTGCTCCTTCTTCGTGTCGACGATCCACACGATGCTCGGCACCTTGGCCATGTCGCGGATACCGCCGAGGGTCTTCTCGAGCTTGTCCTTCTCACGGGTGAGCGTGAGGATCTCGCGCTTGGTCAGGCCGGCGAAACCACCGGTCTGCTCCTGCGACTCGAGCTCCTTCAGGCGGAGAAGACGCTTGTGCACCGTCTGGAAGTTGGTCAGCATGCCGCCGAGCCAGCGCTGGTTCACGTAGGGCATGCCCACGCGCGAGGCCTCGGAGGCGATGGCTTCCTGAGCCTGCTTCTTCGTGCCGACGAACATGATGGTGCCGCCGTGCGCGACGGTTTCCTTGATGAACTCGTACGCACGGTCGATGTACGTCAGCGTCTGCTGCAGGTCGATGATGTAGATGCCGTTGCGCTCGGTGAAGATGTAGCGCTTCATCTTCGGGTTCCACCGACGGGTCTGGTGCCCGAAGTGGACGCCGCTGTCGAGCAGCTGCTTCATGGTGACGACGGCCATTGCCGGAATCAACCTCTTCTGTGTCGTGCGCGCCCGGCTCCGCCGGAACGCGCTTGCTCGGTTCGTCGCTCTCGGCCGGGTGGCCGATCGCCCTGGTGCCGATGCTCGGGCCCGGACCCTGGAGCGAAGTGACTTCAGGGACCGCCGGGCCGTGTGCCCCCGGCTGTCCTGACCCTCCGTGAGGAGATCGGCCATCGGGAGCGCGCACGTGCACGCGAAGTCAGTCCGCTGCCGCGGACCGCGCAAAAGAGTCTACTCCCTGTCGCCACCGGGTACCGCACCGGCAGTCCCTGATGAGAGGGGTTGTCCACAACCGCCCCGCTTATCCACAGATTCCCCCGGCGCGCCCCGCACGCCACGCCGGTCCCCCACGCTGGAACACATGACCATGACGACCTGTTCCCGCCCTGTCACCAGGCATTCCTTCGCGCTCGACCGCGCCGGCGGCAGGCACCGCCGCCCTGGGCGCCCGCGACGCCTTCCCCGCCTCGCGATCCTCGCGACCGTGCTCGCGATCTTCGCGTCGGCGGCGATGCCGGGCACGGCCAGAGGCGCGCCGTTCCCGCAAGGACGCCTCTCTTGGCCGCTCTCCCCGGCACCGAGCGTCACCAGGTACTTCGAGCCGCCCTCGACTCCGTACGGCCCCGGTCATCGAGGCGTCGACCTGGCGGCGGCGCCGGGTGCGAACGTGCTCGCGGCCGCCGAAGGAGTGGTGATGTTCGCCGGGCAGGTGGCGGGCCGCGGAGTGGTGTCGATCGACCACGAAGGCGGACTGCGCACCACCTACGAACCGATGGCGCCGACGGTCACCATGGGTGACCAGGTCTACCGGGGTCAGGTCCTCGGCACCCTCGCGGCGGGACACCCGGGCTGCCCGGAGCCGGCGTGCCTGCATTTCGGCGTCCGGCGGGGCGAGGAGTACGTCGATCCGCTCGCGCTGATCGGAGAGCCATCCGAGATCCGCCTCAAACCGTGGGAAGGGGACTGAACATTTTCGTACCACCTGTTTCGGCAGATGGCGGCGCTTCGCGTGTCCAAGCAACGGACACACGTGTTTGGAGCGCGAACACACGTGATTGGGGAGCGATCACACGTGATTGGAGGGCGATCATGCGTGATTGGGGAGCGAACACGCGAAGGCGACCCGGCGCGGGTTGGGTCGGGCGAGTCGGCTCGTGGTCGCGGGATCGGCCGGTCAGGCCTGCTCGACGAGTTTGGCGCGCAGCCGCATGACGGCGCGGGTGTGCAGCTGGCTGACCCGTGACTCGGTGACGCCGAGGACCTTGCCGATCTCGGCGAGCGTCAGGCTCTCGAAGTAGTAGAGACCGACCACGATCCGGTCGCGTTCGGTCAGCTGCGCGATCGCCTGTGCCAGCTGGCGCCGGTTGTCCTGGTCGACCAGGACGGCCACCGGGTCGACCGCGCCGTCGTCGGGCAGGGTGTCGACGAGCGAGCCGCTGTCCTTGCCCGCGGCGACGAGGTCTTCCAGGGCGATGACGCTGGTCAGCTGCAACTGCCCGTAGAACTCGCGCAGGTCGTCGACGCTGATTTCGAGCTCGGCCGCGAGTTCGGCGTCGGTCGGTGTGCGGTTCAGCCGGGCGCCGAGGCGTTCCAGTGCGCGCTCGGCCTCGCGGGCCTTGCTCCGGACCGCCCTGGGGACCCAGTCCTGCGAACGGAGATCGTCGAGGATCGCGCCCCGGATGCGCTGCATCGCGTAGGTCTCGAACCGCAGGCCCCTCGCGGGTTCGAACTTCTCGATCGCGTCGACCAGGCCGAAGATCCCGGACTGGATCAGGTCACCGACGTCGACGTGGGTCGGCAGCCCGGTGCCGACCCGGCCCGCGACGTACTTGACGAGTGGGGCGTAGTGCAGCACGAGCCTGTCGCGCACGATCTGGTCCGGAGACTCGGTGAACTCCCGCCACAGCGCCTGGATCCCGGCGTCCACCTCGTAGCCGGACCGCGCTTCGGGCGCGACGGCAGGACCGTCCCCGCCGGGACGTTGTTTCCCGGCGGCTTCGGTGACATGTGGGTCGGCGGTCATCGGACCGCCGTTCTCAGCATGCGACTCAGCGTGGTCTCCGTGCTCGTGCGGATGCGCGTGCGCCGCCGGTTCGGGCCGCCGGGTCACCTGCCGAGTTCTCCCCGGCATCATCGGGCCCGGGGGTGCGCGCGGTCGTGGATCGCCTTCAGCCGATCGACGGTCACATGAGTGTAGAGCTGCGTTGTAGCCAGCGTAGCGTGACCAAGCAGTTCCTGAACGCTTCGAAGATCAGCGCCGCCTTCGAGCAGATGGGTGGCCGCGGAATGCCTCAGGCCGTGCGGCCCCATGTCGTTCGCGCCCGGCACCGAACCGACGGCGTCGTGGACGACGCGGCGGGCCGCCCGCGGGTCGAGCCTGCCTCCCCGTGCCCCCAGGAAGAGCGCCGCTTTCGCCGGCTCCTTCGTTTCGACGGCGAGCTTTCCCCGGCCCTCGTCCAGCCAGGCCCGCAAAGCCGCTTCGGCGGGGACACCGAACGGCACGACACGTTCCTTGCCGCCCTTGCCCAGCACGAGCACGACCCGGCGGGCGAAGTCGACGTCGCCCACATCCAGCCCGCACAGTTCCGAGACCCGCACACCGGTCGCGTAGAGCAGTTCCACGATGGCACTGTCCCTCAAAGCCACCGGGTCGCGCTGTTCGGCACCGGCGGCTGAGAAGCGCATGACGTCGCCGGCCTGCTCCGCGCGGAGGACCCCGGGAAGCTTGCGGTGCGCGCGTGGCGCCACCAGCCGTCCCCCTGGATCCGATGCGAGCGCCCCGCCTCGATGGGCCCACGCGGTGAAGGTGCGGGCCGCCGCCGCTCGTCGCGCCAGTGTCGTGCGGCTCGCCCCCTCCTCGCGTTGCCGGGCGAGCCAGCCGCGCAGTGTCCCGATGTCGAGATCCTCGAACCGGCCACCGTTCCCGTCCACGAAACCCAGCAGCGACACCACGTCGCCGAGGTAGGCACGCACCGTGTGCGCGGACAGCCCGCGTTCCAGGGAAAGATGCCGCTCGTAGTCGTCGATCAGCTTCCGGACGGGCTCCGGCAGCGCGGCACGGGCGGCACGCAGATCGGGTCTGCGGGCGCGTTTCCCCGTGCCGTGGGGACCTTCGGTCGACGGCATGCCGATCACGCTGCGCGATGTACGACGGATGGTCAAGTATCGCCGCACCCTGTTGCGGTGTCCGTGGTCGGATCGTGCCGGGATGGCGTCGCAGGTGTAGGCCAGTCAGGTCTTGGCGGCCCGTCTTCGCCACCCTGCGTCACTCCTTTCCGCGAAGCCGTCGAGTTCCAGTTCGGGCAGCAGGGAGCGCACGCGCTCGACCGGGATGCCGGACTCGGCGGCGATCCGTTCCTCCGGTCTCGCGGACCGGTCGGACAGGGCGTCGTGCACTCGCGAGGCCTCCGGGCCGAGCCGATCGGTGCGGCGACGCGGTTTCGACGGATCCGCTCCCGGCGCGCCGAACCGTCCGGCGGTTTCGAGGATCTCGTCGACCGAGGTCACCAGCGTGGCCTCGCCTTCGCGGATCAGCGCGTGACAGCCCGCGGACATCCCCGACGACACCGGTCCCGGCATGGCCATCACGACCTTGCCGAGGGCCCCGGCCGTCCCCGCGGTGTTCCGCGCGCCGCTGCGCCTGCCCGCCTCGACCACGACGGTCCCTTCCGTGAGGGCCGCGATGAGCCTGTTCCGTACGAGGAACCGATGCCTCGCGGGCGTGGTGCCCGGCGGGTACTCGCTGACCAGCGCGCCGGCCTTCGCGATGGTGCGCAGCAGGGTCGCGTGCTGCGCCGGATAACTGACGTCGACCCCACAGCCGAGCAAGGCGACCGTCGTCCCGTCGGCGCTCAACGCGCCCCGGTGGGCAGCTCCGTCGATGCCGTACGCCGCCCCCGAGAACACCGGGATCCCCCGGCTCGCGAGGTGATAGCCCACTTCGGCCGCGTTGTGCTCGCCGTACCCGGTCGCCGCGCGGGCGCCGACGATCGCGATCGCCTGGTCGACGGCCTCGTCGAGCTTCGCCGGGCCGCGGACCCACAGTGCCAGCGGAGGTGCCACACCGGAAACGCCTCTGCGCTGGGCCACGGCCAGCGAAAGCAACGGCCAGGCCGGCCATTCGGCGTCTTCCGGGATGACGAGCCTGGTCTCGGCGGCCGCCGCGCGGTCCAGATCCCGCTCGGCGTAGTCGTGCGCTCGCCGCGCGGCAGTCTCGTCGCGCACCTTCGGCGGGCACTCGGCACGCCGCACTCGCTCCGCGGCGGCAACGGGGCCTAGTTCACCGACGAAATCGGCCAAGGCGGGTGCCGGCGGCTCCGCCACGCGCAAGAGATACGACCGCGCGACGCGTTCGGCTTCGAGTTCACTCATCCGGATGACCTCTCCCGGAAGTTCAGTGCTGCCGCGACCTGGTCCCCCTCCGGTTTGTCGGCCCCCTTCAAATCGGCGAGCGTCCAAGCGATGCGAAGGCAGCGATCGGCGCCGCGCGCGGTGATCGCGCCCCTCTCCAACGCGCGGTCCAGCAGCGCTGTGACCTGCGCCGGCAGGGCGAACTCCCGGCGCAGCGCGGGGCCGGGCACTTCCGCGTTCGTGAGCCAGCCTTGTTCCGCCCAGCGTTTCCCGGCCCGCTCGCGTGCCTCCAGCACTCGCTCTCGGACGGCCTCCGACGCCTCGGGCGGCTCGCTCAGGTGCGCGCTGAGCGCGGACAGCGGGCGCAGCCGCACCCGTAAATCCACCCGATCGAGTAAGGGCCCGGACAGCCTGCCCAAGTAGCGCCTTCGCACGGTCGCCGAACAGGTGCAGTCGGCGTCCTTCGCCGGGGCACAAGGGCAAGGGTTGGTCGCCAGCACCAGCTGGAACCGTGCCGGGTACCGCACGGCGCCCTTGACCCTCGCGATCCGCACTTCGCCCTCTTCGAGCACCGTGCGCAGCGACTCCAGCCGCTCCGGGCCGAATTCGCACACTTCGTCGAGGAACAGGATTCCCCGGTGCGCGCGGCTGATCGCGCCAGGCACGGCCAGGCCGCTTCCACCGCCGATCAGGGCGGGCACGCTGATCGAATGATGCGGCGCGACGAACGGCGGCACGGTGACCAAGGGCTCGGACCGGGAGAGCGAACCGTCGATCGAATGCACAGCCGTCACCTGCAACGACTCTTCGGCGGTCAGCCGCGGCAGGAGACCGGGAAGGCGTTTCGCGAGCATCGTCTTGCCCACCCCGGGCGGGCCGGTCATCAGCAGGTGATGCCCGCCCGCCGCGGCCACCTCCAGTGCCCATCGCGCCTCCGGCTGTCCGACGACGTCGGCGAGGTCGGGTACTTGCGGCGGCTGCTGGAGGGCACACGGCTCGGGGCGGGTGAGCTCCCCTTCGCCCTTGAGCCAGTCCACGAATTCGCTCAGCCGCGCCACCCCGCCGACCTCCAGCCCGTCCACGAGAGCGGCTTCGAACAGCGATTCGGCGGGGACGACAGCCCGCCGGTACCCGGCGTTACGCGCCGCCAACAGTCCCGGCAGGACCCCGCGGACCGCCCGTACCCGGCCGTCGAGGGCGAGCTCACCGAGCAGCACGGTGTTCAGCAGCTTCGTGGCGGGAACCGAGCCGGTGGCGGCCAGCACCGCCGCCGCGATCCCCAGGTCGTAGCCCGACCCCACCTTCGGCAGATTCGCCGGCGACAGGCCGAGGATCACCCTCTCGTCCGGCCAGGTCCGCCCGGAATTGCGAACGGCCGAACGAACCCTGTCCTTGGCCTCTTTCAACCCGGTGTCGGGAAGACCGACCATCGTCACCTTCGGCGATCCACCGCCGATGTCGGCTTCGATCTCGATCATCCTGCCGTCGACGCCGAGCAATGCGACGGACCAGGCCTTCGCCAGCGCCATTCAGAACGCCGCCTTGATATGCCGCACCTGGGGCAGGGCGTCGGGCCTGGCGACGATCGCGATGATGTCGTAGCGGACCGGGCACCAGCGGAGCATGAATTTGCGCTGCCACTGGTACGCGAGACGGCGGATGCGATCCGCCTTCTCCGGGGTCACCGCCTCGGCCGGAGTACCGAAGCCCACCCCCGACCTCGTCTTCACCTCACAGAAGACGAGGCGTTTCGTATCGGTCGCGATGAGATCCAGCTCGCCGTCACGGCAACGCCAGTTGCGGCTCAGGACGACATAGCCTGTCTTCTCCAGATGCCGGACCGCGAGGTCCTCGCCCCAACGGCCCAGTTCGATATGTGGTGCTCCGGCGGGCGGCTGTTCGGCCGTGCTCGTCATCTCGATCCCCCTCAGCGATCGTCACAGTGCGTGTGCGATCAACGCTGCCAGGGTGAGCGGGTGGCGGACAGACCTGATTTCGCGGCCTGTGGACAACTGGGGTGTTGTGGATGGTTCGGCCACCGTGGGAGGTCGTCGGCCGGAATCGTCGGTGGGCTGTGCTATGTGCACCGCCCAAGTACGTGAAGGCCCCCTTCACGGCGTCTGGCGCCGTGAAGGGGGCCTTCACGTACTTGGGGGTTCAGCCGGAGAACGGCCCGTCTTCCGGCAGCCGGAGATCCGGTTTGTCGAGCTCCTCGACGTTGACGTCCTTGAACGTGATGACCCGGACGTGCTTGACGAACCGGGCGGGCCGGTACATGTCCCAGACCCACGCGTCGGACATGCGGACCTCGAAGTACACCTCACCGCCGCCGTCGCGCACCTGCACGTCGACGGCGTTGGCCAGATAGAACCGCCGCTCGGTCTCCACCACGTACGAGAACTGGCCGACTATGTCGCGATACTCGCGGTAAAGCGAGAGCTCCATCTCGGTCTCGTACTTCTCGAGATCCTCTGCGCTCATGAAATCCGCGCCCCTCCTCGCGATTTTGCTGCTGTTCCAGCGGCGGAGCGTTCATTGTTACCCACGTACGGGCCGAGGGCACGTATCGGCACGCTCGGGTTTTCCAGCGCCGCGACGGTCAGCACGACCGGGTGAGGCGGCCGCACCCGGTGCGCGGCGGCCGCGGTGGCCACATTGGCGTACGACCAGCGATGGACCGGACTCGGACCGTGAGTGTTCAGGGCCGCGCTGTGGTCGGTGGTGCTGTATCCCTTGTGCACGTCGAAACCGTAGTGCGGGTGGACGTCGTGCAGGTCGCCCATGATCCGGTCGCGGGTGACCTTCGCCAGCACGGACGCCGCCGCCACGCACGCGACGGCCTTGTCGCCCTTGATCACCGGGACGCTCGGGGCGGGCAGCCCGGACACGCGGAACCCGTCGGTCAGGACGTAGCCAGGCGTGTTCCGCAGTGCCGAGACGGCCCGTCGCATGCCTTCGAGGTTCATGACGTGGATGCCGAACAGGTCGACCTCGGCCGCCGGGATGACGATGACCGAGTAGTCGACGGCACGCTGGACGACCCGGTCGTACACCCGGTCGCGGGCCTTGGCCGTGAGCACTTTCGAGTCGGTGAGCTCGGGCAGGCGCGCGGCGTCGCCTGGACGCAGGACGCAGGCGGCCACGACGAGCGGGCCGGCGCAAGCACCGCGCCCTGCCTCGTCGACTCCGGCGACGGGCCCGAGGCCCCGCCGGTCCAGCGCACCCTGCAACCCCCAGAAGAGGTCGCCGCGCACCACTGCCCGCGGCGGCCGAAGCGGCTCGGCCGGTGTGAGCGGTACAGGAACTCTCAAGGCCTTACCGCCTCCGGTCGACCGCCTTGCGCACTCCTGCCGACATCCGCCTGCCGAGGAAGAGCACGGGCCACGCCGCGGCGATACCGACTCCCAAGGGAAGTCCCTGCTGCCAAGCCGGGGCGCCGAGCGCCAGCGGCTGAGCGTTCGCCTGCGGGTTGTGGTCCGAAACGCCACCCCAGCGGCCGGGCGGGAGCACGATGACCCGTGCCTTGCCGATGATGTTGTCGACCGGGACGGCGCCGTTGACCCCGCCGCCACCCTGGATACGGGAGTCGCTCGAGTTGTTGCGGTTGTCGCCCATCACCCAGACGTAGCCGGCGGGCACCTTGACCGGCTCGAACGTCCGCTCGGTGGGGGCCATGCCCTCTTCCCAGTGAACGTACGGCTCGTCGAGTGCCTTGCCGTCGACGACGACGCGGTTGTTGTCGCAACATTGGACCGTCTGGCCGCCGACCGCGATGATCCGCTTGACGAAGTCACGCTCGTCCGGCGGCGCGAAGCCGATCAGGGAACCCAGCGTGCGGAATCCGGTGACGAAGATGTTGCTGGACTCCGGCGTGTCGATCTCGCCGACCCAGGCGGGCGGTCCCTTGAAGACCACCACGTCGCCCGGGCCGGGATCGGTGAAGTCGTACGTGATCCGGTCGACCAGGATCCGGTCGCCCGTGCATCCCGAGCAGCCGTGCAAGGTGGTCTCCATCGATCCCGAGGGGATCATGTAGACCTTGGCGAGGAACTGCTGGATCAAGATCGTCAGCACGAGGGCGACGACGATCAGGATCGGCAGTTCCTTCCAGAACGACCGCTTCTTGTTGACCTTGCCGAATTTCTTGGAACCGGATCGGCCCCGCCGGGAGGCCCGGGTGGGGCGCTCCTCTTCGGGGCGATCGGGCTCGTCTTCGGAGGTGTTCTGGGACACGGGTTCGACCACGACGCCAGGTTACCTGTAACCGAGTGGCTACCTACTTGGCGGAGGTCGTCTCGCGGTTTTCGCGGCGTTCCTTGATCTTGGCGGCCTTGCCGCGCAGCTCGCGGAGGTAGTACAGCTTCGCCCGGCGGACGTCGCCGCGCTTGAAGACCTCGACCTCGGCGATGTTCGGCGAGTGCACCGGGAAGGTGCGCTCCACGCCGATGCCGAACGACACCTTGCGGACCGTGAAGGTCTCGCGGATGCCGCCGCCCTGGCGACGCAGCACGACGCCCTGGAAGATCTGGTTGCGCTCGCGGTTGCCCTCGATGACGCGGACGTGAACCTTGAGCGTGTCGCCCGGTCGGAAGTCCGGGATGTCGGAACGCAGTGACTGCGCGTCCAGCGCGTCCAGGGTGTTCATCGGTGGTCCGTCCTCGTCTTCGTATGGCTTACGTGCAGCTTGGGCGCGCAGTGTCGGGCACTGCGACCTACCCGGGGGCTGATGGCGTTCCGGTGTACGGCGCCGGCTGTGAAGCCGCGCGTCCACTCACGCCAACCTGTCAAGTATTGCAGACCAGGTCTCAGGTGGTTGACCCGGCCTGGCCGGTGCCCTCGTCCAACCGTTCGAGGACCCGGAGATCGTGCTTGTCGAGACTACCTTCCGGCAGTTGCCCGATCAGTTCGGGCCTGCGCCGGACGGTGCGTTCCAGCGCCTGGTCGCGGCGCCAGCGGTCGATCAGCGCGTGGTTTCCCGAGCGCAGGACCTCCGGTACGGCCAGCTCGCGCCAGACCTCCGGACGGGTGTAGCTGGGGCCTTCGAGGAGGCCGTCGGAGAACGAGTCCTCCTCGGCGGAGCGGGCGTTGCCGAGCACTCCGGGGAGCAGCCGGACGACCGCCTCGACCATCACCAGCACCGCGGCCTCGCCGCCGACCAGCACGTAGTCGCCGATGGAGACCTCGTCGACGGGCATCCGCCGCGCGGCGTCGTCGATCACCCGCTGGTCGATGCCCTCGTAGCGGCCGCACGCGAACACCAGGTGCTCCTCCGCGGCGTACTGGTGGGCCATGGCCTGGGTGAACGGCCGACCGGCGGGGGTCGGGACCACGAGGCGGGTGTTCTCGCCGCAGACGTCGTCCAGGGCGGGGCCCCAGATCTGCGGTTTCATCACCATGCCGGGCCCGCCGCCGTACGGGGCGTCGTCGACGGCGCGGTGGACGTCGTGCGTCCAGTTCCGCAGGTCGTGGACGCCGACCTCGATGAGGCCGCGGTCGATCGCGCGCCCGAGCAGCGCGGCGCGGAGCGGGTCGAGGTATTCGGGGAAGATCGTGACTACGTCGAGGCGCATCAGGCGTCCAGCAGGCCTTCCGGCGGGTCGAGGACGACGCGGCCACCCGGGACGTCGACGGCCGGGACGATCGCCTTCACGAACGGCACCAGCACCTCGCGTCCGTCGTGCTCGATCGACAGCAGTTCGCCGGCGGGCGAATGCACGATTTCGAGCACCTTGCCTACGACCGTGCCGTCGGCGAGTTCGGCCCGGAGGCCTTCGAGTTCGTGGTCGTAGAACTCGTCGGGGTCTTCGGTCGGCGGCAGCGTCGAGGTGTCCGCGATCAGCAGCGCGCCGCGGAGGGTCTCCGCGACGTCCCTGGTCAGCACCTCTTCGAAACGCACCAGCAGCCGCCCGCTGTGTTCGCGGGCGGCTGCGATGGTGAGGTTTCTGCTGCTGCCGTCACGCAGCTTCGTCGTGACGGCCGAACCGACCGCGAACCGCTGTTCCGGCGAGTCCGTGCGCACGTCCACCGCGAGTTCCCCGCGGATTCCGTGCGCCTTGGCGATCCGGCCTACTACGACGTCCATCCCGTTGTGTCCTTGGTCAGCGATCGGTGTCGACGACGTCCACGCGGACGCCGCGGCCACCGATGCCGCCCATGACGGTGCGCAGGGCGGTCGCGGTACGACCGCCCCGGCCGATCACCTTGCCGAGATCGTCGGGGTGCACGTGCACCTCGAGCGTGCGGCCACGACGCGTGGTCAGCAGCTCGACCCGGACCTCGTCCGGGTTGTCGACGATCCCGCGCACCAGGTGCTCGAGGGAGTCAGCGAGGAAGCTCACGCCTCGGCCTTGTCACCCTCGGCGGCCTCGGCCTTGTCGGCTTCGGCCTTCTTCGGGGCGGACTTCTTCTTCGGCGTGGTGGCCTCGGCGGAGGCCGAGTCACCGGCGGCGGCGAGCGCGGCGTTGAACAGGTCCTGCTTCGACGGCTTCGGCTCGGCGACCTTCAGGGTGCCCTCGGCGCCCGGCAGGCCCTTGAACTTCTGCCAGTCACCGGTGATCTCGAGGATGCGCTGGACCGGCTCGGTCGGCTGGGCGCCGACGGACAGCCAGTGCTGAGCGCGCTCGGTGTCGACCTCGATGAAGCTGGGCTCTTCCTTCGGGTGGTACTTGCCGATCGTCTCGATGGCCTTGCCATCACGGCGGGTGCGCGCGTCGGCGACGATGATGCGGTAGTACGGCGCACGGATCTTGCCGAGACGCTGCAGCTTGATCTTGACGGCCACGGGTGTGGGTACTCCTCAGTTCTCTCTGATGCAGGTGGAAGGCGTACGCCGGCCGAGTGGGGAACGGCCGCGCACACCCGAAGGGTTGGCTCGGGCACGGTGAGAGGGTCCGGCCAAAGCAGGCAAGCGTACATTCTGCCAGACGCCGATCGGCTGTCAGAACGCGGCTATCCCGAGCGAGGCGAGCAGGATCGTCACGGCCGGGAGGAAGTTGTTCACCTGATGGGCGACCACGCTGCCGAGCAGCCGCCCGGTGAACACCCTGGCCAGCCCGATCGGGATCGCGATCACCAGCAGCAGCGTGGTGCGCAGCGGTTCGAGGTGGCTCGCCGCGAAAACGGCCGTGGAGACCAGGAACGCCGCGATCCTCCCCCAGCGTTCGGTGCGCCAGGTCAGCCGCTCCACCGCGCCCCAGAGAAGGCCGCGGTAGATGATCTCCTCGCAGATCGGCCCGACCAGCCACAGGTAGATGAACATGACGACGGCCGCCGAGACCGACATCCGCCGGTCCTCCACGAGCGCGCTGATCGCCGAGGTCGCGTTCTCGTTGCCGACGACCTGCGTCCAGACGTAGGCGGCGAGCGAGGTGAACCCGAGCCCGAGCACGCCGAGTTTGAGCCCGATTTTGACGTCGGCCCAGCTCCAGCCGATCCGCAGGTCGATGAACGGGCCGTTGCCGCGCAGGCGGGTGATCAGCAGGGCGACCCCTGCGGCGATCATCGTCGGCACCATGGTGCCCAGCAGCACCATGCGCATCGGCAGGGGCTGACCCGGCTGGACGTCTCCGAGCAGGACGCTGATGAACGCCGCCGACGCCAGGAGGACCGCTTCCACCAGAAGGAAGGCCCCGAATCCCCAGCGATGCGACGGTGGCGTGCCGAGCGCGGCCACCTCACCTCCGGCAGCGAGTTCGTCCGGCGGCGCGGCCTCGGGGATCGGCTCCCTGGGCTGAGATACGGTCACGCCGATCCTCCGGTGATCGTTCGGTTACTCAAAGACTCTAACCGCCTGGAGCGGCGATCACCTTGCCGCGAAGAGCAATACAGCCGGTGGGAGGTTGTTGGCCGCGTGCGCGATCACGGCCGCGCTCACCCGGCCGGAGAGATAGCGGGCGAGGCCGATGGCGATGCCTTGGCCGAACAGCGCGATCGTGCGCGCGGCTTCCCCGTGCAGCTGGGCGAAAACCAGCGCGGTGACCAGGAGGATCACCCACGAGGGCAGGCGATGGAAGCCCATCGCGTTCCACAGGGTGCCGCGGAAGAGCAGTTCTTCGGTGACCGGAGCGGCGAGGACGACGATGACCGCGGCGAGCACCAGCCAGACGGTGTCGCCGTCGGTGGTGCCGGAGAGCTCGGTGATCGGGGGGCCGGGCGAGACGTCGGAGAAGGTCCTGTCGTCGCTGTCGGTCCCGTAGACGGCGAGCAGGAGCAGGTTGAGGAGGTAGCCGGCGGCGAGCGCGGCCGCTCCGCAGGCGAGCCCGATCCGGACGTCGCGCCAGGTGGGCTTGAGGCCGAAGTCCGTGCGGAGCCCCTGCCCCCAGACTCGTGAACCGACCGCGGGACCGAGGCCGAGCACGAGGGTCGGCAGGAACGCGAGGATCAACAGCGGGCCGACGTCACGGAGTTCGAGTGGGTCGTAGCCGCCGAAGCGGCCTGACATCACGAAGCTCATGACGAGCGTGACGAGGTGGTATCCGGCGATGCCCGCGAAGAACGCTACGAAGCCCCAGTGCGCTCCGAGCACCAGACGCTCGCGAGCCTGCCCGTCGTCCACCACGCCTCCACGCTAAGTGCCGCTCCGGTCACCGGTGGAGTCGGGTCAGGCGTAGATCTTGCCACGCAGGACGATATGGCTCGGATGGCGGAGTACCGCGAGATCCTCACGCGGATCGGACGGGTAGACGAGCAGATCGGCCGAAGCGCCATCGACGATTCCCGGTACGCCCAGCCATTCGCGCGCCGCCCACGAAGCCGAAGCGAGCGCCTGCTCCGCGGACATGCCCGCCTTGTGCAGTGCCTCGATCTCGTCGACGAGCCTGCCGTGCTCGACCATGCCGCCCGCGTCGCTTCCGGCGTAGACCTGGACACCGGCCTCGATCGCCGTCGAGACCATCTCCCCCACACCGGCGTGCAGCGCCCGCATGTGGTCGGCGTACACCGGGTACTTGCCCGCCTTGTCCGCGATACCAGGGAAGTTCTCGATGTTGATCAGGGTCGGCACGAGCGCGATGCCGCGTTCGGCGAGGACACCCAGCTGATCCGCCGAGAGTTCCGTGCCGTGTTCGAGGCAGTCGATCCCCGCGTCGATCAGGCCGGGCAACGCGGCCTGGCCGAACACGTGCGCCGTCACCTTGGCGCCCTCGGCGTGCGCGACGGCGATGGCTTCGGCGAGGACGTCGTCGGGCCACAGCGGCGCGAGATCGCCGACGCCCCGGTCGATCCAGTCGCCGACGAGTTTGACCCAGCCGTCGCCGTCGCGGGCCTGTTCGGCGACCGCCTTCGGCAGTTCGGCGGGGTCTTCGAGTTCGATACCGAGGCCGGGGATGTAGCGCTTGCGCAGGGCGAGATGCCGTCCGGCCCGGATGATCCGCGGCAGATCGGCCCGCTCCTGCAACGGCCGGACGTCGATCGGCAGCCCGCAGTCGCGGATCAGCAGCGTGCCGGCGTCGCGGTCGGTGATCGCCTGTTCGGTGGCCTCTTCCAGCGTGGTCGCGCCGCCGACCCCGATCCCGGGATGGCAGTGCGCGTCGACCAGCCCAGGGACGAGAAAGCCTTCCCGGACAACGGTTTCCGCTCCCGCGACCGGCTCGGTGGTGATCCGGCCGCCGGTGACCCACAGCTCGCGGTGCTCGCCATCGGGCAGGACGACGCCTGCCAGGTGCAGCGTCTCCACGAGCTACTTGTCCTTCGGCAGCTTGAACTTCTTCGGGTCGAACCCGGGTACGTCGTTCATGCCGCCGAGCTGCGAAAGGTCGGGCATCCCGCCGCCGGCGCCGGGCATCCCGCCAGGGGGCAGCATCGGCATACCGCCGGGGAAGCCGCCGCGGACCTTGGGCTGCGTCGGGCCGCGCCCCTTGCCCTTCTTCCCCTTCTTGCCCTTGCGGTTCTTGCTGCCGCCGCCTCCGCCGCCGAAGCCGAAGCGGCCCGCCATCTGCGCCATCATCTTGCGCGCTTCGAAGAACCGGTTGACCAGGTCGTTGACGTCGCGGACGGCGACACCGGACCCCTTCGAGATCCGCACGCGGCGCGAGGCGTTGATGATCTTCGGGTCGGCGCGCTCGGCGGGGGTCATGCCGCGGATGATCGCCTGCAGCTTGTCGAGCTGCTTGTCGTCGACCTGCGCTAGCTGGTCCTTCATCTGCCCGGCGCCGGGCAGCATGCCGAGCAGGTTGCCGATCGGGCCCATCTTGCGGACCGCGAGCATCTGCTCGAGGAAGTCTTCGAGGGTGAGCTGGCCGCTGCCGAGCTTGGCCGCGGTCTGCTCGGCCTTCTCCTGGTCGAAGTGCTGCTCGGCCTGCTCGATGAGGCTGAGCACGTCGCCCATGCCGAGGATCCGGCTGGCCATCCGGTCCGGGTGGAAGAGGTCGAAGTCCTCGAGCTTCTCACCATTGGAGGCGAACAGGATCGGCTGGCCGGTGACCTGGCGAACCGACAGCGCGGCACCACCGCGGGCGTCACCGTCGAGCTTGGTGAGCACGACACCGGTGAAGCCGACGCCGTCGCGGAACGCCTCGGCCGTGGTGACCGCGTCCTGACCGATCATCGCGTCGACGACGAACAGCGTCTCGTCCGGCGAAACGGCGTCGCGGATGTCCGCGGCCTGCTTCATCAGCTCTTCGTCGACGCCGAGACGGCCGGCGGTGTCGACCAGGACGATGTCGTGCTGGGCGCGCTTGGCCTCGTCGATGGCGCGACGGGCGACGTCGACCGGGTCGCCGACGCCGTTCCCGGGCTCGGGCGCGAAGACCGCGACGCCTGCCCGCTCGCCGACGACCTGCAGCTGCGTGACCGCGTTGGGGCGCTGGAGGTCGCACGCGACCAGCATCGGCGCGTGGCCCTGCTTCTTCAGCCACATCGCGAGCTTGCCCGCGAGCGTCGTCTTACCGGCACCCTGCAGACCCGCGAGCATGATGACCGTCGGCGGGTTCTTCGCGAACGTGAGCCGCCTGGTCTCGCCGCCGAGAATGGTGACGAGTTCCTCGTTGACGATCTTGATGACCTGCTGCGCCGGGTTCAGCGCGCCGTGTACCTCGGCACCCTTGGCGCGCTCCTTGATCCGGGCGATGAAGTCCTTGACCACCGACAGCGCGACATCCGCCTCGAGCAGCGCGATACGGATCTCGCGCGCGGTGGCGTCGATGTCGGCGTCGGAGAGCCTGCCCTTGCGAGACAGGGTCTGCAGGGCGGACGTGAGCCGATCGGAGAGGGTGTCGAACACGGGTGTGCACGCTCCAGCTGGGTCGTTGTGGCTTGCCGGTACGAACCGGCGGCTTCCCAGGGTAGTCGGTGTTCGAGCCAGGCGTTGACACGGTTGCGAAGACCCGTTCAGGGGGCGCGAAGGTCGGCTTCGACCAGAGCCTGGATCACCTTCGCGATACCGGATTCCCGGACGGTACGGCTCATCTCGACGTGCAGGAAGACCGTGCCGTCCTTCGCCGCCGCCTTGCCCTGGACGTTCTTCGTCCCTTCCAGCGCACCGCACGACGACGCCCAGGCTCGGCAGACACCGAGACCGGCGGCTTCGAGCCGGTCCGCGGCGCGGCGGGCGGGCGGCCCGGCGACGGTCGCGCCGGACGAGAGCACGATGTCGTCGTCGGGCAGGTTCTGGTCGTCGAAGCCGTGCAGCTGGACCTGCGGCAGCCCCCGGCCGCCGAGGGTGGTGGCGACCACGTGGAACACGGAATCCACCTCGTGCGCGACGTCCGCGCGGCCGTCGTCCGCCTTGCGGTGCGCGCCCGCGATCAGCAGCACCGCGCCCGGCACCCGGCGGAAGTAGTCGAGACCGAACGATTCGGTCTTCAGGTCCGACGCGGGATGCGGGACCTCGACGGCCAGCGACGGCGGGGCCGACCGGTCGATCAGGTACATCCCCCAGGATCGCTCGCTCCCGGATTCGTTCACGGCCACCGTGTAGGGCCGCCCGGTCTGCCGGTCCATCCCGTCGCGTACCGCGAATCCGAGCTTCCCGAGGTCGGCCGCGGCGGTGGGCGCGGCGTCCAGCAACGCGGCGAAACCGGCCGCGGCCGTGCGCCGTTCACCGGCCCCCGGCGGCCGGTAGTCCTGCTCAGCGGAAAGCGAGGACGCGAATCCGTCGATGAAGGAACTCAGGTCGGCCTCCGGGTCGGGAAGGGGTGGCGGTGACGCTTCGTCATCGAGGATCAGGACGAGAGTCAGCGCCAAAGCGAGGGCGACGGCGACACTGATCACGCTGAGCAACATCCGGTTTCGGCCGATCACCGCCCGAACTCTACTGACTAATCCGAATGGGTAGCCTTATGCGCGTTTTGCCGACGCTGAGGTGAGTTGTAACGTCCTCGCTAACACTTTTGATACCTCGATGTGACCTGATCGGGAACACGTTCCGCTACGGGCCGACGTGAGCCGCGAACCAGCCGATTGTGAACCGAAAGGCCGGAGGCCTGTGAAGCGGCAGAAGGACCGACCCGATCCCGCGACGCGTCTGCGCGACCAGATCCCGGAGGCGGGATTCCCGCGCGGTGTCGGGGTGGCTTCCGTCACGACCTTCGTCCTGCTCCTGATGATCACCGCGTTCACCGCCCTCTACCTGTCGACTGCCGGACCGCTCTCCCTGCTCCGCACGGATCCGGGCGGGCAGGTCCCGGACGAGGTCACCGCCGGCCGCCGGCACGCGACCACGGCACTCGCGCAGGCACTGGCCACTTCGGCCACCTCGGCGGCGGGAGACCTGCGGGTCGCCATGGATTCCGGGGTGTTCGACGACACCGGCGACAACGCCGTCCTCGCCCGCCTCGGCGAGACGTACCCGGACTGGCGCGGAATCGCCGTCTTCGACCCAGCGGCGAAGAAGGTCGTGGCCACCCACGGTGAACCGGTGGCCGTCGAGAACCTTCGCGACGTCGACATCACGAATCTGACCGTCCGCCCGATCGCCCGGCCCGGCGACAGTCCACTCGTCCTCACCGCCCTTCCCCTCACCGGCGCCCGTGCCGGCAGGCTCCTCGTCGTGTCGACCCCGCTGCGCGGTATCTCGGCGGAACTCGGCAAGGGCATCGTGCGGCAGATCCGCCTGGTCACGCCCGACGGTGCGGTGCTGTCCTCGTCCGGTGCCGAAGTACCCGGGACCGACAGCGTTTCCCAGGACCTGCTCGGTCGCGCCGCCGCGGCGGCCGCGGCGGGGGAATCGGGTGTGCTCACCGGCGACGCCGCGACCGATCCGGCCAAACCGGGCCAGCAGGTGGCGCCGGTCGTGGCCTACGCCCCGATCACGTCGGACGGCACCGCGGGCAGTCTCGGGCTGGCGGCCGTCACGCTCAGCCGGTTCCCGGTCGAGCCGGTCCCCCTCCGGTGGCCGGGCCTGATCCCGGCCGCCGCGTTGCTGGTGCTCGCCGTCGCCGGGTTCGTGCTGCTGCGGGGCGCCGTCGTCAACCCGATCCTCCGCCTGCGCGCCGACGCGCTCGCGGTCGCGGCGGGCTCGCTCGACGAACCGGTGCGGCAATCGAGGATCCGCGAAGTGAACCGGCTGACCCGCGCGGTCGAGCGGTACCGGTCGAAACTGGCCAGGCGCAGACCCCGCGACAAGGTGAAGCCGATGCTCTCCGCTCAGCTCGTCGTCGCCATGGTCACGATCGCGTTGCTCGGCTGGTCGGTCGCCGTCGCGGCGACCCTCGGCCGCCAGCACGCCACGGTCTCCCCCACCGTGCTCAGCGAGTACGGCGGCCGCGTCACGCATGCGGCCGAAACCCTGCGCCGCAGCCTCGCCCAGGGCCTCGGTGATCTGCGTTCCGTCGCCCGGCTGGGAGCGACCGTGCCGCCGGACCGGCTCGACGGCATGCTCGGGCGGCTGGCCGAGAACGAAAGCCGGTTCCGGAGCGTCTACGTCGCCGACGCGGAAGGCGCGGTGCTCCACCAGGAGGGCCGCGAGTCGCTGCGCGATCCGGGGAAACTGCCCGACGGCTGGGGCATCCGCCAGCACAACACGAGCGGCCGGGTCCCGGTGGTGTACGCCTTCGCGCATCTGCCGGACTCCGGGAAGGTCCTGGTCGGCGAGTACGACATACCGAGGATGGCGTCGGTGCTCGACCCGGCCGGCGGCCGCGTCCGCGTGGTCGACGAGGGCAAGCGCACCATCGCCGACACCCAGGGCTACCTCGCCTTCTCCGAGCTCACCGACGCGGTGCTGGTCAAGAACATCGCCACCGCGCAGTCGGGCGAGGAGGCCCGCGAGAGCACCGATTCGTCCTTGGTCGTCGCGAGCAGGCTGGCCGCCGAAGGCAGTGTGGCCGCGCTGAAGTGGGTCGTTGTCGCCGATCAGCCGATCGGTTCACTCGGCGTCGCCGACAACACCGTGCGGTCGGGAGCCAGGGTCGCCGCCCTCCTCGCCGCCGTCGTCGCCCTGATGCTGTTCGCCTGGCATCTGCTGGTCGTCGTCCTGCCGTTGCGGCGGGTGGCCGAAAGCGCCGTGCCGATCGCCAAGGGCGTCGGCATGGGCGCGGTGGTCTACCCGCAGCGCCAGGACGAGATCGGCACCATCGCGTCCTGCGTCGAGATCTGCCGCCAAGCGCTGACCGACGGCAAGACGCGGCTCGGCGAGGTCCGCCGTCCGGTGGGCGCGGCGACCGACGAGACCAAGCTGATCCAGCGGATCGAGGCCGAGCCCGTCCGCGAGCGGCCGAGGCGTCCCGAGCTGGCGGGACGGGGCCGGAGCCGGCGATGACCTTCCTTTACTGCGTGCTCCTCGTCGCGTCGGGGGCGATGCTCGCCGCGGGTATCGCCGAGCAACGCCGCCACTACCGGAACCTGCACAGCATCCCGACCCGGGTGCTGGTCAACGGCATCCGCGGCAAATCGTCGATCACCCGCCTCTGCGCGGGCGCGCTGCGCGGTGGCGGTCTCGTGACGACCGCGAAGACGACCGGCACGGCGGCCAGGTTCATCCATCCCGACGGCAGCGAGGAACCGGTCTACCGCAAGTTCGGCATCGCCAACGTCGTCGAGCAGATCGGCATCGTCCGCCGTGCCGCCGCGTACCGGCCGGACGCGCTGGTGATCGAGTGCATGGCGGTGATGCCGGATCTCCAGGAGATCAACCAGAGCAAGCTGATCCGCTCCACCATCGGCGTGCTGTGCAACGTCCGCGAGGACCATCTCGCCGAAATGGGCCCGACGCTGGACGACGTGGCGCGTTCGCTGAGCCGCTCGATGCCGGTCGGCGGGATCTGTCTCACCGCGGAGAAGGACCGGCTCGCGATCCTCCAGGAAGAGGCGGACAAGCGGGACTGCCGCCTGATCGCCGTCGATCCGGAAAGCGTCACCGACGAGGAGATGCGCGGGTTCGGCTGGATCACCTTCAAGGAGAACGTGGCGATCGCGCTGGCCGTCGCCGACCTGCTCAAGGTCAACCGGCGCCTGGCCCTGGAAGGGATGTGGGCCGCGCCGCCCGATCCGGGGGTGCTCCAGGTCCACCGCTATCGCGCCGGACGGCGTCAAGTGCGCTTCGCGAACGTCTTCGCCGCGAACGATCCCGAATCGACGCTGATGAACATCGATCAGCTCCGCGCGCAGGGGGCGATCGCCGATCCGCTGCACGTGATCATCAACTGCCGCCCTGACCGCGTCGAGCGCAACGGCCAGATGGGCGCGCTGATCCCGCGGGTCGCGCCGGAACGGGTGGTGCTGATCGGCGAGCCGACGCGCAGCGCCCGGGTCGCGATCCCCGACGAGTGGCAGGACCGCGTCGTCGACCTCGGCGGCTCGCGGCCCTCCAAGGAGCTGCTGCGCAAGATCATCGGCGGTATCGACCGGCACGCGTCGCTGGTCGCCATCGGCAACATCCACGGTCAGGGCGAACTGCTCATCGACGAACTCGCGAAACTGGAAACGATCGCCTCCTGATGCTCACCACTTCACTCTCCCCCGAGGTCGCCACGATCGGGCTCGCCATCGGGCTGCTGCTGTCGCTGGTCTGTTACCTGACCACGAACCTGTCCCCCGGCGGCATGATCACCCCGGGCTGGATCGCGCTGACCATCGTCGAGGACTTCCGGCGCGCGGCGATCATCGTGCTGATGACCGCGCTGACCTATGTCGGCACCAAGATCCTGCAGCGGGTGGTGATCCTCTACGGCAAGCGCCTGTTCGCCGCCGTGGTCCTGCTGGGGGTCGTCCTGCAGACCACCCTGCTGCTCGTCCTGCAGGCCGACTTCCCGCTGTTGTTCGTGCACCAGACGCTGGGTTTCGTGGTCCCCGGCCTGGTGGCCTACCAGCTGGTCCGGCAACCGCCGGCGGCGACCGTCCTCGCCACCGGGGGCGTGAGCCTCGCCAGTTACGCGATCCTGATCAGCGGCGTGCTGGTCGGGCTGGTTCCGACGTTGTGAGGCCATGATGCGCAGGGCGATCCGGATCGGGGTACTGGTCGCGGTGATCGGCGTGTCCGGGACGGCCGCGGTGTACGTCGCGAAGCAGGAGCCACGGGACATCACCGCGGTGTCGGCGTCCGCGCCTTCCGGCGGCGAGGCGGCGGCGATCGGCGGGTACACCTACGAACGGCTCGAAAATCCCGCCCGGACCGTCGTCCGGGATTCCCTCGGCACCCAGCTGGCGTCCTTCACCGACGGATCGCGATCGGCGATGCTGACCGGCAAGAGCCGGACCTTCGCCGAACCGAAGTTCACCGCGGCCACCGTCACGTCGTCGGCGTGGATCCGGTTCGCGCCCGAACCGTGGAAGGCGGGCGCCGAGCGGGAGGGGTGGTTCCGCGACTGGCTGCCCAAGGCCCTCGGCGACACGTCCCCGGATCTGCTCGCGATAGCCCTTCAGTACACCGACGGCTCCCAACCCCAGACGTCCAAGAAGCTTCGCGTAGCCGGTGACGCTTCCTTCGGGCCCGACAGTGCCGAAGGACGGCTTGAAAAGTCCGACTTCTACGACTATCTCGGCGTCGACTGGGAGTTCCCCGACAAGCGCGAAAAGGCGGAGCGCGCCCGGTTCGGTTCCCTCGACTGCTCGGGCTTCGTACGGATGGTCTACGGCTACCGCGCGGGGTACCCGTTGCTCGGCGGCAACACGAAAGGGCCGGGACTGCCGCGGCGCGCCTGGGCGATGTCGGAGCTCGGGCCGGGCACGCAGTTGATCGAGGACGCCAGGGCACAGGCCACGAACTACGCGGCTCTGCAGCCCGGGGATCTGCTGTTCTTCAACCTGGAACCGGCGCTCGGGCCCCGGGTTTCGCATACCGGCATCTACCTCGGTCTCGACAGCGACGGCAGGCGGCGGGTGCTGTCCAGCCGGAAGGTCGCCAACGGGCCGACCTTCGGCGACGCCGGTGGCACATCGCTGATCGACGGCGAAGGCACCTACGCGAAGGCGTTCCGCGCGGCCAAGCGGCTCTAGGTCGAAAAACAGGGCTCCGGGACCGATCGCCCCTCGCAGACCGGTACCGGAGCCCCTACGGAAGGCTCGCCTCCCCGCGAGCCGACCGTAAGCACACTTGGCGAGCTTCGCGGGACTCGGTTTCGCCAGACCCCCAGTACCGGGCGATTCGCTGCCCGCGCTCTCTCCGCGCGATGACATAACCATGCCCGGTCACCAGGGGGTCACGGCAGCGTGAAGACCCCCAACTCCCCGTGAGTAGATCTACTCAACGGGTCTTGGACGACGACGCCGACGACGAGGTCCGCTTCGCCCGCGTCCGCGCCTGGCGTGCCTTGTCCGCCGCTTCCTTGGCCTTCTCGACCGGGGCACGATCGGCCTCGACCGCGCTCCGCTGCAACGCCGCCAGCAGCCGCGTCACCCCTTCCGCCTGTTCGGCGGCGGTCGGCTGGAGGACGTCGTCGCCGTCCAGCTTGGCCTGGATGAGCGCTTCGAGCGCCTCACGGTGGCGATCGGTGTACCGGCCGGGGTCGAAATCCCGGGTCAGGTCTTCGATCAGCGAGACCGCGTTCCGCAGCTCCCCGCGCCGCAGATCGACGTCCTCGTGCAGGAACGGGAAGTCGGGCCGCCGGATCTCGTCGGGCCACAGCATCGTCTCGAGCAGGATCACCTGGTCCCGCACGCGCAGCGCACCGAGCGTCTCACGCTGCCGCAAGGTCACCTTCACGATCGCGATCCGCCCGGACTGCTGGAGCGCCTCGCTCAACAACACGTACGGCTTGGTGCCCGCCGGCTCCGGTTCCAGGTAGTAACTGCGCGCGAAGTACATCGAGTCGACCTGCTCGGCCGGAGTGAAGCCGACGACGTCCATCGACTGGGTGGTCGGCGCGAGCAGCGACGCGAAGTCACCGGCGGTCAGCAGGACGACGTCGCCGTTGGGGACGGGGTACCCCTTCACGATCTCGGCCGCGGGCACCTCGGCGCCGTCGACCTCGCAGACCCACTTCACCCGCACCCGGCCGCCGTCCGGCTCGTGCACCTGGTGGAGGGGGACGTTGTGCTCTTCGGTCGCGCTGTACGCCTTCACCGGAATGGCGTAGGTCCCGAATCCGATCGTGCCTTTCCACACCGCGCGCATGGCCCACCTCCGCCTGGTCAGCGTATCCACGCGCCGAAGCGGCGGGACAGCTACAAACGGGTGTCAGGGGCTACTGAATCGCTCACACATTCGAATGACGGGCGTGATTCGGCGAGTGCCTCGGCCGAACAGTCGACAGCGGTGGCCGCCGCACGGAGCACTTCGGCGACCACCTCGACGTCGACCATCGGCGCGGTGGCCAGCGCGCCTTCGCCGCCCCCTTCGACCCGGCCCGCCATGCCTTCGAGCGCGATGGCCAGCGCCTGCTGGCCCGCCACGAGGTGCCGGACCACTTTGAGCAGCTCGGGCACGGTCGCGGCGGTACCGGACGCGGTCAGGGAGACGGCGAGGTCGTCCGCGCACGCGCGGAGATGGGAGGCGACGACGGTCGGCGGCAGGGAGATCCGCTGTGGTCCGGGCGAGTTCGGCTCGTGCCCCAGCACGCGCTCACCGCCCTCCGGCTCCTTCGGGTCTCGACCGCGCACATCCTGCCACCGCTACCCTCCGCGACTCGCACGACACCCCGAACCCGGGCTCAAGATGCCGCCGCCAGCAACGCCGCTTCGATTTTCGACCGCCACGCCTGGTCGACCCGGCCGCTCCGCGGCGCGACGGCGAACGAGTCGACGACCGCGCCGCCCAGGGTGGCCACCTTCGCCCAGCGCACCTCGGCCTCGCACCGCCGCAACGCGCCCGCGACCCGGTACAGCAACCCGATCCGGTTCGCGGCCCGCAGTTCGACCACGACCGTGTCGTGCCCGCTGGTCTCGTCGTCGAACCAGATCACCTTGGCCCCGGCCGACGGCGCCTCCCCACCGCCGTAGTCCCGTTCCTTCGCCGCGAGCCGCTGGGTGAGCGGCAGCGTCCCCGCCACCGCCCGCGCGAACTGCTCCCGCAGCAGCGTGACGTCGGGCAGCGAGCCGAACTTCGGTGACGCCGTGAAGACCCCCGCCCGTCCCCCGTCGTGCCCGCGCAGCACCGCCGCGTGGACCTCGAGCGAGTTCAGCGCGAGCACCCCCGCCGCGGGCGCCAGCAGTTCCGCGCGAGCCGGGACCGCGAGCACCACCGTCACCACCTTGCCGGCGGCGGTGATGCGCACCTCGCCACGGCCGGACGCGACGGCTTCGGCCACGAGCTCCCGTTGTTCGGCACCCATCGGCTCCGGCGGCACGAAACCCTTGCCGTGCAACGCTTCTTCACAACCGGACACGAGCTCGGCGAGCAGGCGCGCCTTCCAGTCCGTCCACACGCCCGGCCCGGTGGCCAGTGAATCCGCCGTCGTCAGGGCGTGCAGCAGTTCCAGCAGGACGAGGTTCTCGTCGAGTGTCTTGGTGACCCGCTGGATCGTGGCGGGATCGCTGATGTCCCGCCGCGTCGCGGTGTGCGGCAGCAACAGGTGATGCCGCACCATGGCCGCCACCAGCACGGCATCGGCGCGCGGCAACCCGAGCCGGGCCGCCACCTGTGCGCTGATCTTCGCGCCGAGTTCGGAATGGTCCGCGTCGCGGCCCTTGCCGATGTCGTGCAGCAGCGCGCCGATCAGCAACAGATCCGGCCGTGAAACGGTGGTCGTCAGTTTCGACGCCTCGACCGCGGCCCGCACGAGATGCCTGTCGACGGTCCACGAATGCACCGGTGACCTCGGCGGGAGATCCCGCACCGCGCCCCATTCGGGGAACAGCCGCGCCCACAGGCCGGTACGGTCCAGCGCCTCCACGGCGTCGACGAGCCCCTCGCCCGCGCCGAGCAGTTCCACCAGCGCTTTGAGGGCGTCGGCGGGCCACGGCGCGCGCAGTTCGGGCGCGGTGTCGGCGAGCGCCCGCAGGGTCCCGTGCGCGATGGGCTTCCGGATCCGCGCCGACGCCGCGGCGACCCGCAGCAGCAGCGCCGGATCCTTGGCGGGCAAGGCGTCCCGCGCCAGCGCGACCTCGTTCCCGTGCAGGACGACCCCCTCGTCGAGCGGCGTCCGCGCGGGCCGCCGCCCGAACCGGGCCTTGGGCGGCTCCACAGTGGACCGGAGCGCCACGTCGACCGCGTACGCGATCGTCCGCCCGGCACCGGAAAGCTTGCGCGCCAACGTGAACCGATCACCGAAGCCGAGCTCGCCCGCGACCGTCTCGGCTTCCGGCGCGCTGAGGATGTCCCGCTCCCGGCGCAGTTCCCGGCGCAATTCCGTCCGGACGTCGAGCAGCAGGCTCTTGGCCGCCAGCAGTTCCTCGCCGGGCCTCGCCGTCAGCTGCGCCGCCGCCAGCGCTTCCAAGACGGCGAAGTCGCGAAGCCCGCCTCGGCCGTGCTTGAGATCCGGCTCGGCGGACTGCGCGATCTCGCCACTGCGGGCCCAGCGCCGGCGCACCGCGTCCGACAGGTCGTCCATCCGTTTCCGGGCGGTCCGCCGCCACTGATCCCGCGCCGCGGCCGCCAGCCTGGCGGTGATCTCGGCGTCCCCGGCGATATGGCGGATGTCGAGCAGCCCCATCGCGGTCCGCAGATCCTCGGACGCCACCTTCAGCGCCTCACCCGGCGTGCGGACCGAGTGATCGAGGCCGATCTTGGCGTCCCACAACGGGTACCAGATCGCGTCGGCGATCTCACCGACCCGCGAGTTCCCGTTGTGCAGCAACAAAAGGTCGAGATCGGAGTAGGGCACCAGCTCGCTGCGCCCCAGGCCGCCGACGGCGGCCAGCGCGACACCGGGTTCAGCGGTGTCGACGCCGGCCGCCGCGGCGCCCTTGCCCAACCAGAATTCGTAGAGGTCGACCAGGGCCGCCCGCAATGCGGCCGCCCCCAGCCTCCCGTGCCTGCCCTCGAGCAAACGCTCGGTGGCCTTGACCAGTTCACCCCCGTCGGCCATCGTGGGCGCCTATAGGGCGTCCGAGCCGCGCTCGCCGGTGCGTACCCGGATGACCGTCTCCACCGGCGACACCCAGATCTTGCCGTCACCGATCTTGCCGGTGTGGGCGGCCGTGGTGATCGCGTCGAGGACCTTCTCGACGTTGGAATCGTCGGTGACGACCTCGACCCGCAGCTTCGCCACGAAGTCCACGGAGTACTCCGCACCCCGGTAGACCTCGGTGTGGCCCTTCTGCCTGCCGTAGCCCTGCACCTCACTGACCGTCATGCCGAGCACGCCCAGCTGCTCCAGCGAGGAGCGGACGTCGTCGAGCGTGAACGGCTTCACGATCGCGGTGATCAGCTTCATGCCTTGCTCTCCTCGAGTTTCGTGGCCGCGTTTCCGGTGGACGCCTTGACCGGGATGGTGCTCGGCTGGCCGAGGCCGCCGCCGGAACCGGTGAAGTCGTACGCGCTCTCCGCGTGCTGCGCCTCATCGATACCACTGACCTCGTCCTCCGCGCTGACGCGGAACCCGCCGAGCTTCTTGATCACCCAGCCGATGATGAAGGTGAGCACGAACGAGTACACGAGGACGGCTCCCGCCGCCGCGGCCTGCTTGCCCAGCTGGCCGAGCCCGCCGCCGTAGAACAGGCCGTCGACGCCGAGGGAGTTGACGCTGGTGGTGCCGAAGAAGCCGATGAGCAGCGTACCGACGAGACCGCCCACGAGGTGGACGCCGACGACGTCGAGGGAGTCGTCGAGACCGAAGCGGAACTTGAGGCTGATCGCCAGTGCGCACAGGACACCGGCGATGAGACCGATCGCGATGGCACCCAGCGGGCTGACGAAGCCGGCGGCCGGGGTGATCGCGACGAGACCGGCGACGGCACCGGAAGCGGCGCCGAGAGTGGTCGGCTTGCCGATCTTGATCTGCTCGACGATCAGCCAGCCGAGCACCGCGGCCGCGGTCGCGACGGTGGTGTTGGTGAACGCGACGGCGGCGAGATCGTTGGCGGCCAGCGACGAACCGGCGTTGAAGCCGTACCAGCCGAACCACAGGAGCGAGGCGCCCAGGAGCACGAACGGCACGTTGTGCGGACGTCCGGTGCCCTTCGGCCAGCCCTTGCGCTTGCCGAGCACGATCGCGAGCGCCAGGCCCGCCGCGCCGGCGTTGATGTGGACCGCGGTACCGCCCGCGAAGTCGAGCGCCTTGAGCTGGTTGGCGATCCAGCCGCCGACCGAATCGGCGCCGATGAAGCCGTTGAACGAGAACACCCAGTGCGCGACCGGGAAGTACACGATGGTCACCCACACCGCGACGAACAGCGTCCAGCCCCAGAACTTGGCGCGGTCGGCGATGGCACCGGAGATCAGCGCGGGCGTGATGATCGCGAACATCAGCTGGAACATCACGAAGGCGAACAGCGGCAACGCGTCCGCGCCGGGCCAGGCGACCTCGGGCGTGGTGCTGGTCGCGGCGGTCGCGAACCCGGCGAGCTTGCCGGAGATGGTCGAGAGACCCGCGAAGTCGAAGTTCCCGAGCAACCCGCCGCCCACGTCGTTGCCGAACGCCATCGTGAAGCCGTACAGCGTCCAGAGGACACCGACGACGGCCAGCGCGATGAAGTTCATCATCAACATGTTCAGAACGCTCTTCGCGCGGACCATGCCGCCGTAGAAGAACGCCAATCCCGGTGTCATGAGCATGACCAGCGCGGCGCTGATCAACACCCATGCGGTGTCTCCTGCGTTCAGCACAATCTTCCTCCCGTGCCTGGGGTGTACTGGGCAGGAATCTTTGGTCGGCGGTGTTTCCTCGGGCGGCGATTCAGGTTTCACCCGCGTGAACTGTCGGTACGGCGTTGTTACGTCCAGGTTTCCCGTGACCTGGTGCGTTCTGTCCGGTTGCGAAACCTCGTGGTCGAATAGGGCCATGAACGCGCGTGTATCCGGCCATGACCCTCTGCCACCGGCGATCGTCCGGTCGCTGCGGTGTTCGGTCTGTGGTGACCCGGTCGGGGTAAGCGAGCGCACGGTGCGTTGCGACCGGGGCCACTCGTTCGACGTGGCGAAGCAGGGTTACGTCAACCTTCTGCACGCACGCATCCCGACGGGCACCGCGGACACGGCGCCGATGGTCGCGGCTCGTGTCGACCTGCTCTCTTCGGGTGTTTACCTACCCCTCGCCAACGCCCTCGCAAAGGTGGCTTCGGAGCACATCGAGAACGGGATGGTCATCGACGCCGGGGCGGGCACGGGGTACTACCTCGCGCACGTGCTCGACGCCGTCCCCGCCGCGTACGGACTGGCGCTCGACGTCTCCGCCGTCGCCCTGCGCCGGGCCGCTCGCGCGCACACGCGCGCGGGCGCGGCCGTGTGGAATCTGTGGGAGCCCTGGCCGGTGGCGGACTCGAGCGCGTCGCTGATCCTCAACGTTTTCGCGCCCCGCAACGCCCCGCAGTTCCACCGCGTCCTGACCGCGGACGGGCTGCTGGTCGTCGCGACGCCGAATCCGGGACACCTCCGGGAACTGGGCGACCTGGTGATCTCCGTCGACAGTGGCAAGGACGCACGGCTGGAGGACACGCTCGGCGAGCACTTCCTCCGGGCGGACCGGCACGACGTCACCCAGCAGGTGACCTTGGCGCCCGCGCAGATCCGCCAGGTGGTGGAGATGGGGCCGAGCGCGCATCATCTCCATCGCGACGGCCGCCGTGAACGCCTCGACGCGATTGTGGAGCCGGTGGACGTCACCACTTCGTTCAGCGTCACGCTGTACCGGCCGGTGTCCTGATGGAGGCACCCGCGACCCTGCTCGCCGACGCCACGTGGGTCGGCGCCCGCATCGGCGGCGCCGCGAAACTCTACGGCTGCACCCGGCCCGAAGTACTCGGCACGATCTGGTGGTACTCGCTGTCCTCCGTTCTCGTCGCGCCCTCGGTGGAATCCCTCGTGCGCGGCGAACCCTTGGACCCCTCGCTCGACGCCGTCACGATCGACCTCGTCCCGGACGGCCGCTTCACCGGCGCCCGGTCGTCACGGGTCCTCGACGGTGGAGTCGCCGGTGGCCTGGCCGAACTCGGTGAGGCGTTCGCCGGGACACTGGGCACGGCGATCGGCACGATTTCGGCCGTCACGGGGGCGAATCCGCGCGCGCTGGGCGCGATCGCGACGGATTCGATCGGCAACCGCCTGCTGTGGACCGGCGACACCGAACGAGCGATCGCCTTGGCGGCACCGCTCGTGGCCGCGATCGGGCTCGGGATGCCGGAGCCGCGGTTCTCCAAGGTCGGGCGGAACACCGTGGTGCGCCGTGCTTCCTGTTGCCTGATCTACGAAGCGGGCAATCCGAAGTGCACCAGTTGCCCCCGGCAGACCCCGGAGGAACGGGACCGGCGGCTTCGCGCCGCTCTCGGTTAGCGCTTGGGAACGCCCCCTTCCTTGCGCACCTCAGGTGTCGCGGCTGCACGACCACTTGCGGGAAGCCACCACCCGACCCCACTGCCCACAAAGGCGTCTCCCCAAGAGGACGGTGCCCGATTAGACCGGTTCGAGTGCGCCAGGAAGGGGTCGTACAAATGAGCATAAAACGGACGCCGTGCAGTCGAAGAGTGTCCCTTGTGGACACTCAGCGGCGCTTAGGCGTCAGCGAAGAGGGCCCACGCCACGTTTGACTCACCCCTCAATAGAACCCTCCTTGCCACTCACCACCCCACTTGAAGACCGTACATATACGCACCAAGCGAACCTCGAGCCCTCAGGAATCGTCCTTTGTGGATAGTCGAAGGGGGGGAATCTTTCATGTCCTTCGCGCCACCACGGGCGCCGGAATGCGGTGAGTCAAGGGGATCGTGAGTGGCGAGCGGGGAAGTTTCCGGACGCTCAGTGTCCGGATTCTTCCCCGCTCGAGGTGTCGGCCGGATGGTGTGGCCTTGATCGACGGAGAACCTTGATCAACTCGACATCCCGATTCCACCAGAACCCGAATCGCCACTCACAACCCACACACCGTCGCCGCTCACACGGCGGCGAGATTCTCACCGGTCAGCGCGGCCACCATCGCCGCACGCGAACCGACCCCCAGTTTGGTGAAGATCCGGCGCATATGCGCGGAAACCGTGTTCAGGCTGATTTCCAGCACGCCGGCGATCTGCTTGTTCGTATAGCCGCGGCCGACCATGCGCGCCACTTCGTGTTCGCGCGGGCTGAGCAGGTCGTGCGGCTCCGGTGCCACCGGGACGAGCAGGCATCTGACGCCGTGCTCGGTGACGTCGAGCAGCGGCTTCCGCTGCACGCTGGCCCCGTCGTTCAGTTCCATGACACGTCTGACGAGTGATCTCGCCAGGCTTCGTACGGCTTCGTCCTCCGTGACGACCGCCGTCCGCTGCCGCGCGAGGTCGTGTAGCGATGACGCAGGAAATCCCATCACCGGGCTCGTGGACATAGACCGGCCTCCCCCCTCTAGGTCTCCCTCCTTCTCTAGCAAACCCCTCCGACAGGAAAAGCGCATCGTCGGTTTGTGTGACAAGTACGAACTAGTCGATTCATGTCACACGAGAACGTGTGACTACCGGTGGCCCCCGGTATGCGGGCAGTGTCGGACGCGTGCTCACCGACGCACCGCGCCGGCGATCGCGGATTTTCACCGGAGCAGAGGAGAACGGTTATGAGCCGTGGCTATGCGGCAGTGGACGGCGAGCTGGAAGACGAGCTGAGCCGTGAACTCGAGGCCGAGTTCGAAAACGAACTCGAGGACGAACTGGAAGGCGAATTCGAGGACGAGGACGAGTTCGAAGACGAGCTCGGCGGCCTGGCCAGGGAGCTCGAAGACGAGCTGGAGGACGAGGTCTACGGCGAGTACGAGGACGAAGACGAATTCGAGTCCGAGTTCGAGGCCGTCGTCCGCGAGCTCGAGGACGAGTTCGAACTGGAGTCCGAGGACGAAGACTTCACGCATCCGGGGCGGCGGGTCTATCCCGACGCCGAGATGATGGCGCAGCTGGCCTTCCAGGCCGAGAACGCCGAGACCGAGGACGAGGCGGAGGCCTTCCTCGGCGCGCTCGCGCCGCTGGCGTTCCAGGCGGCGAAATGGGCGGTGCCGAAGATCATCAAACACGGTCCGCAGCTGATCCGCGGCGCGGTCAACCTCGGGCGCAAGCTCTGGCGGAACCCGGCGACCCGGCGCGCCGTCCGGCATATCCCGAAGATCATCGGACGCACCGCGCGCGACGTCGGCCGCCGGTACGCCGACGGCCGCCCGATCAACGCCCGGTACATCACGCGCAGGCTGGTCGGCCACACCGTGAACAGCGCGCAGAACGCGCCCGCGAACCGGCGGAACCAGCAGCGCCGTCGCGGCCGCCCCCAGCAGCGCCGCCGTCGTCCCGCCGCCCGCGGCGGACGTCGGACGCAGTCCCGGGCCCGGGCGGGTGCCGCCCGTCGTGGCAAGGCGCGCGGCCGTGCGCGCCGCCGTTGAGGCGCTGCCCGCGGCATCCGGTGAATCGGCCTCGTCCACCGGGTACCGGCGGGCGAGGCCATCCGGGGACGGCGAGCTGACGGCTTGGGTCCTGTCCCAGGCCACCAACGTCGAACGGCATCTGGAGGCGCTGCGGCCGTTCCGCTGGTCGGAGTTCGGCGACCCGGCGACCGGGCCGAGCCGGGCGCACCTCGCGGCGGTCAACCGGACGATGGAGACCTTGCGGAAGCCGTTGTACTCCGCGACCCGTTCGGTGCGCCGTACCGCGGACGAGGCGGTGGCCCGGCCAGGACGGGCCGAGCTCGCGCGGCTGCTGCGGGCGAAGTCCCGGGCACAGCGCTGGGTCAAGACCACCGAAGGGGTCTGGGATTTCTACCTCGATCTGTTCAACCAGCGGCAAGGCGCGTTCGCCCCGTGGCTGGTGGCGTGCGACCGGGTGGCGCTCGACTGCTATCAGTACGCCTACCTCGGGATCGGGCGCTGGCGGTCGATCCCGACCCCGCCACCGTTCTGCTACCTGCGCACCGGCTCCGGCCCGGCCACCTCGCGCCGCGGGATCCCCTTGCGGCGGCTGGGGAACCGGCTCAATCCCTTTCCGCTGATCCAGCTTCCCTACCACCGGCTGGTGAACCCGTGGACGCTCGGCGCGGTGCTGCACGAGGTGAGCCACAACCTGCAGAACGACCTCGGCATCGCCAGGGCGGTCCCGCTGCAGGTGGCGGCGAGGCTCGTCGAGGCGGGGGTGCCGCGGGAGGTGACCGCCGTCTGGGTCAGGTGGAACCGGGAGACGTTCGCCGACCTGTCCGCGTTGTTGCTGGGCGGCCCGGCGGTGGTCGGTTCGCTGTTCGACGTCATCGGGCGCACCGAGCTCGAAACGACGGGTTTCACGCCGCGCGCGGTACACCCCGTGCCGTACCTCCGCGCGAAGATCTCGGTGGAACTGTTGCGCCGCATGGGTTTCACCCGGCACGCCAAGTCGTACTCGGCGATGTGGCACAAGCTGTACCCGAGAGCGAAGCTGGTGAACGCGCCGCCGGAGCTGCTGAGGACGGCGGACAAGGCGATTCCGGTGGTGGTGGACGCGATGTGCTTCACCTCGTTCCCCTCGCTGGGGCACCGGCCCCTGGCGAAGGTGCTGCGGTTCGAAGCCAAGGAACAGGCGATGATCGAAGAAGCCGCGGGAAGACTGGCCGATGGGGTGTCCCCGGGCGTGGTGCCGGAGCGGTTCCTGATCGGCGCGGTGCGGTTCGCCCTCGACGAACGGATGGCTCCACCGAAACGGCTTTTCGGCTTCTTCATGGAAGAGCTCGGCAGGAGGGCGAGATGACGCTCGACACCGAATTCTCCCGGCTGGGCAAGGAAGTGAACCAGGTGGCCGCGTGCTGGCGGGCCTTGGAGATCAGCGTCGCCGAAGACCGGCCCGCCGGTGTCGGGCTGGCCGCGGCGGACCATCTCGCCGAGGTCGTCTTGGACGGCACCGGAGAGGTCGAGGCGGCCACCCGCGCGACACAGCGCCCGGTGAGCGCGGAGTCGTTGCACACCACGGCGTCGTCGCTGCTGAAGCTGCGGCGACGGGTGGACGGGCACTGCCGTTCGCACCACGCGGTCTCCGGGCTGCTGCGCGCGGTGCACGGACGGGAACAGGAATGGCGGGGCTGGGCGAAGAGCTTCCACGCCGGGGTGGACCAATGCGCCGCGGCCTTGTCTTCGGCGGAGGACGTGATGGTGCGGTGCTGGCGTGAAGCAGTGGAACTGGCCGAATTCAAGGGATGTGGGGCGACCCGATGACGATCAACGACGACCGCGGCGCGACGTTGCCGCGCGCACAGGACATCGACAGCGCGTATCCGCTGTCGACCGGGCAGTACCCACCACCGGCGGCGCCACCCGGAGTGCTCGCCGAACAGACGATCAGCGACACGCTCGGCTGGAAGTGGCGCGAAGGCGACACGAAGGGTTTCGTGGCCGCGCTGACCGGCAGTTTCGAGTTGAAAGAGGTCCAGGGGCGCACCGAGGCGAAATGGACTCCGCGCGGATATGCCATCCAGGCCGACCTCGGCGCCGTCACCGGCGGCCAGGCCTCGCTCGCGGCCAGGGCCAGGAGCGCGGTCAAGGACTCGCTCGCCCTGCTCGACTCGCTCCGTCCACTGAGGACGGACGCGGATCCCGAGAACGCGGAGGGTTTCCGTTCGCTCGTCCGGCACGATCTCGAACAGATCCGGCAGGAGCTGGAGAGCCCGCTGCTCCGCGTGGCCCGGGTCGATCAGCTCTTCCTGCTGCTGCTCGGGAACGGCGGCCTCGCGGTCGGCGCCGGGGACCGGACGCAAGGGCACCTCGGCCAGCTGCGGGACGAGTTCGGCCTGGTCTCGGGCAAGGTCAACACGATCGAAGAGGAACGCATCCAGACCTCCTTTATCACGCTGACGGATTGGGTGGTCTCGTTGTTCAGGGGCTGGCAGGACGCACGCGACAAGATCGACCCGTTCTCGCAGCCGGCCGGCGGTCAGCCGTTCTTCGGTCCGGCCGTGGTCGCGCTCTCCCGGCTGCTGTCCGCGACGGCGTCTCAGGTCGACGAGGTCGTCGCGATGCTGCGGTCGGTGTTCGTCCAGCAGGAGGACCTCGAAGTGCTCCGCGTCCCCGATCCGCAGGGCGGGACCATGTCGCTCGGCGGGCTGCTGCGCTGGATACGCGAGTTCGCCACCTTCGAGGGCGGCAAACTGATCGAGTCCGCGGGGAAGGAAGGCGTCGGGACGTCGTTCCTGCAGATCGCGAGGCGGCTGCAGAAGATCGTGGCGAACCTCCCCCGGCAGAGCACCGGCGGCCCCAACGGCGACGTGCCGGGCAACTTCCGCGCGTCACTCCCTCCGGGGTTCTTCAGCTCCCGCGTGCAGCGGGCCATCGACGAACTCGACGACCACCTCCAGGAGGTCGTCCGGATCGCCGAGCCGATCGGGCGGGACGGTTCGCCGTCGTCGTCCGATCCGAACCCGCCCGCGCCGCCCACCCCGCAGCTCTCGCCACCGCCCGGCCGGACGCCGGCGGTGCCTTCGGTCGCCGAGCTCCGTGAGGGGCACGGCGCCGGAGAGGGGCAGACACCACCCGAGGCGGAGGAACCGCCGAAACCCCGGACCACGCGCAAGCGGCCCGGGCAGTAGCCGGACCCGTACGGGAGGAAGACGATGGGCACGGAAAAGGAATACCGGGAACTCTTCGACCGGGTCGCGGCCTTGCGCGGCCAGGTCGCCGGGAAGCTCGCGAACGAACTGGGCAGCGATCCGAAACTCGGCGACGCGGTCCTCAAACAGCTGGACGACATGCTCACCGCGGTCGAGGCCGAGCAGCGGGGCAAACCGGGGCCCGCGGACGGCGGGATCGCGCAGCTCGTCGGTCTCGGCGACGGTTCGGCCGCGGATCTCGGCGCGACGGCGATGCCGCCGGGGGTCGACGCCTACGACGAGACCGTCGCCTCGGAACGGGTCATCGCGGTCGGCGATCTGTACTACCTGTACCAGCACGAACGGATCGGCGTGTTCCGTGTGGTGCAGAAGCTGCAGGAGCTGTTCCAGGGCGGCGCCATCCGGCTTTCGGACGGCCCCGGCGCGTTCGGGCTGTACCGGTTCGACCGGCGGGACGTCCTGCGCTACACCCGGCGGGACCGCGTCAGCGCGTACCGGCGTGTGCTCGGCTACGGCAAGGGGCTCGGCTCGGCGAACTCGCGGCCGAACACCGATTTCCACCAGCTGTTCACCCAGTTCAGCAACCAGGTCGCGTTGTTCTGGCGGGACAAGCGGATCTCCGACGTCGTCCGCGAACGCGCGTACGACCCGAGTTTCGGCAGTGTGGCGGTCGTCCGGCGCAGCGGTCTCGACCTGCGGAACAACCTGAAGTTCACCTCGTACGGTCACCTGAACGTCCTGCGGGTCGAGGTCATGCAACTGCTGACCGAGGCGTTCAAGATCCTCGGTTCGGAGGACGTGCTGGATCTGTTCGGCGCGGCCAACGCGTGGGACACCGTGGACGAGGTGCTGATCCGCTACTTCGATCAGCGACTGGTGTCCTCGCCGCGTCAGCGGATGGCGGTCACCGGACGTCAGGTGCTGCGCTGGCTCGCGGCGCCGCACATCCTCGAGACCACTCGGTCCGAGTTCGAGGCACTGCTGCTGGAGATCGCGGAGCCCGCCGAAGAGTGGCTGACCTCGGCCCAGTCCCTGCGGCTGGCCGACCGGACGAACTCGCGGGAGGTACTGCCGGTCGATCGGCAGCGGCCTGCCGGGGTCGCGGTGTCCCGTGAACCGCGTCCGGTCACCCCCCGCCGGAACGGTCACCGGCCCGGCACCGTGATCACCCTGGACCGCGGGTAGCCAAGGGCTGGGAACGATGGCCACGGAGTGGGACGCGAGGTAGCGTCGGGCGCGATGAGTGAACGCACCTGGGGCTTCCGCACCCGCGCGCTGCACGCGGGCGGGACGCCCGATCCGGCGACCGGCGCCCGCGCCGTGCCCATCTACCAGACCACGAGCTTCGTCTTCGAGGACGCGGCGGACGCGGCGAACCTGTTCGCGCTGCAGAAGTACGGCAACGTCTACAGCCGCATCGGCAATCCGACGGTCGCGGCCTTCGAGGAGCGGTTGGCCAGCCTCGAAGGCGCGATCGGCGGGGTCGCCACCAGTAGTGGTCAGGCAGCGGAGTTCCTGACGTTCTCCGCCCTCGCCGAGGCGGGCGACCACATCGTCTCGGCCGGCGGGCTCTACGGCGGAACGGTCACACAGCTCACCGGGACGCTGCGCCGCTTCGGGATCGAGACCACCTTCGTCAGCGGAGACCGCATCGAGGACTACGCGGCAGCCATCACCGACCGGACGAAGCTGATCTTCACCGAGGTCATCGGCAATCCCGGCGGCGGGATCGCCGATATCGCCGGGCTGGCCGAGCTCGCGCACGCGCACGACATCCCGCTGGTCGTCGACGCCACCCTCGCGACGCCGTACCTGTGCCGCCCGATCGAACACGGCGCGGACATCGTGCTGCATTCGGCCACGAAGTTCCTCGGCGGGCACGGCACCACGCTGGGCGGCGTGGTCGTCGAATCCGGGAAGTTCGATTGGGGCAACGGGAAGTTCCCGAGGATGACCGAGGTCGTCGAGAGCTACGGCGGCCTGAAGTACTGGGAGAACTTCGGCGAGTACGCCTTCTGCACCCGGCTCCGCGCCGAGCAGTTGCGCGATATCGGCGCCGTCCTCTCCCCGCACTCGGCCTTCCTCCTCCTGCAAGGGGTCGAGACGCTGCCACAGCGGATGGACGCCCACGTCGCCAACGCGCGAGCCGTCGCGGAGTACCTCGCGAACGACGGCCGGGTGGCCTGGGTGAACTACGCGGGTCTGCCGGATCATCCGCACCACGACCGCGCGAAGAAGTACCTGCCCGCCGGGCCGGGCGCCGTGTTCTCCTTCGGTGTCGACGGCGGCCGCGCGGCCGGGGAGACGTTCGTGAACTCCGTCGAGCTGCTGTCGCATCTGGCGAACGTCGGGGACGCGCGGACGCTGGTCATCCATCCGGCGTCCACCACCCACCAGCAGCTTTCCGAAGACCAGCTGCGCGCGGCGGGGGTCGGGGCGGATCTGATCCGCCTGTCGGTCGGCCTGGAGGACGTCGACGACATCCTGTGGGATCTCGATCAGGCACTCGGCAAGGCGGTGGCGGGATGACCTACGACGTCGGCGCGGTCGAACGCCGCCGCATCCTTTCGCGGACGAGGTCGGTGACCATCGTCGGCGCCTCGAACAATCCCGCGCGGCCGAGCTACTTCGTCGCGACGTACCTGCTCTCCTCCAGCAAGTACGAGGTCAACTTCGTGAACCCGCGGCTGGACGAGCTCCTCGGCCGCCCGGTGTACCCGTCACTGGCCGACGTGCCCGGCGAGGTCGACCTGGTCAGCGTGTTCCGCAAGCACGACGACCTCCCCGGCGTCGCCGAGGAGGTCGTCAAGGCCGGAGCACGCACGCTCTGGCTTCAGCTGGGCCTGTGGCACGAGCCCGTCGCCGACCGCGCCAAGGAGGCCGGGCTGGACGTGGTGATGAACCGCTGCGTCAAGATCGAGCACGCCCGGTTCGCCGGCGGGCTCCACCTCGCCGGGTTCAACACCGGCGTGATCAGCTCCCGCCGCCAGTCCGCCCCCTGACCAGGGCCCGCCGGGGCCCGTGAGAGGGTGGCGGCATGGCCAAACCGACGCCGCTGCAGCTCAGGAACATCGTCATGGCACTGCTCATGGCGGGTGCCCTGGTGTGGAACCTGTCCATCGGCGGCGCCGTGTGGCTCACCGCGATCTTCTCGGTCGGTATCGTCCTTTCGCTGTTCTCCGCGTACCTGAACCGGCCTGGCGCTCAGCCCTGAGCGGCCTCGAAACGCGAAGCGACGTCGGCGCGGCCACGCTCCGAAAGCGCTCCGAAGAGCCGTAGGCGCGCCATCCCGCCGTCGGGATAGATGTCGAGACGGACTTCGGTCACCTCGGGTCCCGAAGCGAGCGCGAACCGGTGCCGCGTGTCGGGCTGGAGCCGCGTCTTCGGCAACAGCTCGACCCACTCGCCGTCGCCGTTCCGGCCGCTCAGCGCCGCCCAACCCGGCGCGTTGCCCTTCAGGTTGCTGTTGTCGAACTCGGCGAACCGGACGACGCCCGCGCCCGCGAGCCGCACCGTGACCCAGTCGTTCCCGTCGTCCCGGCGCCGGGCGGTCTCCCAGCCCTCGGCCTGATGCGCGGCGAGCCCCGGCGAGAAGAGGTTGTTGGGCGAGGAATAGAACATGTTGCTGCACCCGGTGACCACCGCGCCGTTCTCCAGCGCGGCGAGGTCGAGCGCGCCGAGGTCGAGCAGGCGCGGGTCCGGGATCGGGGTGCCGTGCACCCGCAGCCGGGCCACGCCGCCGTCCGGGTGCATGGTCAGCCGGACGTGCGTGTAGCGCTTGCTCCCGCCGATCTCGAAGAAGTTCTCCGTGTGCCCCGCCGCCGCGCCGCGTTTCACCAGCACGTCCCAGTCCGCCTCGGCCAGCTCGGCGGCGTTGGGATAGCCGTCGACGGCGCACGCCTCGACCGAGACGAAGGGCGGGTAGTTCCCCTTGAAGAACGCCGTGTCCACGATGACACCGGTGATCGCCCCCGCCAGGCCGAGCCGGACGACGGCCTGGTCGTCGCCGGGTTCGCGGTGCCGCCGGGTCTCCCAACCGTCGTAGACCTGGCCCTTGGGGCCGAAGGTCTCCGTCTGATGCGCGGGCACCCAGGGATTGACCAGGTTCTCCTTCTCGGCGAACAACTCGTCCGTCGCCCACATCACGGTCCCGCCGAATTTGCGCGAGGCCAGATCGGGCAGGGCTGTCCACTCAGGACGGTCGTTCACGGCATCCTCCATCTCAGCAGTCACCCCGGGTCAGCAGAACGCCTGCCGGGTCTTCACCGGTGATCTCCTCGCCTCGCAACCACGTGCTCCGGACGACACCGGCGAGCGGCCGTCCGTGGTAGGCGCTGACCGGGTTGCGGTGCTTCAACTTCGCGACGTCGACGACGAAAGCCTCGTCGGGCGCGAACACGCTGAAGTCGGCGTCGTAACCCGGCGCGAGATGTCCCTTGCGCCGCATCCCCGCCTGCGCGGCCGGATGTTCGGCCATCCAGCGGACGACGTCGGTGAGCGCGAACCCGCGCTGCCGCGCCTGCGTCCAGACGGCGGACAGGCCGAGTTGCAGACCGGCGATCCCGCCCCAGGCCAGCCCGAAATCGCCGCTGTCGAAGCGTTTCAGCTCGGGGGTGCACGGCGAATGGTCGGTCACCACGCAGTCGATGACACCGTCCGCGAGGCCCTTCCACAGCAGTTCACGGTTCCCGGCCTCGCGGATCGGCGGGCAGCACTTGAACTGTGTGGCGCCGTCGCCGATCTCCTCCGCGGTGAAGCTCAGGTAGTGCGGGCAGGTCTCGGCGGTCAGCCGGACGCCGTCGCGCCTGGCGCTCTCGACCATCGGCAGCGCGTCCGAAGAGGACAGATGCAGGATGTGCGCGCGCACGCCGGTCTTCCTGGCCAGCTCGATGACCTGCGCGATCGCCACGTTCTCCGCGCCTCGCGGACGCGAGTGCAGGAAGTCCTCGTACTTCTCGCCGTGCGGATCGGGCGCGTGATCGATCGCGTCGGAGTCCTCCGCGTGCACGATGATCATGCCGTCGAAGGTCCGTAGTTCGGTCATCGCCTCTTCGAGCCCGCGCGCGTCCAGCGGCGGGAACTCGTCGACGCCGGAATGCAGCAGGAACGACTTGAAACCGAAGACCCCGGCCTCGTGCAGACCGCGCAGCTCCGCGAGATTGCCGGGAATCGCGCCGCCCCAGAACCCGACGTCGACGTGCACCCGCCCCTCGGCGGTCTTGCGCTTCACCTCCAGCGACGCGACGTCGACCGTCGGCGGCAGGCTGTTCAGCGGCATGTCCACGATCGTGGTGACCCCGCCCGCCGCGGCCGCGCGGGTCGCCGAGGCGAAACCCTCCCATTCGGTGCGGCCGGGGTCGTTGACGTGCACGTGGGTGTCCACGAGACCAGGCAGCAGGACGACGTCCTCGCCGAGTTCGAGTACCCGATCGCCGTCCAGATCGGCTCCGGCGGGTTCCACCGCGACGATGCGGCCACCGTCGACGCCGATGGTCGCGGGTACTTCCCCGGCGGCCGTCACGGCCCGCGCGGCCTTGATCACCAAGTCCATCTAAAGCCTCCAATTTCCACTCAGTGGAATCGAGGTTTCGCACTCCGACATTAACTCCGGCCACCCTGCTCGTCAACGAGCCCAGGCGGCGCTACCTTCGCTTCGTGCAGTTAGAAGCCGAGTTCACCAGCGAACCGTTCCACGGCGAGGGTCCGCCACCCGAACACGCCGTCAAAGCCCGCGACACTGCGGAAGACGCGGGCCTGACCGCCGACTTCGGCCCGCTCGGCACCCTCGTCCGCGGCGACGCCGACGCCCTCCTCGACGCGATTCCCGCCATCGCCAGGGCGGCGCTGGACGGCGGCGCCACGCGCGTGACCCTCCAGCTCCGGCAGGTCGGCGACGAAACGAGCGAGCCCGCCGTCGAACTGCACAGCGCCCTCGCCCGGCTCATCGGCGACGTCGAACGCGAGCTCGGCGGCAAACTCGACACCCTCGACCGCGCCGCCAAGCAGCGCGCGGTACGGCTGCTCAAGGAACGCGGCGCGTTCGGCCTCCGCAAGTCGGTGTCGACCGTCGCCGAGGCACTGGGGGTCACGAGGTTCACGGTCTACAACTACCTCAACCGGGACCAAGACTGAAGAGTGATTTCAACAAAATGTTGACGGCAGTGGAAGCGTCGCCGTACCGTCGGTTCCCGTGCCGCTCACCATTCGAGAGTTCAACGAGGCTCCCGCACAGGACATCCGGCCGGCGCTGACCGCCTGCCTCGACGTCCCACGCTGGGTGGAATCCCTGCTGGCCAGGCGCCCCTACGCCGATCTCGCCGCGCTGCTCGCAGCGTCCGAGGCACTCACCCCGTTGCGCCCCGAAGAGGTCCGTCGTGCCATGGCCGCCCATCCCCGGATCGGGGAGAAAGCGGGCGGGAAAAGCACCGAGGCGGGCTGGTCGCGCTCCGAACAGTCCGGTGTGGACGGTGACGCGGCGCGTGAGTTCGCCGCGGCCAACGCCGAATACGAAGCGACGTTCGGGCATGTCTTCCTGGTCTGCGCGAGCGGCCGGAGCGGCGCCGAACTGCTGGAAAACCTGCGTTCGAGGCTTTCGAACGATCCCGAGAAGGAACTCGAAGTGGCCGGCCAAGAGCTGGCCAAGATCGCCGCGCTGCGGCTGGAGAAGGCGGTGGCGGCATGAGCCTCGTGACCACGCACATCCTCGACACCGCCGCGGGACGGCCCGCCGCGGGCGTCCGAGTCCGGCTCGAAACCGGCGCGGGTGATCCCGTCGCCGAAGGCCGGACCGACGCCGACGGCCGGATCCGCGACCTCGGCCCGGACACCCTGGACCCCGGGGTGTACCGCCTGATCTTCGACACC
The DNA here is from genome assembly GCF_044765885.1 of Amycolatopsis sp. NPDC102389. Lineage (NCBI taxonomy): Bacteria > Bacillati > Actinomycetota > Actinomycetes > Pseudonocardiales > Pseudonocardiaceae > Amycolatopsis > Amycolatopsis sp. NPDC102389. The sequence goes on from NZ_JBIWKX010000001.1 coordinate 224,515, forward strand.
GGCGCCCACCTCGGCCCGGACTCCTTCTTCCCCGAAGTCACCTTGACCTTCCGCATCGCCGACGGGACCGAGCACCACCACGTGCCGTTGCTGCTGAGCCCGTTCGCCTATTCCACCTATCGAGGGAGCTGATCGCCCGTGGCCATCACCCTGGGCCCCAACCAGTACGGCAAGGCCGAAGTCCGGCTCGTCACCGTTCAGCGCGAAGGCACCGTCCACCACCTCAAGGACCTCACCGTTTCGACGTCGCTGCGCGGCGATCTCGCGGCGACGCACCTCACCGGCGACAACGCCGACGTCGTAGCGACCGACACCCAGAAGAACACCGTCTACGCCTTCGCCAAGGAGGCCCCGGTCGGCGAGATCGAGGATTTCGCGCTGCGGCTCGGACGTCATTTCGTCGGCTCGTTCGAACACATCACCGGCGCCCGGATCCTGATCGACGAACACGGCTGGAACCGCATCTCCGGCCACGACCACGCGTTCTCCCAGGCGGGCAGCGAAAAGCGGACGACGGCCGTGACCATCCAGGGTGACCAGGCCTGGGTCGTGTCCGGTTTGGACGATCTCGTCGTGCTCAAGTCGACCGGTTCGGAATTCCACGGCTTCCCGCGCGACGAGTACACGACGCTGGCCGAGACGAACGACCGGATCCTCGCGACCGCCGTGACCGCGCGCTGGCGCTACCAGGGCGACGGGATCGACTGGGCCACGAGCCACGCGGAAGTCCGGCGGATCCTGCTGGAGACCTTCGCGGACAAGCACAGCCTCTCCCTGCAGCAGACGCTGTACGCGATGGGAGAGGCTGTGCTCAAGGAACGCGAAGAGGTCGCCGAAGTCCGGCTCTCGCTGCCGAACAAGCACCACTTCCTGGTGGATCTGTCACCGTTCGGGCTGAAGAACGACAACGAGGTCTTCTACGCCGCCGATCGCCCGTACGGCCTGATCGAGGGTGTGGTCCTCCGCGATGACGCCGAGGACGCCGGTCTGGCCTGGCACACCCTGGCCGCCTTCTAGGGCACGGGCAGCGGCATGCCGGGGACGCTCTGGTCGGCGGGGACGACCCCGTCGACCAGGTAGGCGTTCACGATTTCGTCCACCCTGGGATTCCCGTCCGCGTAAAGCCCGTGGTCACCCTCACCGGTCACGGTCAGCATGCGCGAGTTCGCGAACCCCGCGTGCGCCTTCCGGGCGCCTTCGATCGCCGTCGCCGGGTCGTGCTCGGAGTGGACGATCAGCACCGGCGGCACTCCTTTGCCGTCCAGTTTCGGCAGCGGACGCGGTTCCTTGTCCCAGAACAGGCAAACCGAGGCGTTCAGCGTGCCGCCACCCGCCAGGAGCAGGCCACGGTCCAGGTTCCGCTGGGAAGCGCGGATCAGCGACTCCCGGGTGCCGGTGAAACGCCCTTCACCGCACACGGTGTTCCAGAAGGTGGCGTCCTGCGCATCGGCGAAGTCACCTGCGGCCTCGACGGCGGCCTTGGCCTCGGCCTTCGCCTTCGGGTTCTCCATCGCGTCCCGGATCTTGACCAGCAGATCGGCCAGTGCCGGGAAAGTCGCCTTCTTGTAGAGCATGTAGATGATGGCGGTGTCGAGCTCCATCGGCCCGCTCCCGTCCAACGGGTTGCGGGACAAGGCATAGCGGGCCCGCTCGTAGGTCTGCCGGACCTCTTCGCCGTTGGTGCCGAAGTGGTACTTGGCGTCGTACCGCGCCATCCACGGCAGGAAGTCCTGCCGCCAGCGCCGTTCGAAACCGACCGGCTGCCGGTCGAACGTCTTCTGCCAGTCGGTGGTGAACTCCGTCGAGGAGTCCAGCACGAATCGTCCCGTCCGCTGCGGGAACTGCTGGGCGTAATGCGCCCCCAGCCAGGTGCCGCCCGAGTACCCGACCCAGTTGATCTTCTCCCGGCCGAGCAGCGCCCGGAGCAGGTCGAAGTCCCTGATCGTCTGGTAGGTGGTGATCAGCGGCCCGAGTTCGCCGCCGGCGCTCTGGCAGGATTTGGCCGCGTACTCGGCGTTCGCCAGGATCTGGTCCAGATTGCGCGGATCCCGGTCGCGCGGATCCAGCTTCCGGATGCCGTCGACGGCTCCCCGGCAGGTGACGTTGGTGCTCTTGCCGGTCCCGCGCACGTCGATGCCGATGATGTCCTGGTGCTCGCGCAGTTTCTCCTGCCCGCGGAACATCGTCGGCTGCCAGCGGCCGGGGCCGCCCGGCCCACCCGGGTTGGTGAGCAGCGAGGCCGTCGAAGTCCCGGTGGACTTCAGCCTGCTGATCGCGATGGTCAGGTCCTGCCGCTCGCCCGCGCGGTCCCAGTCCCGGGGAGTACGGAACGTCGAGCATTCGAGCCCGCTGATATCGGTGCCCGGCGGCAACGAGATCAGGTCCTCCGCCGCGCAAGGACGCCAATCCAGCTTCTGGCCGGTGTAGTGAGCCGGGACGCCCGCCGAGGCCGGTGTGGCTCCGGCGAGCAACCCGCCCACGATCACCGGGAGCATCCCGACGGCCAATAGCCGCTTCATCTTCGTCCCCTTCTTCCTTGGATTCCCCACGGCTCCCGACGCTAGGGCCGGGCGCACCACCCGAACATCGACCGCAGGTAGCGCCGGAAGGTGGACCAAGGTCGAAGGAGCGGCTAGGACCGAGGCACAAGTCCCGCCACGGCGGCCTTGCGCTGGACCTCGGCCGCGGTGGTCGCGTTCCGCGCGTCCGGCGCGCCGGTGGACGCCGCGGTGGTCCCGCCGAGCGCCTTGAAGATCAGGTCGGCTTCGGCCTTCATTCCCGCCGCGTACGGGTGATAGGCGACCGCACGGAACAGGTTGGTGTCCTTGCCGCTCACCCACGCCGCGTCACCCGAGCAGGCGTCGTGGCCGCGGCTGGGCCCATAGGTGTCGATGTAGCGGGCGCCCTGTTTCCGGGCGGCGGTGGACACGGCCTTGTTGAGCGCGCGCTCGACCTCGTCGGCCCAGGCGTAGTCGCCGTCGGCGAACGGGACCACGCTGGGGCAATAGCCCTTCGGCGGCACGATCCGCGGGTAGCCGACCAGCACGATCGTGGCGGCGGGCGAACGCTCCCGGACGCCCTTGACCACCCGTTCGAGGTTCCGCTCGGTGTTCCGGAGTGCGGCGAGCAAGGTGTCGGTGCCGTTGATGGTGAAGTGGTCCTTGCACGGCGAGCCGGTCGGGTCGCTGTCGCGCAGCCCGGGGCAGGTGCCGATCAGGCTGCCGAAGACGCCGTAGTCGTTGCCGCCGATGCCGATCGTCACCAGGTCGGTGTCCAGCGTCAGCGCGTCGAACTGCGGCGGGACGCTGCCCAGCGCGAGGCTCGGCGAGGGCACCGTCTGAGGTTTCGTCATGTTCGTGGTGTCCGCCGACGAGCAGCTGACGTCGGTGAAGGCGCCCGACTTGTAGTAGAGCCCGAGCTTGGTGGCGAGCCAGGCCGGGTAGTTGTTGTTCGACCGGAAGCACCAGCTCGCCTGCTGCCACGGGATCAGCGGACCGGCGGTGTAGGAGTCGCCGAGGGCGACGTACTTGCGGAAGGACGGGGTTTCCGCGGCGTTCGCCGGTGTCCCCAAACTCGCCAGTGAGAGGACAGCCACCAGCGTGGCGAGGACAATTCGGGCGGTACGGCGCATGGCGACCTCGTGATCCGTCGTTGGACTACCGGCCGATCCTGACAAGTCCCCACCTCTGTCCACAATAGAAGTGAGCATCTTTCACGTTTCAGGCGGTTTTGATAGAACGCTCTATCATGGAGCCGTGACTGGAACACGGGAACGCATCGTGAACGCCGGCGCCGAGCTGCTCCGGCGCAACGGGTACACCGGCACCGGGGTGAAGCAGATCGTCGAGGCGGCGAACGCGCCGTTCGGCTCGCTGTACCACTTCTTCCCCGGCGGCAAGGAACAGCTCGGCGAGGAGGTCATCCGCACGTCGGGGATGATGTATCTCGCGCTGTTCGAGATCTTCTTCGCCGACGAGCCGGACCTGATCCACGGTATCGAGGCGTGCTTCGCCGGCGCCGCCGAGACGCTGAAAGAGACCGACTACGCCGACGCGTGCCCCATCGCGACGGTCGCGCTCGAGGTCGCCAGCACCAACGAGAAGCTCCGGATCGCCACCGCCGACGTGTTCACGGCGTGGATCGAGACCGGAGCCGAGAAGCTGGGCAAGTACGGCCTCGAACCCGAGTCCGCGCGGCGGCTCACGATCGCGTTGGTGAACAGCCTCGAAGGAGCGTTCGTGCTGAGCCGGTCACTGCGTAACACCGAAGCGCTCGAGGTCGCGGGGGCGTCGTCCGTCGCCTTCGCGCGCACGTTGCTCCCCGAAGCGTGAAGCACCGACGGCCGACTGCTGAACACCGGGATTTCCCCGCAACGCACAACCGCTTCCGGCCGACCTAGCGGTCGCCAACACCGGAATCCGCTTGGGGAGACCATGATCATCAAGAAGCTCGTGATCGGCGCCATCGCCGCGGCCGCGCTGCTCACCGCGGGCGCGGTGCCCGCGAACGCCACCGAAGTCCAGCCGTCCACCCTCACCACGACCACCGGCAGTACCCGGATCGACGCCGGGCAGACCGTCACGATCTCCGGGAAGCTCACCAAGGCCGACACCACGCCGATCGCAGGGGCCGAGGTCGGCATCTCGTTCTGCTTCAACGGTTTCTGCGGTGAGGCGCAGGCCAAGCCGGTCACCGACGCCACCGGTGCCTACAGCGCGACGCTGACCCCGATCCGCACCGGCAACTACCACGCCGACTTCTTCTCCACCGATCCGTCGATCGCGAACTCGCACGCCGACACCCCGAAGATCATCGTGCTCCACCCTGCGGTGATCACGTCGTTCGCGGCGGGCCGCGGCGCGGACAAGGCCGTGACCGCGTCCGGCACGATCGAGTTCCCCGGCCGGTACACCGCGAACCCGATCCCGGTCGAACTCCAGTACTTCTCGCTCAGCACCTACCGCTGGACGAGGGCGGCGACGGTCGACGCCGCCTGGAACGGCACCACCTGGGCCTTCGCGGCTTCGGCCGAGCACCGCAAACCCGGCGTCTGGCGGGCCTTCTACGCGGGCTCGCCCGAGATGTTCCACGCGGCGGCGAGCGACCTCGTCTTCGTGCTCTGACGTTCCCCCGAACTCGCGTGATCAGAGGCGTAACTCACGTGTTCGCCGTTCAATCACGCGAGTTACGCCTCCAATCACGCGTGTGTCGCTAGCGGGACGCGAGATACGCCCGCCAATCGCCGACAGAGGAGATGTCCGTCAACTCCGGCGAGTCCACAAAGGACGAGCGCAGGACGGTGGCGAGGCAGGCCGCGCCGTCCTCCAGTTCGATGACGCCCAGCTCCAGTTCCGGCGGTTCCGCGGGAACGAGATGATCCCGAAGCACCGTGAGCGGCAGGTCGTAGACCTCGCCCACGACGGACGCGGAGCCGCCTTCGTGCATCGCCGGGAACCGGTCGCCCACGGAGTAGTAGTGGTACTTGGGCGCGGATCGGGCCACGCAGCACAAGGGCGCGCCCTGCAACTGTTCGTGCAGCGGTCCGCCACGCATCCCGCCGCCGTTGAGGAACATCAGAACCACGACATGATCCCTTCGATCCCGAAGTACACCCCGAACACCGCGGCCAGGATCCCGAGGATCCAGCCGATCTCGCGGATCTTGCCCTTGCAGATCTTGATCAGCACGTAGGCGACCAGCCCGGCCCCGATCCCGTTGGTGATCGAGTAGGTGAACGGGATCAGCGCGATGGTCAGGAACACCGGGATCGCGAAATCCAGGTCCTGCCAAGGGATCCGGCGGCACTGCGCCATCATCATCCCGCCGATGACCACCAGCGCGGGCGCGGCGGCCTGTGCCGGGACGACCGCCGCGAGCGGCGTCAGGAACAACGTCGCGGTGAACAACCCGCCGGTGACGATGCTCGCCAGCCCGGTCCGCGCGCCTTCACCCACACCGGCCGCCGATTCGAGGAACACGGTGTTCGGAGCCGATCCGGTGACGCCGCCCGCCAGCGCGCCCGCGCCGTCGACCAGCAGGATCCGGCCCATCCCCTCGACCTTGCCGTTCTTGACCAGCCCGGCCTCCTCAGAGACGGAGGTGATCGTGCCCATCGCGTCGAAGAACCCGGAAAGCACCAGCGTGAACAGGAACACCGCCGCCGTCACCGCGCCCGCCGAGCCGAACCCGCCGAAGAGATCGATGTCCCCCAGCAGGCTGAAATCGGGATGCGCCACGACCTGGTCGGGCACCTTGGGCTCGACCAGGCCCCAGCCTTGGACGTGGAACACGCTGTTGACCAGCACCGCGAGCCCGGTCGCGACCGCGATGCTGATCAGTACCGCGCCCGGCACCCCGCGGCTCACGAGCACGATCATCAGCAGCAGCCCGAGGCAGAAGATCGCGATCGGCCAGCCTTCGAGATGGCCGGCGATCCCCATCCGCACCGGCACCGTCGACTGCGCGGAGTCCGGTGTCCTGGTCACGAAGCCGGCGCTCACGAGCCCGACCAGCGCGATGTAGAGCCCGATGCCGACGGTGATCGCGACCTTGAGCGCCATCGGGATCGCGTTGATGATCCGTTCCCGGATACCGGAAACGGCCATGAACACGATGCAGACGCCTTCGAGGACGACGAGCCCGAAGGCCTGCGCCCACGTCATGGCCGGAGCCATCTGGAAGGCGACGACACCGTTGACGCCGAGGCCAGCCGCGAGAGCCAGCGGCGCGTTGCCGACCAGTCCCATCAGGATCGTGGTGACCCCCGCCGCCAGCGCGGTCGCGGTGGTGATCGCCTCGGTGCTCAGCCGGGCGCCGGTGATGTCGGCCGACGCGCCGAGGATGAGCGGGTTGAGCAACACGATGTAGCACATCGCGACGAACGTGGTGATCCCGCCGCGCACCTCGCGGCCGATCGTGCTGCCGCGGTGGGAGATCTTGAACCAGCGGTCGAGCCCGGACAGCCGCCCCGGCTCGGGCGAGGGCAGGTGGGGACGCTCTGTACCTAATTGGGTCATGCCTACTCCACAACGTTGTGGGGCGGGAAGAGACTAGTAAGCCTTCTTGTCGGGTTTCGACAGCCAGGCCTGGAAAGGCGCGAAAGAGTCCGGAAGGGACAGTTGGCCGACGGGTAGTGACCAGGTCTCGCGCGGGCGGGAAAAGAGGTCGTAGAACTCGCGGTCGTCGAAACCCGCCTCGGCCGCGTCGTGGCGGTCCGCGGCGTAGACGACCTTGCCGACACGCGCCCAGAGCGCGGCCGAAAGGCAGAGCGGGCAGGGCTCGCAAGAGGTTACGAGGACGCAGCCGTCGAGTTTGTAGTCGCCGATCGCCTGGCAGGCCGCGCGGATCGCGACCACCTCGGCGTGCGCCGTCGGGTCCAGCGTCGGCGTCACCTGGTTGGTCCCGGTGGCCAGCACCGAACCGTCCCGCACGATCATCGCGCCGAACGGGCCACCGCCGTTTCCGACGTTCGCGGTGGCCAGCTGGACGGCTTCGGCGAGCCATTTCTGCTCGTCGGACTCCGAAATGGACAGACGGGTACCCACGGATGTGCTCCTAGCTCGAAAAAGTACGGTTTCTCAGGTGCCGGTGAGGTGTTCGGGACGCACCGGGACACGGGGCAGCGCGAGCCCGGTGGCCGCGCGGATGGCCGCGACGATCGCCGGGGTGGAGGAGATCGTCGGCGGTTCGCCGACCCCGCGCAGACCATACGGCGCGTTGGGGTCGGGCCGTTCCAGGACGTCGATGTCCATCGGGGGCATGTCCAGCACGGTCGGGATCAGGTAGTCGGTGAACGACGGGTTGCGGATCTTCCCGTCGGCGGTCTGGATCTCCTCCATCACCGCCAGCCCGAGCCCCTGCGCGGAACCGCCCTGGATCTGGCCGAGCACCGCCTGCGGGTTGAGCGCCTTGCCGACGTCCTGCGCGCAGTCGAGCGCGACGACCTTGATCAGGCCGAGTTCGGTGTCGACGTCCACGACCGCGCGGTGTGCCGCGAAACCGTACTGGACGTGCGCGTTCCCTTGCCCTGTCTCGGGATCGATGGGCGCCGTCGGCCGGTGCCGCCATTCGACGGTCTCGTCGAAGACCTCGTCGCCGAGGACGTCGGCGAGGTCCGCGAGCACACTGCCGTCGGCCGAGACGACCTTGTTCCCGACGACGTTCAGCTTCCCGTCGGCGTCGAGCCTGCCCGCGAGATGCTTGTGCAGCCCGGATCGCACCGCGACGCACGCCGCCTGGACGGCGCCGCCGGTGACGTAACTCTGCCGGGAGGCCGACGTCGAGCCGCCGTTGCCGATGGTGGTGTCCATCGGCAGGATCGTCACCTGCTCGATGCCGAGTTCGGTCCGCACGATCTGCTGCATGATCGTCACCAGGCCCTGGCCGACCTCGCAGGCCGCGGTGTGCACGGTCGCCGCGGGTTCGCCGCCGACGAGCTGCAACCGCACGCGGGCCGTCGAGTAGTCGTCGAAACCCTCGGAGAAGCAGATGTTCTTGATGCCGACCGCGTACCCGACACCCCGGACGACGCCTTCGCCGTGCGTGGTGTTGGAGACGCCGCCGGGCATCCTGCGCAGATCCAGGACCTTGTCCTTGGCAGGAAGCGGTTTGGCGCGCAGGCGTTCCAGCAGTTCGGCGACCGGAGCGGCCGAGTCGACGATCTGACCGGTCGGCATCACGCTGCCCTCGGCCATCGCGTTGCGGATCCGGATGTCGACCGGGTCGATGCCGCACGCCTCGGCGAGCTTGTCCATCTGGGACTCGTAGGCGAAGCCCGCCTGCACCGCGCCGAAGCCACGCATCGCGCCGCACGGCGGGTTGTTGGTGTACACGCCCCAGCAATCGACCGAAGCACTGTCCACATTGTACGGACCGACGCCGAGCGTGGCGGCGTTCGCGACCACCGCGCCGGTGGACGAGGCATACGCGCCGCCGTCCAGGTACAGCTTCGCCTTCACATAAACGAGCCTGCCGTCCTTGTCCGCGCCGTGCTCGTAGTACATCTTCGCCGGGTGGCGGTGCACGTGGCCGTAGAAGGATTCCTCGCGGTTGTAGACCATCTTGACCGGCTTGCCCGTGTGCAACGCCAGCAAACACGCGTGGACCTGGATCGAGAGGTCCTCACGGCCACCGAACGCGCCGCCGACCCCGCCGAGCGTCAGCCGCACCTTGTCCTTGGGCAGGCCCAGCGCGGCGACGATCTGCTGCTGGTCGACGTGAAGCCACTGCGTGGCCACGTAAAGGTCGACGCCACCTTCAGTGTCGGGGATCGCCATTCCCGACTCCGGCCCGAGGAAAGCCTGGTCCTGCATGCCGACCTCGTAGACACCGGACACCACGACGTCGGCCTTCACCGACTGGTCGCCGTGCCGGATCTTCGCGTACCGCACGACGTTCCCGCCGGGGTGCAGCTCGGCTCCCTCGCCGGCGGCGGCCTTCTCGGAATCCGTCACCGGTTCGAGGACCTCGTAGGAGACCTTGATCCGCTTCATCGCCCGGCGCGCGGTCTCCGGATGGTCCGCGGCGACGAGCGCGACGGGCTCGCCCTGGTAGCGCACCACGTCGACGGCGAGCACCGGCTGATCCGCGTGCTCCAGGCCGTACTTGTTCACCCCGGGCACGTCTTCGTGCGTCAGCACCGCGTAGACCCCTTGCACGGCAAGGGCTTCGGTGATGTCGATGCCGGTGATCCGCGCGTACGGATGCGGGCTGCGCAGCGTCGCGCCCCACAGCATGTCCTCGTGCCACAGGTCCGAGGAGTAGGCGAATTCGCCACGGACCTTGACCGTGCCGTCGGGCCGCCGCGGGCTCGTGCCCACGCCGTTGCCGGTCGCCGTGGTGGTCTGTGTGGAGGTCATACCGTCTCCCTCAGCCGGGCACTGGCCACGGCCAGCTCACGGGCGATCTCGTCTTCGGATTCCTCGCGCAACGCCCCGCCGGACACCACGGTCGCACCGCCGACGTACAGCCGCTCGACCGGCGGAGTGGTGCCGAGCACCAAGGCGGCGACCGGATCGGTGATCCCGGCGTAGTTCAGGCCGTTCAAGTTCCAGACCGCGAGGTCAGCGAGCTTGCCGGCCTCGATCGAACCCAAGTCCTTCTCGCGGCCCAGGCAGCGCGCGCCGCCCATCGTGCCCATCCACAGCGCTTCCCGTGTGGTCAGCCCTCGCGGTCCGCCGCGCTGACGTGCCTGCAGCAGCGACTGGTGCAGTTCCTCGCCGAGGCCACCGGATTCGTTGGACGCGGCACCGTCGGCACCGAGCCCGACCGGCACCCCGGCGTCGAGCAGCTGCCGCACCGGGGCGATCCCGGCGCCGATCCGTCCGTTGGACGTCGGGCAATGCGCCGCACCGGTACCGGTGGCGCCCATCCGCCGGATCGCCTCCGGGGCGAGGTGGATCGAGTGCGCGAGCCAGACGTCGTCCGCGAGCCAGCCGAGTTTGTCGGCGTATTCGGCCGGGGTGCACCCGACTTCGGCGAGGCACTGCTTCTCCTCGTCGACCGTCTCGGCGAGGTGCGTGTGGAGACGGACTCCCTTGCGGCGCGCCAATTCCGCCGCACCGGTCATCAGCCGCTCGCTCACCGAGAACGGCGAGCACGGGCCGGCCGCGATCTGCAGATGCGCGCCGGCGGAGGCGTCGTGGAACCGCTCGATCGCGGCCTCGGTGCCGAGCAGCGCGGCCTCGGTCTCCTCGACGAGGTTGTCCGGCGGCAGCCCGCCCTGCGACTCGCCCCGGTCCATCGAACCGCGCACGACGTGCAGCCGGACGCCGACGCGGATCCGGGCGGCGGCGAGGGCTTCCACCTGGTCTCCGCCGTCGCGCGGGAAGACGTAGTGGTGGTCGGCGACCGTGGTGCAGCCGGTGGTCGCGAGCCGGGTGAGCCCGGCCGTGGCCGCCGCGTGCGTGATCTCGGCGTCGAGCCTGCCCCAGATCGGGTACAGCGCGACCAGCCACTCGAAGAGGGTGTGGTCGGCGGCGAGGCCGCGCGTGGCCCACTGGTAGAGATGGTGGTGGGTGTTGATCAGGCCGGGGGTGACCAGGCAGCCGGAGCCGTCGACGCGCTCGTCGTACTCGCCGTCGGGCGCCTTCCCCGCGCCGACCGCCGCGATGCGGTCGTTCTCGATGACGACGTGGCCCGAGGCGTGCTCGGTGCCCGCACCGTCGACGGTGGCGATCGCGGCGTTCTCGATGACGGTCTTCACGGGGTCGCTCCCCTGGTCGCGGCCAGCCGGACGGCGTCGAGGATCTTCTCGTAGCCGGTGCACCGGCAGAGGTTCCCCGCCAGCGCCTCGCGGATCTCCTCGTCGGCGGGGTTTTCGACGCGGTTGAGCAGATCGTGCGCGGCCACCACGAGGCCTGGCGTGCAGAAGCCACATTGGACGGCGCCCGCGTCCACAAAGGACTGCTGGACCCGGTCCAGCTCGTCGCCGTCGGCCAGCCCTTCGACCGTGCGGACCTCGCGGCCCTCGACCTGACCGGCCGCGACCAGGCACGAACACACCGGGACGTCGTCGAGGTACACCGTGCAGGAGCCGCATTCGCCCTGTTCGCAGGCGTTCTTGGAGCCCGGGAGACCGAGCCGCTCGCGGAGCACGTAGAGCAGGCTTTCGCCCTCCCAGACGTCGTCGGCCTGGCGGGACTCGCCGTTGATCGTCACGTTCACGCGCACTCGCGTTCACCCTTCTGGAAGTCGTTCCACGCCCAGGTCAGCGTCCGCCGCGCCAGGACGGACAACGCGTGTTTGCGGTAATCGGCGCTGCCACGGACGTCGTCGATCGGCGACGCCGCCTGAGAGACCAGCTCGCCGAACCGGCGTTTGACGGAATCCGTGAGAGACGCCTTGGTGGACCAGGGAAGTTCGTTGCCGAGGTACTCCTCCGCCTCGGTCGCGCGACGTGGGGTCGGTGCCGCCGAGCCGACGGCCGCGCGGATCTCGCGGGTGTCCAGGTGCAGCGCCAGCGCGAACGAGCAGACCGCGATGACCATCGCGTTACGCGTTCCGACCTTGGCGAACTGCTGCGGACCGACCTCGGCGGGCAAATGCACGGCGGTGATCAGCTCGTCGGGTTCGAGGGCGTTGCGTTTGACGCCGAGGTAGAACTCCTCGGCCGGGATCAACCGCGTCCCGCGCACCGACGCGGCTTCCACCTCGGCGCCGAGCACGAGCAGCACGGGATGCGTGTCGCCGGCGGGCGAAGCGGCGCCCAGGTTGCCGCCGACGGTGCCCCGGTTACGGATCTGCGGCGAGCCGACGGTGCGGGAGGCCATCGCCAGCGCGGGCAGAACTTCACCCAGCTCAGCGATCACCCGGACGTAGGGCACCGAGGCGCCGAGGCGGATCTTGCCGTCGGTTTCGGTCCACTCGGCGAGTTCGGTGACACGGTTGAGGTCGAGCAGCGCGCCGGGGCGGCGGTGGTCGAAGTTGAGCTCCACCATGACGTCCGTGCCGCCCGCGATGGGCACCGCGTCGGGTCGCTCGGCCTTGACGGCGAGCGCCTCGGTCAGCGAGCTGGGGCGCAGGAAATCCACTCTCGGGCTCCTCGGTTCGGCGGCGATGTGTGACGGCTGACTCAGTAGACGCCCTGCGCCCATACGGCGGCAACGGTGCCGAAGCATGAAATCTCCCCTGCACGCACCGGTCGTTTTGTGCTTTCCTACAAACCTGATGACGACCGTGAAAACTCTGCTCGCGCTACCCGGGCTGCGCTTGCGCGTGCGCGCCGGGACGGCTTTGCTCGACCGTCCGGTGTCCCGGATCTACGTCACGGAACTGCCCGATCCCGGGCGGTACGTGTCGGCGGGCGAACTCGTCCTGAGCGGGTTGCTGTGGTGGCGCGGGCCGGGTGATTCCGAGGCCTTCGTCGCCGCGCTCGCGAAGGCCGGAGCGGCGGCGCTGGCGGCGTCCGGGGCGGATTCCGACGGAATCCCCGAAGACCTCGTCGAAGCCTGCACGCGCCACGGGATCCCGCTGCTGGAGGTGCCGGCGGACCTGTCGTTCTCGGTCGTCACCGAACGCGTCGTCCTGGCGCTGGCCGCGGCCGCGGAAGGCGCTCGCAAACGTTTGCTTTCAGCCGCGACGGAAGACGCGTCGGTGGAGACCCTCCTGGAGCGGGCGCGCGCGGAGATCGGCCTCCCCTGCTGGGTCGTGCCCGTCGGCACGGCGTCGGATCTGGTGCGGCGGTTCGTGGCCGCGGGCGGACGGTCCCTGGAAGCGGACGACGTCTCGGTCCGGCCGGTCGGGGGCAGGCACGCGTTACCGTGGCTGCTCGCGATCGGCGGCGCGCTGACCGCCGCCCAGGCGGAGATCGCCGAGGAACTCGCCGGGCTGATCGGGCTCGCGCGCACGCGGGCGGATGAGGTGCGCGCCGTCACCGACAGGGTGCTCGAACCCTTGCTCGCCGCGCTCGATGAAGGAAGCGATCCGCACGCGGCGCTGACCGCGACCGGGCTGCGCGGCGATCTGCGGTTCATCGTCGCGCGCACCGAAGGATCCGAAGCGGCACGCGGCATCCTGACGGAACTACTGCCGCCGGGCGCGCTGGTCGGCCCGGCCGGGGAAACCACCTGGGCGGTGGCCGAGGACGACGGCGAATGGCCGGAAGAGTGGCCCGCCACGGTGACCGCCACACTGTCCACAGTGGAGCCGCTGCTGCCGTGCCGCCGGGTGCTGATCGGCATCAGCGACCGTGCCCCGGTCTCCGTGCTGCGAGGCGCGAAGGAGGTCGCGCGTTACGCGCTGGCCGTGGCGGCGGAACGGCCCGGCACGATCGAAGTCGTCCCCGGTGGCGAGATCGGCATGCACCGGCTGCTGCTGGCGGGCACACCCGACGACCTGCGGGCGGCGTTGCGGCGACGGGTGCTGGGCCCGTTGCTGAGCTACGACGCCGAGCAGGGCACCGATCTGGTGCACACCTTGCGCATCTTCCTCGAATGCTCCGGCTCGCCGACGCGGGCCGCGCGGGCGCTGCACGTCCACGTCAACACGTTGCGGTACCGGATCGGACGAGCGAGCGAACTGCTCGGCACCGATCTGACCGAGTTCACCGAACAGCTCGACGTTTATTTGGCCTTGTCGGCAGGGAGCTGAAATGCGCATCACCACCGCGAAAGAAGCCGCCTACGACCCGCGCGTGGTCGCCTTCGGGCGGATGATGGGCGCGGCGAACCGGCTCGAATACCTGCTCGGCCGCGCGCTGGAGACAGAATGCGGGATCTCGCATCTGATGTTCGAAGTCCTCCTGATCGTCGGCAGGTCGGGCGAGGCCGGGATGAGCATGCGCGCGATCGCGCAGGAGCAGGTGCTGACCACCGGTGGCGCGACCCGGCTGGTCGACCGGATGACCACGCTCGGCCTGGTCGTCCGCTCCTCCGATTCGCAGGATCGCCGCGTCCAGCTCGTAAGGCTGACCGCTCAAGGCGAGGAGACGACCGTGCGGGCCGCGCGGGTGCACGTCGAGAACATCCAGCGGCTCTTCCTCGACCCGCTGCCCGCGGACCACCGCGAACGGTTCGCCCAGGACCTGCGGACACTGAGCCACTCGGCACGTGACGCACTCCCCAAGCTCCGGTAGGAATATCTGACCAGTCAGACATCGTTGGCCTGGTCATGAAGCTCATCTATGTCTTCGACGCGTACTGCGGCTGGTCGTACGGGTTCGCCCGCACCATGGCCGACGTCGCGCACCGGCATCCGGACCTGCCGGTCGAAGTGGTGTCCGGCGGCCTGTTCCTCGGCGGGCGCCGGGTGCCGATCCGGCAATTCGGCTACGTCCAAGGAGCCAACGCCGAGATCACCCGCCGCACCGGCGCGCCGTTCGGGGAGAGCTACGAACGGCTCATCGCCGACGGCGAGTTCGTCATGGATTCCGAGGCCGCCGCCTGCGGGATGGCGGCGTTGCGCGAGGTCGCGCCGGACCGCGCGGTACGGCTCGCGGCGTTGCTACAGGAGGCTTTCTACCTAGACGGGCTGAGCCTGTCCGAGGTCTCGACCTATCGCGTGGTCGCGCAACGGGCAGGCCTGGACGCGGACGCCGTCGAGGCCGCGCTGGACCGGGTTTCCGCGGCCGACGACTTCCGGCGGGCGCGCGACTTGGGCGTGACCGGATATCCGAGCCTGCTTGCGGACGACGGGGAGCGGGTGGTGACCCTGGTCGCCGGGAACGCGAGCGCGGACGAAGTGGAGCGGCGGATCGGCGCGCTGGTCTCGTAGAACCGCCTAGTTTTCGCTCCGCCCGGCGCGAGGATCACGCGGATCGATCATTTCCGCGCCGATGATCGATCCGATCCCGTCGGCCGCCCGCACGACCTCGGCAGGCGGGTTCGCCGCCCGCTCCGCCAGTTCGGCCTCCACCGACCGCGCGGCCGGCTCGCCTTGTTCATCGCGGGGTAGCTCCACGCGCTGATCGAATTCTCGGCGCAGCTGAACGCCGGTGTCCCGCAATTGCCCTCGAAGCTGCTCCAGGCGCGCCTTCCCCTCCTCAATCTCCAGCCGATGCCGTTGCCAGGTCATCACCATTTCCAACAGGCGATGCAACCCATAGAGGGCGGCCGCGCCATAGGCGACCGGCGCCGAACGTTCGGCGAGCCCCGACAACACGCTCACCCATGGACTGGCCATGGTGGTCCGGACGACGCTGGGGGACCTCGGCAGAATTCGCGCCGACGGGTCCTGCCACCGGGGCCCGAGCGGTGGGAGCAGGCTGGCGTGCCCGGCCAAAATCAGGAGCGCGGTGACGTTCCGCTGATAGTCCTCCAGCGTGGGCAGCTGGCCGAGGTCCACCTCCACGAGAAGCAAGGGGGCCGACGACGCGTCAGGATCCAAGGGGTCAAGGCCGTAGCTGGTTCCCATGAGCCGATACTGCCCGATCCCGGTCACACGACGTAGTCCCCCTTAGGCTGGCGCCATGCCCACCTCTGTCACGCTTTGACGGGCGACGCCCACGGACGCCGGCGCCGTCGCGGAGATCTGGTACCACGGCTGGCAGGACGGCCATCTCGGCAACGTGCCCGATTCACTCGTCCGGATCCGGACTCGCGAGTCGTTCTGGAAACGGGCCGCGGAACGCGTCGGCGATACGACCGTCGCCGTGCTGGGCGATGCGGTGGCGGGTTTCGTGATGGTCGTCGGCGACGAGGTCGAACAGGTCTACGTTTCGTCGGATCACCGTGGAAGCGGCGTGGCCGGCGCGCTGCTCGCGGAAGCGGAACGGCTTGTGCGCATAGGCGGGCATTCGCGCGCTTGGCTCGCGGTGGCGCCGGGAAATGGTCGGGCGCGGCGGTTTTACGAACGCTGCGGATGGGCCGACGAGGGCGAGTTCGACAATCGGGTTGCCGGTCCGGATGGGCCGGTTTCGGTGCCCTGTCGTCGATATGCGAAATCGGTTGCTTGAGTTTTCGTGATTGGGCGCGTTTAGTCGACTAACTGCGCGACACTCTCTTTGCGTGGTCACCTTGCGGGCAGCAATCACTCTTCAGTGTTGTCGGCGCATTTCGCCGGTCGCTTAAAATTACGAACACATGTTCGACGTGGTTGCGGTATTATTGAGGGGTGTCCGAGACCTTCCTCCCCGAACTGCCGCAGGAACTGTGGCGCGCCGGCAAGCTGGAGCTTGCCCAGGGCGTGCAGCAGTCCCTGCAGGTGATTCGGATGGCCACCGCTGCTTTGGGGCAGTTCCTGGCGGAGATCGAGGCTCGTGGCGCGAAAGACTTGTACGGCTACGGGCGGACGGCTGCCTGGTTCGCCGATATAGCGGGATTGTCCGCCGCCGAGGCGAGTGCCGTGGTGAAGCGGGCCCTTGCCCTGAACCCGACTCGCGCTTTGGACGGCACAGAGCTTCCGCCTGTCGCGCCCACCACCGCCGCGGTCGCCGCCAAGGGATTGGTCGGGAATGAGCGGATCGATCAGATCCTGGAAATCTTGAAAAGACTCCCCGCCGACACCACCGCTGAGGATCGGGAGAGCGCGGAGAAGATCCTCGCCGACCTGGCCCCGAATGCCGGTCCCCGTCAGCTCGCTGACGCTGAGATGAGCCTGCTGGGCTGGCTCGACCCCGACGGCAAGGAACCCAAGGATCCCGAGCCGAAAGAGCCGCGCCGCGAGATCACCCTGGAACGCCGCAAGGACGGGTTCTGGAAACTCACCGGTCTGCTCGATGATGAGACCGGTGCCCGGACGGCTGCCGCTTTGGATGCCTACGCCCAGCCACGGCCGGTGGATGAGTTCGGGCAGGCGGACCTGCGGATGAAGTGCGAACGGATGGGTGACGCGTGGGTCGACGTCCTCGACCTGGCGATCGCCTGCCCCGATCAGCCGGGCACCAGCGGCTACCGGACCCTGATCCACGTCACGATCGGGCTTGAGGAGTTGAAGTCCGGTCTCGGCACCGCGTGCCTCGACTTTGTCGGGACGATGACCGCCCGCGAAGCACGGCTCGCCGCCTGCGACTGCCTCATGTTGCCGGTCGTGATGAGCTCAGCCGGAGAACCCCTCGACGTGGGACGGCTCCGACGGTTCGTCACCCCCGGCCAGCGACGCGCGTTGAACATCCGCGACGGAGGCTGCGCCTTCCCCGGCTGCCACGGAAACCCAAGAATTGCCACGCCCACCACATTCACCACTGGGTGGACGGCGGACCCACCGATCTCCGGAACCTCGTGCTGCTGTGCGGTTTCCACCATCGGTTGATTCATCACGGTGACTGGGAAGTACGCATGGCCGCCGACGGGCTACCGGAATTCATCCCACCCCAATACCGAGATCCGCTGCGACAACCCCGGCGCAACACCCTGCATCACGTCTGAATATCGAGGAGCCCGCCAGCCACACCGGCGACGGGCCCCTCGTCATGCCCGAATCAAATCGCGCGACCGAGACGGACAGCGGCAGTCCCGTCCCGGACACCGCCGAAGCCCTAAGCCGACTCCAGATAAGCCAACGCCATCTCGGTCGTCTCGCTCGCCCAAGCGTCCCAGCTCAAGTCGTCGGACCAGAACCGGCCACTGGCCGCCCGGTGCACACAGGATCCGATGACGGTCCGGCTCATCATCCGGATCGCCCGTTCGCCATCCGGCCGCCGGATCTCACCGAGACAGGGCCGGGCCACCTCCAGGAAATCGCGCTGGATCGTGGCCAGCGCCTGGAGGCCGCGATCGCGCCCGTCGGCGCGCTGGCTGTCGAGCAGTTCGGAGAAGATCCGGTCGTGGCGGGCGAATGTTCCTGCCAGAGCCTGAATGAAGGCGCCGACAACCCCGCGCAGCCCCGGCCCCGCGGAGCCAAGTGCTTCGCTGACGCCGGATTCCAGCTGCCCCAGCAGCTCGTCTTTCACGGCGTACAGCAGCTGGCTCTTGCCGGAAAACCGGCGATAGATCGTGCCCACCGACATTCCCGCCTGCTCGGCGACCGCCGCGACGGTGAGCTCCTCGAAACCCTGGACCGCCAGAACGTGCTCGGCGGCGGCCAGCACCTTCTGCAGGGACTCGCGGCTGCGGGCTTGCCGCGGCGGCCGGAAGCCCTGATCGGCGGATGACTGACTCACCGGCCGGACGTTACCACAAACGCGAATGATAACTTCCGTTCGCATCTGACGAGAACGAGGAGGCCGGCCCCGTGGTGAGCATCGAAGTGCAGGACGCCTACGTCGATTTCCCGGTTTTCGACGCCAAGACCCGGTCGCTCAAGAAACAGGTGCTCGGCAAAGCCGGCGGCAAGATCGGCACCGGTGCCAAGGTCCCGATCATCGAAGCCCTGCGGGACATCTCCCTGTCACTGGGCGAGGGCGATCGGGTCGGCCTGGTCGGGCACAACGGCGCCGGGAAATCCACTCTCCTGCGGCTGCTGTCCGGCATCTACGAGCCGACCAGGGGCAGCACGCGGGTCGTCGGCCGGATCGCGCCGGTGTTCGACCTCGGCGTGGGACTGGATCCCGAGGTTTCCGGCCACGAGAACATCCTGATCCGGGGCCTGTTCCTCGGCATGAGCCGCAAACAGTTGGCGAAACGGGTCGACGACATCGCCGAATTCACCGAACTGGGCGACTATCTACACCTGCCGCTGCGCACCTATTCCGCCGGCATGCGGGTGCGGCTCGCGCTCGGCGTGGTGACCACCATCGATCCGGAGATCCTCATCCTCGACGAGGGGCTCGGCGCGATCGACGCCGCGTTCCTCACCAAGGCGCGCCAACGGCTGGTCGACCTCGCTCGCCGCTCGGGCGTGCTGGTGTTCGCGTCGCACTCGGACGAATTGCTGCGCGAACTGTGCACCACCGCCCTTTGGATGGACGAAGGGCGGATCCGGGCGCGCGGTTCACTCGACGAGGTTCTCGCCGACTATCACGCGGTCCTTCGCGCGTAGCCGTCCAACTCCGCTCGGGAGAACGAAAGCTCCCCCACGTCCACGGCTCCGCAATCCAGCCCTCGCAGCAGGAAACTCGCCAGCGCCTGCGCGGTCGCCGGTTCGTCCAGCACTCCACGCCCGGTCTGGTCGGCGTAGTCCCGCAAGCGGCCCAGCGCCGCCGGGAACCCCTCGCGGAAGAACGCGTACGTGGCGGCGAACCGGGTCGGCAGCTGGTGCGGATGCAGATCCCAGCCCTGATAGAAACCGCGTTCGAGGGATCGCCGGATCAGCCGCAGATGTTCGCGCCAGGCCGGGAGGATCGCGTCGCCGACGGGCAGTTTGTTCGTCGAGCCGTCCGAAAGCCGGACGCCGGTGCCCGCGGCCGAAACCTGCATGAGCTGCTTGGCGAAATCGGCGGCCGGGTGTTCCATGCTCTGATACTCGGCGCTGATCCCGAGCCCGGCGCTGTAGTCGTAGGTTCCGTAGTGCAGCCCGGAACACCGGCCGCGCGCGGCTTCGATGATCCGCGGGACCGCGACCGTCCCGTCGATGTCCACAATGGACTGCGCCGTCTCGATCTGGACTTCGAACCGCAGCGTGCCTTCGGGCAGGCCGTACGCGGATTCGAGGCGCTCCAGGACATCCGCCGCCACCTCGACCTGCTCGACGGCGGTCACCTTCGGCAGCGTGACGACGAAGCCGTCCGGCAGCGGCCCGCTTTCCAGCAACCCGGCCAGGAAGAGATCGAGCGTGCGGATGCCGCGGCGGCGGGTCGCCTGCTCGAAACTCTTGAACCGGATGCCGACGAACGGCGTGCCGCCCGTGACCGCGAGCGTCCGCCCCGCGGCGAGCGCGATGGCGTCCTCTTCTTCGTCGCCAGGCCTGCCGAGCCCGTCCTCGAAATCGATCCGCAGATCCTCGATCGGCTCGGTCAGCAGTTTGGTCCGGACCCGGTCGGCGATGTCCGCGTCCAGGCCCAGCTGATCCGCGTGTTCGCCGAAGACCCGCAGGGCCTGCTTGCCCCAGTCCGCCACGAGCCGCGTCTTGTACTGCGACGCGGGCACGTACACGGTGTGCACGGGCTGGCGGCCGGGCGGCTCGCCGGGGTACTTGGCCGCGACGCGCGCGTCAGCCTCGGCGAGGCGCGCGTCAGCGGCGGTGTAGACGTCCTCGGTGAGCCGCCCGTTCCCCATCTGTCTACTTGATCCGTTCGTAGGCGGGCAGGGTCAGGAAGTCCGGGAACTCGTCGGCGAGCGCGACCTGCTCGAACAGCTCGACGGCGGGCTCCAGCAGCTCCGGCTTGATCTCGGCGGTGAGTTCACCGCGAACCTCAGTCAGAACACCGCGCACCAGTTCGGCGGTGACCTTGTCGCCGGTGTCGAGCTGAGTGCCGTTGCGCACCCACTGCCACACCTGCGAACGCGAGATCTCCGCGGTGGCCGCGTCCTCCATCAGGTTGTGGATGGCCGCCGCGCCGTTCCCGCTCAGCCAGGAGGCGATGTAGCGGATGCCGACGTCGACGGCGGCCCGCAGCCCGGCCGCGGTGGCGCCGCCCGGCGTCGAAGCCGCGTCGAGCAGCTGGTCGGCGGTGACGGACACCTCGTCGCGGGTGCGGTCGAGCTGGTTCGGCTTGTCGCCGAGGACCTTGTCGAACTCCTCGCGGCAGATGTCCACCATGCCGGGGTGCGCGACCCAGGAACCGTCGAAGCCGTCGCCCGCTTCACGGCTCTTGTCGGCGCGGACCTTGTCGAGCGCCGCGGCGGTGACTTCCGGGTCCTTGCGGTTCGGGATGAACGCGGCCATGCCGCCGATCGCGAACGCGCCGCGCTTGTGGCAGGTGCGCACCAGCAGTTCGGTGTACGCGCGCATGAACGGCGCGGTCATGGTGACCGAGTTGCGGTCCGGCAGGACGAACTTCTCGCCCGCGTCACGGAAGTACTTGATGACGCTGAACAGGTAGTCCCAGCGGCCGGCGTTGAGGCCGGAGGCGTGCTCGCGCAGTTCGTAGAGGATCTCCTCCATCTCGAACGCGGCCGGGATGGTCTCGATCAGCACGGTCGCGCGGACGGTGCCGTGCTCGATACCGAGCGCCTTCTCCGCGTGGGTGAAGACGTCGTTCCAGAGCCGGGCTTCGAGGTGGCTCTCCATCTTCGGCAGGTAGAAGTACGGGCCCTTGCCGCGGTTGAGCAGTTCCTGGGCGTTGTGGAAGAAGTAGAGACCGAAGTCGACCAGCGCGCCGACCGCCTGACGCCCGCCGAAGGACAGGCCACGCTCGTCGAGGTGCCAGCCGCGCGGGCGGACGACGATGGTCGCGTGCTCGACGTCGTCCTTCAGCGCGTAGCTCTTGCCACCGCTCTCCAGCGTGATGGTCTCGCGGACCGCGTCGTACAGGTTGACCTGGCCGGAGACGACGTTCGCCCAGTGCGGCGTGTTGGCGTCCTCGAGGTCGGCGAGCCAGACCTTGGCGCCGGAGTTCAGCGCGTTGATGGTCATCTTGCGGTCGGTCGGGCCGGTGATCTCGACGCGGCGGTCGCGCAGCGCGGGCGGGGCTTCGGCGACCTTCCAGTCGCCTTCGCGGATCTCCTTGGTCTCGGGCAGGAAGTCCAGCTTGCCGGTGGTCCTGGCCTCCTCGCGGCGTTTGCTCCTGGCCTGCAGCAGCTCGTCGCGCCGGGCGGCGAAGGCCTCGTGCAGGCCGGCGAGGAAGGCGAGCGCCTCCGGCGTGAGGATTTCGTCCCCGCGCTCGACCGGATCGCCGAGCACCTGAGCTTCAGACATTGCGCAACACCCCGAGTTCGATAAATAACGTCCCTACGGTTTTACATGACGGACTATAGTTTCTGCATAGCGGAACATCAACGCCGACGTAAGGAGTACCACGGTGGCAGCGGAGAAGAACGGGCGCGACGGCGGCGTCCAGTCCCTTCAGCGGGCCTTCGAGCTCCTCGAGCATCTCGCGGACACCGGCGGGGAGGCCAGTCTTTCGGAGCTGGCGACCCTGTCCGGGCTGCCGATGCCGACCATCCACCGGCTGATCAGGACGCTGGTGGATCTGGGCTACGTCCGGCAGAACACCAACCGCCGGTACGCGCTGGGCGCCCGGCTCATCCGGCTAGGTGAGAACGCCAGCATGCAGTTCGGCTCATGGGCGCGCCCGTTGCTCGCGGAGCTGGTCGACGAGGTCGGCGAGACCGCGAACCTCGCGGTGCTGGAGCGGGACGAGGTCGTGTACGTCGCCCAGGTGCCGTCGAAGCACTCGATGCGGATGTTCACCGAGGTCGGACGGCGGCTCCTGCCGCACGGCACCGGCGTGGGGAAGGCGATGCTCGCGCATCTGCCGTCCGAAGACGTGACGGCGTTGCTCGCCCGGACGGGTATGCCCTCCTACACCGAGCACACCTTCACCGACGAGGACGCGCTCCTGCGCGAGCTGGCGAAAATCGCCCAGCAGGGTTACGCGCTCGACGAAGCCGAGCAGGAGCTGGGCGTCCGGTGCGTGGCCGTCGCGGTTCCCGGCGCGCCGGTGCCGGCGGCCGTGTCGGTGTCCGGGCCGTCGGGACGGCTCACGATGGAGGCCGTCGAGCGGATCGCGCCCGTCGTCCAGCGGATCGCGACCTCGCTCGGCTCGACCCTTTCGCGGGACGGGGTCACCGTTTGAGCCTGGTCTCCAAACCGTCGAGCATCCTGTCCAGCCCGTAGCGGAACTTCTCGTCGCGGAGCCGGACAGGATCGGCCTCGCCCTCTCCCCTGGCGAGCATTTCCCGCTGATGCGGATGCTCTCGCGCCGCCTCCTCGACGGCGGGACGCAGGCGTTCCGCCCACTCGCGCTCGCTCCGGCCGCTCTTGGCGACCGTCGTGAGCCAAGCCGCCTCGGTCGTCCCCATGCCGATGACGTACGAGATCACCGCGCTGATCGCCTGATCCGCCTCGTCGCCAGGGAAGCCCGCGCCCACGAAGACGCCCAGCAGCCGCTCGTTGAGCCGCATGACGTTCGGCCCGAGGTATGACAGGCCGACCGAACCGAGCAGTGAAGCGACCCAGGGGTGCCGCAGGATCATCGCGCGGACGCTTTCCGCCCCGACCACGGCCGCTTCACGCCACCGCGCCGGATCATCGCCGTGCGGCACGGTGATCTCGCCGTAGACCTCGTCGACGACCAGCTCGATCAGCTCGTCGCGGTTGGCGACGTGCCGGTAGAGCGAGGTCGCGCCCGCGTTCAGCGCGGTGCCCAGCCTGCGCATGCTCAGCGCGTCGACACCTTCGACATCCAGGAGCCGGACGGCCTCGGCCACGATCTGCGCCTGGCTCAGCGCGGGTTGATCCCGCTTCCGGCGAGGACGGGTCCACACCGACTGGATCGGCTGTTCCTCGATTGACATGCCCCCACCCTAGCGCACGAAGTACTCCCTTGCGTACGACGTTTCATTATGCGTACAGTGTGCGCATCGAACGAACAACGTACGCAAACACTTCTGGGGGTTTCCCGATGAACGAGCCCATCCGCGATCCACGCCGCTGGTGGATCCTGATCGTGCTGTGCCTGAGCACGCTGGTGCTGGTGGTCGACAACATGGTGCTGACCGTCGCCGTGCCGCCGCTGGCCGAAGATCTCGGGGCGAGCGCCCAGGACACGCAATGGATCCTGGACTCCTACATCCTGGTCTTCGCCGGCCTGCTGCTCACGTCGGGAAGCCTCGGCGACCGGTTCGGGCGCCGGAAGGTCATGATCATCGGCCTCCTCCTGTTCGGGGCGGCCTCACTCGTCGCCGCGTTCGCCACGAACCCGCTCGAACTGATCGCGTCCCGCGCGGTGATGGGCGTCGGCGGCGCGCTGATCATGCCGAGCACCCTGTCGATCCTGATCACCGTCTTCGACGACGAAGAGCGCCGCAAGGCGATGGCGGCGTGGAGCGCGGTCGCGATGATCGGCCTGATCGGCGGTCCGGTGCTGGGCGGCGTGCTGATCGCGTGGTTCTGGTGGGGCGCGGTGTTCCTGATCAACGTGCCGATCGTCGTCATCGCGGTGCTCGCGGCGCTCACGCTGATGCCGGAGTCCAAGGGCCCGTGGCAGAAGCCGGATCCGCTCGGCGCGATCCTGTCCGCGACCGGCATGGTCGCGCTGGTCTGGACGATCATCGAACTGCCCAAGCACGGCCTCGCCGAGGCCGGCACCCTGATCCCGCTGGCGATCGCGGCGGTGAGCCTGACCGGCTTCGTGCTCTGGGAGCGGCACACGCCGTCGCCGATGGTCCCGCTGAAGCTGTTCCGCAAGCGCAACTTCAGCGGCGGCAGCCTGTCGCTCACGCTGGTGCAGATCGGCAACGGCGGCCTGCTGCTGCTCCTGACCCAGTACCTGCAGTTCGTGCTCGGCTACACCCCGACCGAGGCGGGTCTCGCGTTCATCCCGATGGCCGTCGCGTCGCTGCTGTGCAACACCCTCGGCGCCACGCTGGGCCAGAAGATCGGCAACCGCGCGCTGGCCACGGCCGGCATGATCGTGATGGCGGGTGGGTTCGGCCTGCTCGCGACGATGTCGGCGAACGAGGGCTTCCTGCTGCCCGCGGTCGCGCTGTTCCTGCTCGGCGCGGGCGGCGGACTGGCCATGCCGGCGGCGATCGCGGCGCTGATGGGCGAGGTCCCGGAGGAGCAGGCCGGGGTCGGCTCCGCGCTCAACGACACCATCCAGCAGCTGGGTGCCGCGCTCGGCATCGCGATCCTGGGCAGCATCGTGTCGAGCCTGTTCACGTCGCATATGCCCGAGTTCGCCCCGGCGCAGGCGCGGCTTTCGATCGGCGACGCCTTCGCGACCGGCGACGGCGGCCTCATCGCCGCGGCCCGCGAGTCGTTCACCTCGGCGATGTCGACAACGTTCCTGGTGAGCGCGGTGGGTGTGCTGGCCGCGGCGGTGGTCGCGTTCCTGGTGATGCGGGACAAGAAGACGGCGCCGGTCCCGGCCGAGGCTCCGGTCTCCGCCTGACCGGGAAGTCCGCGAAGGCCCCTCTTTCGGCAGAGCCGGGAGAGGCGCCTTCGCCGTAACCTCGAGGTGAGCCGAGCGAGGGGATTTCAGATGGTCGACGCGATGATCACCTGGATCGGGCAGAAGCTCGCGGAGAAGGCCCTCGACCGAGCGGTGACCTCAGCCGGCCGGAAGCGACAGCGGCACGATCTCAGCGTCCAAGGCGCCGAAGCGACCAGCGACCTCGACATCACGGTGAAGTACACCTTGCCGTACTACCGGGGCGCGAAAGCACCGGTCGTCCTTACTTTGCGGAGGCTCGACCGTCACCCCGGGCACGAGGAGAGCCTGAGGCTGGACATGGTGCTCGGGGAAACCGCCCGTGTGCGGCTGAAACGAGGCCGCTACGAGATCACGGCGAAGATCCACGAACTGTCTCCCCGGCTCGGCCCCTCGCCGATCCTTCACGCCGTCGGGTCACAGTTGCTGTGGCTGGGCGGCAACGGCACCGAGAAAGCCTGTATCCGCCCGGCTCCGGTGCTCATCCGAGCCGCCGGGTCGCCCCCGGCGGCCGGCTTCAAGCGCCCGGGATGCCTGATGTGCGATGGCCCCGGGAGGAACTACGGACTCTGCCTGGACCACCGCCTCCACGTCTCCCGCTACCTGGTGGAAGTGCTGGTCCCCCGCATGCGCGCGGCCTAGCTGCTGAGCAGGGCCGCGACGAACGCGCCCGGCTCGAACGGCGCCAGATCGTCCGGCCCCTCACCGAGGCCGACCAGCTTCACCGGCACGCCGAGTTCACGCTGCACCTGGAAGACGATGCCGCCCTTCGCGGTGCCGTCCAGTTTGGTCAGGACGATGCCGGTGACGTCGATGACCTCCGAGAACACGCGAGCCTGCATCAGCCCGTTCTGCCCGGTGGTGGCGTCGAGCACCAGCAGCACCTCGTCGACCTTCGCCTGCTTCTCGACGACTCGCTTGACCTTGCCCAGCTCGTCCATCAGGCCGGTCTTGGTGTGCAGACGGCCGGCGGTGTCGACCAGGACCGCGTCCACGCCCGCCTCGATGCCGCGTTTGACCGCGTCGAAGGCGACCGCCGCCGGGTCCGCGCCTTCCTTGCCGCGCACGACCTCCGCGCCCACGCGCTCGGCCCACGTCTGCAGCTGGTCCGCCGCGGCGGCGCGGAAGGTGTCGGCCGCGCCGAGCACCACGGTGCTCCCCTGCGCGACGAGCACCCGGGCGAGTTTGCCGGTGGTGGTGGTCTTGCCGGTGCCGTTGACCCCGGCGACCAGCACGACGGCGGGCTGCTTCACCCCGTCGACGGTGTGCGGCAGCGCGCGGACGGCCCGCACCGCGTCGGTCGACAGGGCGGCGGTCAGCACCTCCTGCAAGACCGCGCGCGCCTCCTCCGACGTCCGAACGGCGCGGCGCTTCAGCTCGTCGCGAAGACGCTCGACGATCTCGGTGGTCGTCGCGGCGCCCAGGTCCGCCATGAGCAGCGTGTCCTCGACGTCCTGCCAGGAGTCCTCGTCCAGGTCGCCGGCGCCCAGCAGGCCCAGCAGGCTCTGCCCGAACACCGAACGGGACTTGCCGAGCCTGCCGCGCAGCCGCTCCAGGCGACCCGTGGCCGGAGCGATCTCCTCGGCAGGAGCGGGGGTGGGCTCGGGGACCGTTTCCTCAGTGACTTCAGTGGCTTCGGCGGGTTCGGGCAGTTCGACGTCGCGCACCGTCCGCTGCGCGGAATCCCGCGGCACCGCGGCGTCGTCCCCGACGGCGGGCTGGCCGTCGGTTTCGGGACGCTCCTCGACCGGGTGCTCGGGTTCTTCGGTCTTCTCGCCGCCAGGCGCGAGCGCGATCCCGCCTGTCGCGGTATAGCCGCCACCCTTCGGCTTCTCGACGACGTCGGCAGCCTTGGACTCGTCCAGGCTGATCCGGCGGCGGCGCGCGATGAGCAGCCCGGCCACCAGAACGGCGACCAGGACCACGACGGCAACGACAACGATCCAGAACCAGGGGGTACTCGACACGGCGCCATCCTCGCATCCGCACCCCGTCGCGCTCAGACGCCCCACGGGAAGGAAGCCGATCTTGTCAGGCATCCACTGGATAGGACTCATTTCGGACAAGAAGAAACGGTGTCGCTTGCGCGGCCTCGGGATCGAGGGCTAGACCACTCCGAATGACGGTTTCTTCCGGCTCTGGGGTCCGGGTGATCGGACTCATCTCCGGCACGTCGATCGACGGGATCGACGTGGCGGCCGCCGAACTGCGCGCCGACGGGGACACGGTGGTGCTTTCGCCGCTCGGCCAGCTCGAAGTCCCTTACCCCGAAACGCTCCGCGAAGCCCTGCTCGCCGCCCTTCCGCCGAATCCCTGCGACGCCGAACAGCTCACGAAGCTCGACACACTGGTGGCGCGGGCCTTCGCCGAGGCGGCCGCGCGCGGCGTCGACGAACTGGCCGGCGGCGAGGCCGACCTCGTCGCCTCCCTGGGTCAGACGGTGTTCCACTGGGTCGAGGACGGCACCGCGCGCGGCACCCTGCAACTGGGCAACCCGGCGTGGATCGCCGAACGCACCGGACTGCCGGTCGTCGCCGACCTGCGCGTCCGCGACGTCGCCGCCGGAGGGCACGGCGCGCCGCTCGCCAGCACGCTGGACGCGTTGTGGCTGCGGGAAATGGCCGCGCTCGGCCCGGTCGCGGCGCTCAACATCGGCGGCATCGCGAACATCACCGTGGTACCGGCCGACGGTGCCGTCCTGGCCTACGACACCGGCCCCGGCAACGCGTTGATGGACATCGCCGCGCACCGCGTCACCGGCCGTCGTGCCGACATCGACGGCGCGCTCGCCCTGCGCGGCGCCGTCCGGCCCGACCTGCTGGCGAAACTCCTGCTCGACCCGTATTACGCGGCCGCGCCGCCGAAATCCACCGGCAAGGAGCTGTTCCACGGCGCGTACCTCGACGCGGCGCTGGACGGCCTCCCGCCGGTCGGCGCGGAGGATCTCCTGGCGACGCTCACCGAACTGACCGCGGTGACGATCGCCGCGGAATGCCGCCGCCACGACATCGCCACGCTGATCGTCTCCGGCGGCGGCGCCGACAATCCGGCGCTGATGGCCGCGCTCGCCAGGAACCTGCCCGGGACGGCCCTGAAGACCAGCGACGACCATGGGCTGCCGCGCGCGGGCAAAGAGGCATACCTGACCATTCTGCTCGGCTGGCTGACCTGGTCCGGCGTCCCGGGGAATCTCCCGTCGGCGACCGGCGCCCGCGGCCACCGGTTGCTCGGCAGCATCACCCCGGGCGCGGGCCCCCTGCGGCTCCCCGCCCCGCACAGCTCAACCGTGACCCGGTTACGGGTAGCGGCGAAGACCGGCGAGCGATAGGAGATATGGATGCGCGCACTTGACCTCGCGATCATCGGGCTTTTTCTGGTCGGCATGCCCTTGCTGGGCGTTTGGATCGGTGGCAAACAGAAATCCGGCTCCGACTACTTCGTCGGCGAAGGCAAGATCTCCTGGTGGGTGGCCTGCCTCTCGGTGGTCTCCGCGGAGACGTCCACCCTCACCGTGCTCTCCGTGCCGACGGTGGCCTACATCGCCACCCCCGGCGACGGCGGGATGACCTACCTCGCGCTGGCCATCGGCTACATCGCCGGCCGGATCGTGGTGTCGATGGTGCTGTTGCCGCGTTACGTGGCGGGCAACCTGGTCACCGCGTACGCCTTCCTCGGCAAGCGCTTCGGCAGCGGGCTGCAGGGCACCGCGTCGGTGACCTTCCTGCTCACCCGCACGCTGGCCGACGGCATCCGGCTGTTCGCCACCGCGATCCCGATCAAGGTGGTGATGGCGGCCTACGGCCTGAACGTCTCGTACTGGACCATCGTGGTCGGGCTCGGTATCGCGATGGTGCTCTACAGCTTCTTCGGCGGGGTCCGCGCGGTCGTCTGGGTCGACGCGATCCAAATGCTCTGGTACATCCTCGGCGCGGTCGTGGTGATCTGGGTGATCGCCGGCAGGCTGCCGGACGGCTGGTTCGGCAAGGCCGTCGACGCGAACAAGTTCCAGATCTTCGACTTCTCCTCGAACATGCTCACCGGGCAGTACGCGTTCTTCACCGCGCTGATCGGCGGCGCGGTGCTCTCGATGGCCTCCCACGGCTCGGACCAGCTGATCGTGCAGCGCCTTCAGTCCACCAACGATCTGCGTGCCGCGCGTAAGGCGTTGGTGGCCAGCGGTTTCGTGGTGTTCATCCAGTTCGCGCTGTTCCTGTTCATCGGCGTGCTGCTGTGGGCGCTCTACAACGGCCTTGCCCCGACCAAGCCGAAGCCGGAAGGCCTGGGGCTGGCCAACAAGGACGAACTGTTCGCGAACTTCATCGTGAACGACCTGCCGAGCGGCCTGTCCGGGTTCGTGATCGCCGGGATCCTCGCCGCCGCACTGAGTTCGTCGCTCGGCGCGCTGGCCTCGTCGACGGTGACCGACGTCTACGAACGGGTGATCGGCCGGGAGCTCCCGGAGGCCGACCGGCTGAGGCACGGCCGGATCTGGACGATCGTCTGGGCGGGCGCGCTGATCCTGTGCGCGGGTTTCTTCGCCTCTTCCAACAAGACCTCGGCCGATCCGATCGTGGTGCAGGCGCTCGGCATCACCGGCTACACCTACGGCGCGCTGCTCGGTGCGTTCCTCCTGGGGCTGCTGATCAAGCGGGCGAGGCAGGCGGACGCCATCGTGGCGTTCGTGTCGACGGTGATCGTGATGGCGTTCATCATCCTGGGCGTCAAGTTCAACAAACCGGACGGCAGCCTGATCGGCGTCGACTTCGGCAAGGCGTCCGGGAACACGGTGGCGCTGGCGTGGCCGTGGTACACGCTGTGCGGTGTGGTGATCACGCTCGTGGTGGGCGGTTTGCTGTCGCTGCGGCACGGGAGCGTGGACCCGCTCGCGGAGCCGGACGTCAAGGAACCTTCGCAAGTGTGACCCGAGTCACACATTTGAACCGTCTCTCCCTCTCCTCCGTGTCGGCTCCGGGACCTGCCTGAAGACGGCGGGCGAGGAGAGGGAGAGACGATGAAGCGAGCAACCGTGTCCATCGCGGTCGGTGCCCTGCTGCTCGGCAGTGGCGCCACCGCCTATGCCGCGAGCGATTCCGGCACGAGCGGGAAGCAGCGCCCCGTGCCGGAGGCCGTCAAAGTGCCGGAAGGGAACAAACACCTCGTCACATACCGGGGCGAAGGCGTGCAGATCTACGGCTGCGCCAACGGGGCGTGGACGCTGATCCAGCCGGCCGCGACGCTGAGCCATCGCGGGCAGGCGATCGCGCTGCACAGCAAGGGTCCGGTGTGGACGTCCACTGTGGACGGAAGTACGGTCGGCGCGGCGGCGGTCCCCGGTGCCTCCAGTCCCAGACCGGACGCGGTGCCGGAAGTGCTGCTGAAGGCGAATCTCAACAGCGGTGACGGAGTCTTCGGCAAGGTCACCTACGTCCAGCGGCTCGACACGCGCGGCGGACTCGCTCCGGCGGGCACGTGCACGACCGGTGCGCAGACGGCGAGCCGGTACTCCGCGGATTACGCCTTCTGGGTCGCGAAGTAGGCGCTAGGCGGAGACCGGGTCCTCTTCGGAGGTCCGCAGCCGCTGCGAGATCACCTTCGTGATGCCGTCGCCCTGCATCGAAACGCCGTACAGGGCGTCGGCGATCTCCATGGTCGGCTTCTGGTGGGTGATGATGATCAGCTGCGAAGAATCCCGCAGCTGCTCCAGCAGCCCGATCAGCCGTCGCATGTTGGTGTCGTCGAGCGCGGCCTCGACCTCGTCCATGACGTAGAAGGGCGAAGGCCGGGCGCGGAAGATCGCCACCAGCATGCCCACGGCGACGAGCGACTTCTCGCCACCGGAGAGCAGCGAGAGCCGCTTGACCTTCTTGCCCGGCGGGCGCGCTTCGACGTCGACACCGGTGGAGAGCAGGTCGTTGGGCTGAGTGAGCACCATGCGCCCCTCACCGCCCGGGAACAGCACGCTGAACACGGTTTCGAACTCGCGCGCGACGTCTTCGTACGCCGACGCGAAGACCTCGAGGATCTTTTCGTCGACCTGCTTGATGACGGCTTCGAGGTCCTTGCGGGTGTCCTTGAGGTCTTCGAGCTGGGTCGAGAGGAACTTGTACCGCTCCTCCAGCGCCGCGAACTCCTCCAGCGCCAGCGGGTTGACCTTGCCCAGCAGGCTCAGGTCCTTCTCCGCGCGCTTCGCCCGGCGGGCCTGGGTATCGCGGTCGAACGGCATGGGCGGCGGCGGGGTGACGTCCTCGCCGCGTTCCTTGGCGGCCTCGTACTCGGCCATCTCCCCCGCGCTCGGCGGCACGGGAACGTCCGGGCCGTACTCGCTGACGAGGTCTTCGAGGCCGATGCCGAAGTCTTCGGCGATCTTGGTTTCGAGCTGTTCCAGCCGCAGCCGCTGTTCGGCGCGCAGCACCTCGTCGCGGTGGACGGCGTCGGTGAGCTTCTCGAGTTCGCCGGTCAGCTCGCGGACCTTGCTGCGGACCTGGGTCAGCGCGGTCTCCCGCGACTGCCGCTGCGCTTGCGCCTCGTCCCGTTCGTGGGCGGCGCGCTGCACGGAGACCTCGATGCGCTCCAGCGCGATCTCGCCGCCGTTGACCACCGCGTTGGCGATCTCAGCACCGCGTTTCCGTGCGGCCCTGGACTTTTCGGCACGTTCGCGCGCCTGACGCTCGGCGTGCGCGGCCCGGCGGAGCGATTCGGCCTTGCCCTGGATGCTCCGCGCGCGTTCCTCGGCGGTGCGCAGCGCGAGCCGGGACTCCATCTCCTCCTGGCGGACCGTGCCGAGGTCTTCGGCGGCCTGGTCGCGCTCGGCGGTGTCCGGATCCTCGTCGACTTCCTGTTCGGCGACGGCGGCCAGCCGCTCTTCGAGTTCGGCTAGCTGCCGCAACGCTTCTTCGCGGCTCTGCTCGACTTTGGCGCGCTGGTTGCTCAGCCGGTCCATCTCCGCCTGCGCGGCGCGCGCGGCCTGCTGCATCCGGTTCAGGCGCTCGGACGAACGCGCCTTGCGGACCTTCGCGTCCCCGAGCGCTTCCTTGGCCCTGCCGACCTCTTCGCGCCTGGCGGCCTGCCCGGCGCGGGCGCCTTCGAGCTCCGCGGCGGTGCGTTCCAGCGCGCGCTCGGCGGCGTTCAGCCGGTCGCCCGCCTCGTCGACCGCGGCCTGCACCTCGATGACGCTCTCGCTGCGGGCCGAACCGCCGACCGCCCAGCGGGCACCGAAAACGTCGCCCTCCGGGGTGACCGTGCTGACCTCGGGGTACACCTCCACGAGACGGCGCGCGGTCTCCAGACCGTCCACAATGGCCACCCGGTCGAGCGCGTGCTCGACGGCGGAGCGCAACGCGGGCGGCGCCGTGACGACTTCCCGCGCCCAGCGCGCGCCCTCGGGCAGCGACGGCCAGGAGCTGGTGTCCACAGTGGATTCCAGGCCGCCGAGCAGAATGCCCGCGCGACCGGAATCGTTGTCCTTCAAGAACTTCAGCGCGGCGAGCGCATCGGCGCCGCCGTTGACCGCGACCGCGTCGGCGACCGGGCCGAGCGCCGCGGCCAGCGCGACCTCGTGGCCTGCCTCGACGGTCAGCAGCGCGGCCACCGAACCGAGCAGGCCCGGCAGTTCGTGCTGCGCGCCGAGCAGCGCGCCCGCGCCGTCCTTGCGCCGCAGGCCCATCGACAGCGCTTCGACGCGGGCCTTCTCCGACGCGATCTCGCGTTCGGCGGCCCGCTCGGCCTTGACCAGCTCCTCGACCCGCGCCTTGGCGGCGTTGTTGGCCTCCACCGCGCGGTCGTGATGGGCCTGCAGGTCGGAGTCGTCGGATTCCTCGACGCCGCCCGCCGCCTTGGCCTCTTCGAGCTCCTCGACGGCGATCTCCGCCCGCTCGGCGGCCTCTTCGAGCGAAACGGTGAGCCTGTCGATCTCGTCGGAGGTGGCGCCGTTCTTGCTGCGCAGCGCCTCGACCTGCCCGGAGAGCTTCGCGAGCCCTTCCCGGCGGTCGGCGATCGCGCGGACGGCGGCCATATGCGCGCGCTCGGCGGCCTGGACGAGGTGTTCGAGCTGCTCGCGCCGCTGGACGGTCTCCGAAAGCACCATGCGGGCCTCGGCGACGGCCTCGTTGAGCTCCTGCTCCCGCTCGGCGACCTGCTCGGCCTCGGCCAGCAGCTCGTCGGGGTCGCGGCCGGTGCTCGCCTGCTGCACGTCGGACGACAGGTGCCGCTGACGCTCCAGCGCGAGCCGCACCGTGCCGCGCAACCGCTCCGTCAAAGCGGAAAGCTTGTACCAAGTCTCCTGAGCTGCGGCGAGCTTCGGCGCGTCCTCGGCGAGCGACGCTTCGAGCTCGGCCTCTTCGGCGGCGACGATCTCCAGCGCCTGCTCGACCTCGGCGCGACGCTGGCGGGCGACGCGCTCGTCGGCCTCTTCCTTGGCGATGCCTTCGCGCTGGGTGACGAGGTCGTGGGCGAACAGCCGCAGCCGGGCGTCGCGCAGTTCCGACTGCACCCACTGTGCCTTGCGGGCGATCTCGGCCTGCTTGCCCAGCGGTTTGAGCTGGCGGCGGAGCTCGGTGGTGAGGTCGCCGAGGCGGTCGAGATTGCCCTGCATGTTCGCGAGCTTGCGCAGGGTCTGTTCCTTGCGCTTGCGGTGCTTGAGGACACCGGCCGCCTCTTCGATGAAGGCGCGGCGCTCCTCGGGCTTGGATTCGAGGATCGCCGAAAGCTGTCCCTGCCCGACGATGACGTGCATCTCGCGGCCGATACCGGAGTCCGACAGCAGTTCCTGCACGTCCATCAGACGGCAGCGGTCGCCGTTGATCTCGTATTCGCTCGCGCCGTCACGGAACATCCGGCGGGTGATCGAGACCTCGGAGTACTCGATGGGCAGCGCGCCGTCGGCGTTGTCGATGGTCAGGGTGACCTCGGCGCGCCCGAGCGGGGCGCGGCCGGCGGTCCCGGCGAAGATGACGTCCTCCATCTTGCCGCCGCGCAGGTCCTTCGCGCCCTGGGTGCCCATGACCCAGCGGAGCGCGTCGAGGACATTCGACTTGCCGGACCCGTTCGGGCCGACCACGCAGGTGATGCCCGGCTCGAAACGCAACGTCGTCGCCGAGGCGAAGGACTTGAAGCCCTTGAGCGTCAGGCTCTTCAGGTGCACGTCGTGCTGACCCCTCTGGCTGCGGGAACCGGTCTTTCAATCGGCCAAGGCTACCTGTGTGCTCACGGTGATCGTGGGACGCGGGGCCTCAGCGCTCCACGAACCCGCGTAGCCCGCCCTTCGCGGGCGACCACCGCTCGACGACGTGATCCACACTTCCGGGTGATTCCCCGGATCGCAGAGCCGCTAAAAGCCGCTCACAGTGTTCACGAACACCCTCCGCTACCACCTCGACACGCCCGTCCGGCAGATTGCCCGCGCTGCCGACCAACCCCAGCTCAAGGGCCCTGCTGCGGGTCCACCAGCGGAAACCGACACCCTGCACCCGGCCGTGCACCCACGCGGTCAGCCTGATGTGCGTTACTTCTTCACTCACGACCCCTATCGTGCACCATGCGGATGAACGCGGAGGGTGAACACCAGGTTCGCTGTAGTTCGCAGACGGTGAAGTGGCGGTGATAATCTCCGCGCCGGGTCCCCACTTTGGGCTACCTCGCCCGGGTAGCCGAACTCCCCGAAGTCCCCCATCCGAGGAGCCAGCACATGCCCCGTCCCGACGGGTCTGATTCGAGCGCACGCGTGTCCGTGGCACCGCCGCGCGGCGCCACCGGCAAGCTCAACCGCGCCGGTTACGCAGTACTCGGTGTCAGCGGCCTCGTGGTGGCCACGGCCTTCGCCGCGATCGCCGAACTCGCGGGCCCCGGCGTCTCCGCCACCGCGGGCGGCACCGGTGTCCCCGGCGGCGGGCAGGGCGTCGCTCCCGCCGGCGTCCAGCTGGTCCCGGGCAACGCCGTCCCCGGCGGCCCGATGACCGTCAGCGGCTCGCCGACCCCCGGCGCGCCCTCCAGCTCGACGGCGCCGCCGACCACGGTGACGTCGGTCGGGGCGGACGGCAAGGAGACGACGAGTGTCGTCGCCCCGCCCCCGCCGGTGACGCCTCCGGGCGGCGGCGAGCCGACGCGTACGGTCCTGCCGCCGACGTCGACCCCGAAGCCCACGCCGCCGACCACGACCACGCCGACGAAGACGACCCCTCCGACCACGACGCCCCCGTCGGAGACCCCGACCACCACCACAGGTGGCGGCTCCAGCTCCAGCGGCGCCCCCAGCGAGTCGACCCCGGGCCGGTCCAGCACCTCCGGCACCGACACGTCCACGAGCAACGCTCAGTAAGACCGCGGGTCCGTGAAGGCCTCCTTGCCTACCTTGAGGGTAGGGAAGGAGGCCTTCACTACTTCGCGGCGCGGGCCTCACATTTCGAAGCGGTAGCCCATCCCCGGTTCCGTCAGCAGGTGCCGCGGCCGCGAGGGTTCCGGTTCCAGCTTCCGCCTCAGCTGCGCCAGATACACCCGCAGGTAGTGCGACTCGGTCTCGTACGTCGGCCCCCACACCTCGTGCAGCAGCTGCTTCTGCGCCACCAGACGGCCCCGGTTGCGCACCAGCAGTTCCAGCACGCCCCATTCGGTCTTGGTGAGATGGACTTCCTTGCCGTCCCGCCGCACCTTCTTCGCCGCGAGGTCGATACGGAAGGATCCCGTGTCCACCACCGCGTCCGCACCGTCCACAGTGGACGTGGCCGACCGGCGGACGGCGGCCCGGAGCCGCGCGAGCAGTTCGTCCATGCCGAAGGGTTTGGTGACGTAGTCGTCGGCGCCGGCGTCGAGGGCCTGCACCTTGTCGGCCGAGTCGCCGCGCGCGGACAGCACGATGATCGGCACCGTCGTCCAGCCGCGGAGCCCGGCGATCACCTCGGTGCCGTCGAGGTCGGGCAGGCCGAGGTCGAGCACGACGACGTCGGGTTTGGTCTCGGCGACGGCCTTCAGCGCGGCCGTCCCGTCGTGCGCGGTGATCACCTTGTAGCCGCGGGCGGACAGGTTGATCCGCAGGGCTCGCACGATCTGCGGTTCGTCGTCGACGACCAGCACGGTCGCCGACGTGGTGTCTGCGCTCATCGCACTCGCTCCTCCTCTTCGTTCTCGAGGCCCTCGTCGTCGAAAGCGAGGAGGCTCTTTTCCGGATCCTGACCAACATATGCGGGCAGCGAGATGACGACGGTGAGCCCGCCACCGGGCGTGTCCTCCGCCCGGATCCGCCCGCCCATCGCCTCGGTGAACCCCTTGGCGACCGACAGCCCCAGCCCCACGCCGGGCACGCTGTCCCGGTCTCCCCCGAGCCGTTGGAACGGCGCGAACGCCGAGTCCGCGGTGCCCTTCTTGAGCCCGCGCCC
Organism: Amycolatopsis sp. NPDC102389; assembly: GCF_044765885.1. Classification (NCBI taxonomy): domain Bacteria; kingdom Bacillati; phylum Actinomycetota; class Actinomycetes; order Pseudonocardiales; family Pseudonocardiaceae; genus Amycolatopsis; species Amycolatopsis sp. NPDC102389. The sequence continues at coordinate 261,229 of NZ_JBIWKX010000001.1, forward strand.
GTGGTCGATGATGCGCAGTTCGACGTGCTCCGAATGCGTGCTGGCGCGGGCCGAAACCGGCTCGCCGGAAACACCGTGCCGCAGGGCGTTGTCGATCACGTTCGCCACGACCCGTTCCAGCAGGCCGGGGTCGGCGCACACCGACGGCAGCCGCGAGTCGATCGCGACCACGACCGACTCCGAGTTGTCCACATTGGACAACGCGTGCGAGACCACCTCGTCGTAGCCGACCGGGCGCAGGTGCGGGCGCACGGCACCGGTCGCCAGCCGCGACGAGTCGAGCAGGTTGTCGATCAGACCGGCGAGCCGGTCCGCCGATTCCTCGATCGCTTCGAGCAGTTCGTCGGTGTCCTCTTCGGACAGTGAGATGTCGGTCGCGCGCAGGCTCCCGATGGACGCCTTGATCGACGTCAGCGGGGTACGGAGGTCGTGTCCCACGGCCGACAGCAACGCCGTGCGGAGTTCGGTCGCCTCGGCCTTGCGTTCGGCGCGGATGGCCGCCTTCGCCGTCCGCTGCTGCCGCAGGGCCAGCAACGCCTGACCGGCGACGGCTTCGAGCACTCCCCGGTCCGACGCGGGCAGCGCGCGGCCCCGCAACGTCAGGTGGACGTCGGCGGTGACCGCGATGTCGGCGTCGGCCTGGTCCGGGTCGGCGCAGGGGTCCGTGCCGGCGTTCGCCACCCGCTTCCACTTCCCGTCCCGCTTTTCCAGCAGGGTCACCGAAGTCAGGCCGAAGTTCTCGCGGACCTTCTCCAGCAGCCGCTCGATCGGGTTCGTGTGCGTGAGCACCGTCCGCGCGTAGGAGGCGAGCAGCGCCGCCTCGGTCCGCGCCCGCGCGGCCTGCGTCGCGCGCCGGGCCGCGGTGTCGACGACCGCGGCGACGAGGATCGCCACCAGCACCATCGCGACCAGCGTGATCACGTTGCGCGGTTCGTGGACGGTCAACGTGTACAGCGGCGGGGTGAAGAAGAAGTTCAGCAGCCCCGCCGAAAGCACCGCCGCCAGGAGCGCGGGCCCGAGCCCGCCCGCGAGCGCGACCAGCACGGTCGCGAGGACGTAGTCGACCACGTCGGTGGAGAAGTCGAGATGGTCCCTCAGCAGGACGCCGAGCAGCGTCGCCAAAGCGGGCAGCATCAGCGAAAGCACCCAACCGGTCAGCCGCCGCGAAGGCGTGAGCGGGCTCCGGGTGAAGCGGGCTCGCAGCCGTCCGCCCGCTTGGGCGTGCGTGACCATGTGGACGTCGATCGGGCCGGACCGCTGGACCACGGCCGCGCCGATGCCCTCGTCGAACAGCCTCGCCACCCGTGACCGCCGTGAGGTCCCGACCACCAGCTGGGTCGCGTTCACCCCCTGCGCGAAGTCGAGCAGCGCCGTCGGCACGTCGTCGCCGACGACGGTGTGGAAGGTCGCGCCGACCTCTTCGGCCAGCTTCCGGTACTTGCCGACCGCCGTCGGCCCCATCCCGGCGAGCCCGTCGCCGCGCAGGATGTGCAGCACCTGCAGTTCGGCGCCCGCGCGGTTCGCGATACGGCTCGCGCGGCGGATCAGCGTCTCGCTCTCGGGACCGCCGGTGATGGACACGACCACCCGTTCGCGTGCTTCCCACGTGTCGGTGATCTTCTGCTCGGCCCGGTACCGCTGCAGCGCCACGTCGACCTGGTCGGCGACCCACAGCAACGCGAGCTCCCGCAACGCCGTGAGGTTGCCGGGCCGGAAGTAGTTGCCCAGCGCCGCGTCGATCCGCTCGGCCGGGTACACGTTGCCGTGCGCCAGACGCCGCCGCAGCGCCTCGGGCGTGATGTCGACCAGCTCCAGCTGTTCGGCCCGCCGCACGACCTCGTCGGGCACCGTCTCCTGCTGGGTGACGCCGGTGATCCGCTCGACGACGTCGTTGAGGCTCTGCAGATGCTGCACGTTGACCGTGGAGAGGACGTCGATGCCGGCGGCGAGCAGTTCGTCGATGTCCTGCCAGCGCTTTTCGTTGCGCGATCCCGGCACGTTGGTGTGCGCGAGTTCGTCGACCACGGCGACCTCGGGCGCGCGGGCGAGCAACGCGTCGAGGTCCATCTCCTCGAACTCGCGGTCCCGGTGCGCGGACCGGCGGCGCGGGACGACCTCCAGTCCTTCGACGAGTTCCGCGGTCTTCTTCCGCCCGTGCGTCTCGACCAGGCCGATGACCACGTCGGTACCCCGGTCGAGGCGTCGCCGCGCCTCGCCGAGCATCGCGAAGGTCTTGCCGACGCCCGGGGCCGCGCCGAGGTAGATCCTCAGCTCACCCCGGCGCGGCTTGGTCGTGTTCTCGTCCACGCTTGTCAGTGTGCTCCTCCGGCCGCGTCACGCACGGCCAAGTTGACCTTCAGCACATTGACGCCCGGCACACCGATCCCGGCACCGCTCGTGGTGCCGGCCACGAGCTGCCGGACCTTCTCCTCGGACAGGCCCGTGTTCCTGGCCACTCGGGGAATCTGGAGGTCGGCGTAGGCGACGCTGATCGCCGGATCCATCCCGGAGCTCGACGCCGTCACCGCGTCCGCGGGCACCTGCGACTCCTGGACACCTTCGCGGGCGGCGATGAGCTTTTTGCGCTCACCGATCGCGGCGACCAGGTCCTCGTTGTACGGGCCCTTGTTCGACGCGCCGGACGACGACGGGTCGCCGGGGCCGAGGGCGTCCTTCGAACCCGCGGACGGGCGGTTGTGGAACCACGGGTCCTTGGCGGGGTCCGCCGCGACCGGGTCGATCCCGATCAGGGACGAGCCGACGGGTTGCCCGTTCTGGGTGATGATCGAGCCCTCGGCGTTGCCATCGAGGCCGGGGATCCGGGAGATCGCCCAGACACCCAGGGGGTAGACCACACCCAGCAGGACCGTGAAGACGAGCAGGACGCGCAGCCCGGCGAGGGTCTGCTTCAGCAGTGCGTTCATGAGTTACCCGATTCCAGGGATGAGACGGACGAGCAGGTCGATCAGCCAGATCCCGAGGAACGGGCTGACGATGCCGCCGAGGCCGTAGACCAGCAGGTTCCGGCGCAGCAGCGCCGAGGCCGACGACGGCTTGTACCGGACGCCGCGCAGGGCGAGCGGGATCAGCCCGACGATGATCAGCGCGTTGAAGATGACCGCCGAGAGGATCGCCGACTTCGGCGTCGCCAGCTGCATGACGTTGAGCGCGCCGAGCTGGGCGAAGATGCCGGTGAACATCGCGGGCAGGATGGCGAAGTACTTCGCGAGGTCGTTGGCGACGCTGAAGGTGGTCAGCGCGCCGCGGGTGATCAGCAGCTGTTTGCCGATCTCCACGATCTCGATCAGCTTCGTCGGGTCGGAGTCGAGGTCCACCATGTTCCCCGCCTCCTTGGCGGCGGAGGTCCCGGTGTTCATCGCGACGCCGACGTCGGACTGCGCGAGCGCGGGGGCGTCGTTGGTGCCGTCGCCGGTCATCGCGACCAGCCGCCCGCCCTCCTGCTCCTTCTTGATCAGCGCCATCTTGTCTTCGGGCTTGGCCTCGGCGAGGTAGTCGTCGACGCCCGCGTCCCGCGCGATGGCCTTGGCCGTCAACGGGTTGTCGCCGGTGATCATGACGGTCTTGATGCCCATCGCGCGGAGCTGGACGAACCGCTCCTTCATCCCGGGTTTGACCACATCGGACAGCCGGATCACGCCGCGCACGAACGCTTTCGCGCCGTCGTACTCCGCCACCACCAGCGGAGTCCCGCCCTGCTGGCTGATCTCGTCGACGACACGTTCGGTCTCGTCCGGCATGTCGCCGCCGCGTTCGCGGACCCACTCGCGCACCGAGGCGGTGGCTCCCTTGCGGACCTGCCGTTCGCCGATGTCGATGCCGCTCATCCGGGTCTGTGCGGTGAACTCGACGAAATCCGCGAGCTTCTCGTCGGCGGACGCGGTCTCCGCGAGCCCGTGTTCCCTCGCGACGAGTTCGACGATGCTGCGGCCTTCCGGCGTGCCGTCGGCGAGGCTGGAGAGCCGGGCCGCCTTGGCGATGTCGTCCACAGTGGACACGCCGACCGGGATCAGCTCGGTGGCCTTGCGGTTGCCGAAGGTGATCGTGCCGGTCTTGTCCAGCAGGAGCGTGGAGACGTCGCCGGCGGCCTCCACCGCCCGACCGCTCGTCGCGAGGACGTTGCGCTGCACCAGCCTGTCCATCCCGGCGATGCCGATCGCGGACAGCAGCGCGCCGATCGTCGTCGGGATCAGGCAGACCAGCAGCGCGGTCAGCACGATCACGGACTGCTGGCTGCCGGAGTAGCCCGCCATCGGCTGCAGCGCCACGACGGCGAGCAGGAAGATGATGGTGAGCGTCGAGAGCAGGATCGTCAGCGCGATCTCGTTCGGCGTCTTCTGCCGGGAAGCGCCCTCCACCAAGGCGATCATGCGGTCCACAAAGGACTCGCCGGGTTTGGTGGTGATCTTCACGACGACGCGGTCCGAGAGCACGGTCGTGCCGCCGGTGACCGCGCACCGGTCGCCGCCCGATTCGCGGATGACCGGCGCCGACTCACCGGTGATGGCCGATTCGTCGACGGTCGCGATGCCCTCGACGACGTCACCGTCGCCAGGGATGACCTGTCCGGCCTCGACGACCACGAGATCGCCGACACGCAGGTCGGCACCCGGCACGGTCTCCTCGTCGCCGTCCTCGGTGAGGCGGCGCGCGACGGTCTCCTTCTTACTGCGCCGCAGGGTTTCGGCCTGCGCCTTGCCCCGGCCCTCCGCGACGGCCTCGGCGAGGTTCGCGAACAGGACGGTGAACCACAGCCAGATCGTGATGAGGATGGTGAACACGCTCGGGTCGGTGATCGCGAAGACCGTGGTCAGCGCCGAGCCGATCCACACCACGAACATGACCGGGTTGGCGAGCTGGTGTTTGGGGTTGAGCTTGCGCAGCGCCTCGGGAAGAGAGGTCAGCAGCTGTCGCGGGCTGAAGATCCCCGCGCCGACCCGGCCGGTGTTCTCCACGTGGTGCTGGGTTGTTTCTTCGGGAGTGCGGTCCTGTGTGACGGTCATGCGAGTGCCTCTGCGATGGGCCCGAGCGCGAGCGCCGGGATGAAGGTGAGGGCCGCGACGAGCACGATCGTGCCCGCGAGCATCGTGCCGAAGAGGGGCCCGGTGGTGGGCAGCGTGCCGGCGGTCTCCGGAACCTTCCGCTGGGAGGCAAGGGATCCGGCCAGGCACAGCACGGCGAGGATCGGGATGAACCGGCCGAGCAGCATCGCCACCGACAGCGACGACTGGAACCAGTCGTTCGTCACGGTGAGCCCGCCGAACGCGCTGCCGTTGTTGTTGCCCGCCGACGCGTAGGCGTACAGGACTTCGGAGAGGCCGTGCGCGCCGGAGTTGGTCATGGCTGCCGGGGTGTCGGCCAGCATCAGCGCGACACCGGAGCCGAGCAGGACCACCGTCGGCATCGCCAGCATGGAGACGGCCGCGCAGGTGACCTCGCGTTTCCCGAGCTTCTTCCCCAGGTATTCCGGTGTGCGGCCGACCATCAGCCCGGCGAGGAACATCGCGATCACGGCCATCACGAGGATGCCGTAGAGACCGGTGCCCACCCCGCCCGGCGAAATCTCGCCCAGCAGCATGTTGAGCAGCGCTCCGCCACCGCCGAGCCCGCTGTAGCTGTCGTGCATGCTGTTGACCGCACCCGTGGACGTGCCCGTGGTGGCGTTGGCGAACAGCGAACTCAGGCCGATGCCGAACCGCTGTTCCTTGCCCTCCATGTTCGCCCCGGCGGCCAGCGAAGCCGGCCCGCTCGCGTTGGCTTCGGACAGCCAGGTCACCGCGAGCATCGCGGTGAAGAGCCCGGCCATCACCGAAAGCAGGACATAGCCCTGTTTGGTGTTGCCGACGAGCTTGCCGAACGTCCGGGTGAGCGAGACCGGAATGACCAGGATCAGGAAGATCTCGATCAGGTTGGTCCAGGCGTTCGGGTTTTCGAACGGGTGCGAGGAGTTGGCGTTGAAGATGCCGCCGCCGTTGGTACCGAGTTCCTTGATGGCTTCCTGGCTCGCGGCGGGCGCGAGCGCGATCTTGCTCGTGCTGCCGTCCGGGTTGAGGACGTCGACACCGCTCTTGAGGCTCTGGACGACGCCGAGCGCGATCAGCACGATCGCCGCCACGAAGGCGATCGGCAGCAGGATCCGGATCGTGCCGCGCGTCAGGTCCACCCAGAAGTTGCCGAGGCGGTCGGTCTTCGAGCGGACGAAGCCGCGGACGACCGCGATGGCGACCGCGAGCCCGACGGCCGCGGACAGGAAGTTCTGCACGGTCAGGCCGGCCATCTGCACGAAGTGACCCATGGTCGCTTCGGGGCTGTAGGACTGCCAGTTCGTGTTGGTCACGAAGCTGACGGCGGTGTTGAAGGCGACCGCCGGCGAGACCGGTTCCTTGCCGAGGCTCCACGGCAGGATCGCCTGGAGCCGCTGAAGCAGGTACAGGAACACGACGGAGACGAACGAGAAGCCGATCACGGCGGACGCGTAGGTCTTCCAGTGCTGTTCCGATCCGGGGTTCACCCGGAACAGGCGGTACAGGCCGCGCTCGGCCTTGGTGTGCTTCTCGGTCGAGAAGACCCGCGCCATGTAGTCGCCCAGTGGCCGGTAGACCACGGCGAGCGCGACGAGGAGGAGGCCGGCCTGCAGAAGGCCGGCCGCGGTGTCTGACATCAGAATTTCTCCGGCCTGACCAGTGCGATGAACAAATAGACGATCAGCCCCAGCGCCAGCAGCCCGCCGACGACATTGGCCACGGTTCCCGTGCCGGTCACAGCTTCTCCAGACCGCGAAGGGTCAGGGCGAGAACCACGAATACGCCGATCAGGAGCACGGCGTAAAGCAAGTCGGCCACTAGGCACCTCTCAAGACAGGTCACCCCATCGGCGACCAGGACCCCGCAACACTGCGCCTGGCACAAGCCATCGCGACCCTCGCCTGACGGCCTCTTGATGCCCCGATCGGGTGCCTTTACGACTTCTTGATGCCCGGTGACGTGGCCCACAGAACGTGACGCACTGCGGACGGAGCGTGCAATTCGGGCAGACAAGCCGGCCGAACCGTGTTACACCAGTGTTACGGATAGTTGTATGTGCTAACTAATCACCAGGAGGTAGCGATGTGCGGAATCGCAGGGTGGGTCTCCTTCGGCACTGACCTGACACAACGCCGCGAAGTGGTCGACGCGATGACCGCGACCATGGCGTGCCGCGGGCCGGACGACTCGGGCACCTGGGTGCGGCCCCAGGTGGCGCTGGGTCACCGGCGGCTGGCGATCATCGACCTGCCGGGCGGCAGGCAGCCGATGGCCGAAGCCGGGCTGGCCGCGATGGTCTACAGCGGCGAGGCGTACAACTTCACCGAGCTGCGCGAGGAACTTCTCAAGCGCGGCCACAAATTCGAGACCGACAGTGACACCGAGGTCGTGCTCCACGGCTACCTGGAGTGGGGCGACGAGGTCGTCGACCACCTCAACGGGATGTACGCCTTCGCGATCTGGGACGAGCGCGACGAGAAGCTCGTGATGATCCGCGACCGTATGGGTATCAAGCCGTTCTACTACTACCCGACCCCGGACGGCGTCCTCTTCGGTTCCGAGCCGAAGGCGATCCTCGCGAATCCCTTGGCGCGCAAGGTGGTCGACACCGACGGCCTGCGCGAGCTGATGTCCATGACCAAGGCCCCCGGCTGGTCGCTGTGGAAGGGCATGCACGAGGTCGGCCCGGGCACGATCGTCACGGTCGACCGCTCCGGGATCCGCACACGGACCTACTGGAAGCTCGACGCGAAACAGCACACCGACGACCAGGAGACCACGGTCGAGCGGGTGCGCGAGCTGATGACCGACATCGTGCACCGTCAGCTGATCGCCGACGTGCCCCGCTGTGTCCTGCTCTCCGGCGGCCTCGATTCCAGTGCCGTCACCGGGCTCGCCGCCGCGCGGCTGGCCGAACAGGGTGAGCGGCTGCGCACGTTCTCCGTCGATTTCCAGGGGCAGGAGGAGAACTTCCAGCCGGACGAGGTCCGGGACACCCCGGACTCGCCGTACATCCGTGACGTCGCGCGGCTGGTCGGCTCCGACCACAAGGACGTCGTGCTGAACCCGGCCGAGCTCAGCGACCCCGAGGTCCGCCGCAAGGTACTGACCGCGCGGGACATCCCGGCCGGGCTCGGCGACATGGACACGTCGCTTTACCTGCTGTTCAAGGCGATCCGCGCCGAGTCGACGGTGGCGCTGTCCGGCGAATCCGCCGACGAGGTCTTCGGCGGATACCGCTGGTTCCACGACGAAGCCGCGGTGAACTCGGGAACCTTCCCCTGGCTCGCCTTCCGGATGGGGCTCACCAGCGAGCGGGGCACCCTCCTGCGCGGCGAGGTCCGGGAGAAGCTGGACCTGCCCGGCTACATCGCCGACCAGTACGCCACCGCCGTCGCCCAGGTCGAGCACCTCGACGGCGAGAGCGAGCAGGACCGCAAGATGCGCACGGTCTGCAACCTGCACCTGAGCCGGTTCGTGCGGATGCTGCTGGACCGCAAGGACCGGGCGTCGATGGCCGTCGGGCTCGAGGTGCGCGTGCCGTTCTGCGACCACCGCCTCGTCGAGTACGTCTACAACACGCCGTGGTCGCTGAAGACGTTCGACGGCAGGGAAAAGAGCCTGCTGCGGCACGCGACCGAACACGTCCTGCCGACGTCGGTGCGGGACAGGGTCAAGAGCCCGTATCCGTCCACTCAGGACCCCGGCTACGCGGCGGCCTTGCAGCAGCAGGCCAAGGAGGCCCTGACCGAACGGGACAATCCTGTGTTCGAACTGGTGGACCGTGACTGGCTGCACCGTGTGTCCGAAGTGGACCCGGCCACGATGTCCTCGGCCCAGCGCTCGGGGATCGACCGGGCGCTGGACCTCTACCACTGGTTCGACCTGTACCGGCCCGAACTTCAGCTCGACTGAGTACCCGGTCCGCCGCCGTCTCAGCGACGGCGGCGGACCGTGCCCCCTACCGCGACACCCCCGAGCACCGCGGTCGCGGCGAGCAGGATGCCCGCCTCGGTCCACTGGAACCGCCAGAATCGCGCGGCGGGCTGGTAGACGGTGAAATCCTGATATCCCGCCGCCTCGACACAGGCGTTCATCCCCTTGCCACGAGGACATTCGGGCACCTCGTCGAGCAGGCGCAGCTCCCGGCCGTCCGGCGCGACCCGGCCCGCTCGCACGATCAATCCGTCCTTTGTGGAGGGATCGACACCGATCGTCCGGACCGGCTCGGCGTAGTGCGGCCGCACGAGCAGCAACGTGATCGAGGCCGCGACGAACACCGCGGCCGTGATCGCGATGGCGGGCAGCGTCTTGTGCACCAGCACCCCCGCCGCGGCGCCGAGAGCGAACGCGAACAGCCACCACGCGGCCGGCGCGACGCCGACGGCGCCGAAGTACGACGTCTCGCTCAGCGTTTCCGCCTTGCCTGGGAAGATCTCCAGCCACCGGCCGAACATCTGTCCCGAGGCGAGCCCGGCGAGCGCCGCGGCGGAGGCCAGCACGCCGAACTTGACGCCCAGCCAGCGGCCGCGGCTCACCGACTGCGTCCAGGCGAGCTGATACGTGCCGCGTTCGTATTCCCTGGCGAGCAGCGGCGCGCCCCAGAAGACGCCCGCCAGCAACGGAACGAACGGCAGGATCACGATCAGCGGGTAGATCTTCTGGTAGAGGTCTTCCAGTCCCGCGTCGTATTCGCGGCAAGGAACGCCGCCGCCGTAGCAGTACGAGGAGATCTCGCCGCTCGCGGCGTGGCCGGCGATCTGCCCGGACAGGAGCAGGATCCCGCCGACCACCGCCAGGAACCCGAGGGTGACGAGCAGCTGGGTACGGTGCTGCCGCCAGGTGAGCCAAAGCAAGGAGATGTGCCTTTCTAGGAACGGCGCCGGATGGCGAAGGTCGCGGCGACGGCGAGCAGGAGCGAGATCCCCGCCAGGATCGCGGCTTCGGTCCATTGGAAGCGCCAGTACCAGTCTTGGGGCAGGACCTTGAGCGCGGTGATCTCCCCGGCGGCGTCCCTGACCATTTCGACGACGCGGCCGACAGGATCCTTGCCCAGCGGGACGAGTTCGGGCTCCGCGTAGCTGTCACGTAAATTGCTCACGCCGATCATCAGCCCGACGGTCACCGCGATGGTGACGGCGATGGCGGGCAGGGTCTTGCGGATGAGCGCGCCCGCGGCGGTGCCGAGCACGAACCCGAAGAGCCACCACGCGCCTGGTGCGACGCCCGTCATCGCGAACAGGACCGGGTTGTCGAAGCGGCTGGTGAAGGCGGTGTCGCCGCGATCGGTGGGGAAGACCTCCACCCAGCGCTGCATCATCGCGCCGAACGCGAGCCCGCCGAGGGTGGCGAGAACGGCGAGGAACCCCAGCTTAACGCCGAGCCAGCGGAACCGCGAGATCGACTGGGTCCAGACGAGTTTCGTCGTACCGCGTTCGTACTCCGCCGCGACCAGCGGGGCACCCCAGAACACGCCGATCGCCACCGGGACGACCTGGAGCCAGGAGAGGTAGGTGTACAGATCCTTGAAGAGCTTCGCCGCGTCCGGGCTGTCCGCGGCGGCGTTCCCGTTGACCAGCAACAGGATCCCGACACCGACGAGCATGCCCGCGGTGATCAGCAGCTGCATCCGGTGCTGGCGGTAGGTGAGCCAGAACATCGTTCCCCTTACGCCGAAGCCAGTGTCGGGCGAGGCAGGCTCGCGGATTCGGGCCGCCGCAAGTAGGCGAGCACCAGCTCCTCCAGGTTCGCCGGCCGTTCGGTCCACTGTGGACCCAGCGGGACCGGTTCGGTGCGGGCGAAGACGGTCGTCTGCCTGCCCGCCCGGACCTCGTCCACGATCGCGACCCGCCTGGCCAGCGCGTCGGCCTCCTCCACCGGTCCGGCGAGGGTGCGGTGCCCGGCGACGAGCTCGTCGATGTCGCCGCTGACCTGGACTCGGCCGCCGTTGAGGACGATCAGCCAGTCGCAGGTGTTCTCAAGATCGGAGACGACGTGGGACGAGAGCAGCACGGTCATGCCGGTTTCGGCGACCGCCTCCATCAGCCCGCGCATGACCTCGTGCCGGGCCAGCGGGTCGAGGTTCGCGAGCGGTTCGTCGAGCACCAGCAGGTCCGGGCGTTTCGCGAGCGCGAGGGTGAGCGCGACCTGCGCGCGCTGCCCGCCCGACAGCTTGCCGACCTTGTGCTTCAAGGGAAGCCCGAGCGAATCGATGCGTTTGAGCGCGAACTCATCGTCCCAGCCGGGATTGAGACGTCTGCCGAACTTGAGCATCTCGGCGATGCTGAATCCCGGATACAGCGGCTTGTCTTGGGCGAGAAAGGCGGCCGTCCCCTGGATCGAGACCGAGCCGAGGGTCGGCTCGAGCAGGCCGACGGCCAGGTGGAGGAAGGTCGTCTTGCCGGCGCCGTTGGGCCCGACCAGTGCGACGACGCGTCCTTTCGGGACGGCCAGGGAGCAGTCCCGCAGCGCCCACTTGCGGTGGTAGCGCTTGCCGAGGCCGGTCGCCTCGATGACGGGTTTCTCAGTCACGCGGTTCGCTCCCCTCGAAAGCCGTCGACCACCACCGAGGTGAACAGCGCCTCGACGTCCTCCTGATCCAGCCCCGATTCCCGGGCGTCGCGGACCCAGACCCCCAGGCTCTTCCGCAACCGCGTGCGCTCCGCGAACGAAGCGCCTCCGAGCGTCTTCTGGACGAAGGTGCCGAGGCCCGGCTTCCCTTCGACGAGCCCTTCGCGCTCCAGCTCGCGATAGGCCTTCAGGACGGTGTTGGGGTTGATCGCCAGCTCGGCGACCACCTCCTTCGCCGTCGGCAGCCGGTCCCCCGGCTCCAGCAACCCCAGGCGGAGGGCGTTTTTGACCTGCTGGACGAGCTGGACGTACGTCGCGACGCCCGAGCCCTTGTCCAAGTGGAAGGTGACCACTCGCAACACCCTTTCACTAATTAAGTAGTGAAATGGTGCAGGCAGGCGTCAGCCTCTGTCAAGTGATCACGCCGAAAAACCGTGAAGGCCCCCTTGAGAGACTCTGAGTCCCTCAAGGGGGCCTTCACGGAACACCCCAGCCCCAGTCAAAGAAGAAGTGCCAGTTCGACGACACGGGGGAAGACGTCGAGCTGGCACTACCCCCAACCCCCACCGCCGTCAGATGGCGGTGCCTGTGCAAGTTGAAGGTGCCCACCGTCGTACCGGAACCGAATGGGGGGTCCTGCCCGTCTGGTTGGTTGGGCACGGTTCCGGCGACGGGTCCTCGGTGGACACCAGGCAAGGATCACGGCGTCCGGATGCAGGGCGCTTGCACTACGCTTGCAGGCTCTGACGAGGGTGAGCGGAGGTGGCCGGGTGGAGTTCCGCGTCCTCGGCGCCGTCGAGGCGTGGGCCGGTGGTGTTCCGGTCGATCTCGGCTCACCCAAACAACGGCTCGTGCTGGCGGTTCTGCTGCTGGAGGCGGGCAAGCCGGTGCCGCGCGACCGGATCATCGACCTGCTCTGGCCCGAAGAACCGCCTGCCAGCGCACGGAACACCGTGCAAGCGCTGGTGTCCAGGCTGCGTGCGGTGTTCCGCGGGGCGGGCGGGCCGGAGATCGTCTCCGAGGGGACCCGGTACCTGCTCAGGGTCGACCCACGCCAGGTCGACCTGCACCGCTTCACCGAGCTGACGGCGCAAGCCCGCGACGCCGGCGACGAGACGGCCGTCGAGCTCCTGGACGAGGCCCTCGGCTTGTGGCGGGGCGAGGCGCTGTCCGACGTGGTGAGCGGCGAGGTCGCCCAACGACTTCGCGGAGGCCTGCACGAGGCACGCTGGACGGCGCTGGAAGATCGCGCCGAAGCGCAGCTGCGGCTCGGCCGCGGCAGGCAGGTCCTCGCGGAACTGACCGAGCTGGTCGCCGCGCATCCCTTGCGGCAGCGGTTCGTCGGGCAGCTCATGCTCGCTCTGCATCGGGAAGGCCGCACCGACGACGCCCTCGACGCCTTCCGCGCGTTGCGGGGCAGGCTCGGCGCCGAACTGGGCCTCGATCCCTCCCCTGAGCTGCGACGGCTGGAAGCCGCCATCCTCGCCGCCGATCCCGCGCTGGAACCCGCGACCAGAGCCGAGCCGGTCCGCCCGGCTCAGCTGCCGCACGACGTCCGGGGGTTCGCCGGTCGGGCCACCGAACTGGAGCGGCTCGACGAGGCGACCCGGCACGCGGGCGAGGGCACCGACATCTGGGTCATCAGCGGGACCGCCGGGGTCGGCAAGACCGCGCTCGCGGTCCGCTGGGCCCACCACGTCCGCGACGCCTTCCCCGACGGCCAGCTCTATCTCGACCTGCGCGGTTTCGACCCCGACCACGAACCGCTCACCCCGGCCGTCGCGCTCACCCAGCTCCTGCAGGCGCTCGGCACCGCGCCCAAGGCGATCCCGCCGGACACCGACACGCGGGCCGCGTTGCTCCGTTCCCTCCTCGCCGACAGGCGGGTGCTCCTGGTGCTGGACAACGTGCGCGACAGCGGCCAAGTGCTGCCGCTGTTGCCGCCGTCGGGCACCGTCCTGGTCACCAGCCGCCAACGGCTCGGCGACCTCATCGCCCGCACCGGTGCCCGCGCGCTCCCGCTGTCCGTGCTGCCCGCCGAGGACGCGCGGCACCTGCTGGAGGCCGTGCTCGGCAGCGAGACCGTCGCCGCCGAGGAAGGCGCGGCCGCGGAGCTCGCCCGGCTGTGCGGGCATCTCCCGCTCGCCCTCCGGATCGCGGCGGCGAACCTCGGCGCCAGCGGCGAACCCGAGATCGCCGAACTCGCCCGCGAGCTGGCCGGCGGCGACCCGCTGGCGGAACTGACCGTCGACGGCGCCGAGGAAAGTGCCGTGACCACGGCCTTCAACGTCTCCTATCGGGCACTTCCCGAGGAGCACCGGGAGCTGTTCCGCCGTCTCGCGCTCGTTCCCGGTCAGACGTTCACCGCCCCCGCCGCGCAGGCGCTGACCGGCGTTCCGCCATCGAAAGCGAACCAGCAGCTCAAAGCGCTCGCGGCGGCGCACCTGGTCGAGCGCTACACCCCGGGGCGCTACCGGTTCCACGATCTCCTCCGCAGTTTCGCGGCGGGCCGCACGCTGTCGGAGGACACGAAGGCCGAGCGCGAGGCCGCGGAGAGGCGGCTCTTCGAGAGCTACCTGACCACGGCCGACGCCGCTGGACGCGCCCTGATCCCACATTTCCTGCGCCTGCCGCGCGAAGAACCGGCGGACAAACCCTTCGCCGACACCGAAGAGGCACTGGCGTGGCTCGACGCCGAGTGGCCGAACCTCGCCGCGGCCGTCGAGCACAGTGCCGAACACGGCCCACCCGAGTTCTCGTGGCATCTCGCCGACGCGCTCCGCGCCTTCTTCCACCAGCGCGGTCATCACGCGGAATGGATCGACACGGCCTCGACGGCGCTCAAGGCCGCCCGCCGCAGCGAAGCCGGGCAGGCACAGGCCGCGATGCACCTGAGCATCGCGCTCGCCTGCGTCAACAGCGGCCGCTACGACGAAGCGCGCGAACACCTCACCAGCGCCTTGCGCGGCGACCTCCTCGACGGCTGGGACGCCGGCCGCGCGGCCGTGCTCAACAACCTGAGCGCGGTGCACCAGCGCCTCGGCGACCCGCAGGAGGCGATCCGCTGCGGCCTGGAATCCCTGCGGCTGTGCGAAGAACTGAACATGCCCGCCGTCTCGATGGCGCTGGCGAACCTTGGTTTCCCGTACTGGCAGACGGGTCAGCTCGACGAGGCGCTCGCCAACTTCACCCGCGCGCTGGCGGTCTCCGAACGGGACGGCGCGCGGTTCAGCGTCGCGGTGCTGCTCGTCGACCTCGGCAACGTGCACCGCGACCTCGGGCTGCTCGACGACGCCTACGACTTCTACACCCGCGCGCTCGCGGCCAACCGCGAACTGGACTACACGTACGGCGAAGCGACGGCCCTGTCCGGCAGGGCAGTGCTCGAAAGCAGGCGCGAGCCGAGCGAGCAGAACCGCACCGACGCGCTCGAAGCCGTCGAACTCACCCGCAAGATCGGCGACCGGGGCACCGAGGCCTGGACACTCGTCGGGCTCGGCGAGGTCTGCCTGCGGCTCGGCCGGCCCGAGGAGGCGGCCGAGCACTACCGGCTCGCGCTGTCCATCGCACGGACGACCAGCTTCTTCTGGTGTGAGGCCGCCGCGCGGACCGGGCTCGCGGAAACCCTGCTGAAACTGGGAAAGCTCACGGAAGCCCGGACACACGGCGAGCTGGCACTCGAACTCGCGGCGCGCTCCGGCTACCGGCTCGTCGAGGAACGCGCGAAACTGATCCTGGACGAGCTCTAGATCTGCTTTCCGGGCGACTTCACGCCGGCGGCGATCGCCGCCGCGACCGCCGCGAGGACGCTGAAGACGATCATCAGCGCCATCGCGGTGCTGTCGCCGTCGTCGAAGCTGAAGAGCCACTTGACCTGAGCGCTCAAGGGCGTACCCCAGACGAGCGGCATCCCCACGAAGACGGCGACCACGTAGAACACGCAAAATCCGAACAGGGTCCACACGCCGGGAATCCGGCGGGCGAACGTGAATCCCGCGGCGACCACCAGCACGACAGCGGCGATGGTGCCGCTGACCAGGTTCTGCATCGTGATGCCCGACCAGTGGCCGTTCGCCTCCGCGGCGACGAAGACGTTGTAGAGCGCGAACCAGACGAGCATGGCGGCGGCGAGCAGCGCCAGGATGCCGGCGATCACCGATGCCACGGCGTTGGCCCTCGGCTTGGCCGGTGCCACCTGGCCCGGCCACCCCGGCTGCTGCCCGTACTGAGGGAAGCCGGGTTGCGGTGGGTTGGGCTGCATCCGCACTCCTCGCGCGTCCGACGGCACGAACCTGCCGCCCGTCATGGTTCGTGGTCACCGTAGCGAAAGGCGGCTCGTGGCGGACCGTTTATGGCAGGAAGCTGCCTTCGCGGCACGGTCCCTGTCCGTGAAGGCCTCCTTCATGTACTTCAAAGGCACCGCGAGCCACCGTGCCCCGATCTGTCAGACGCGGACCTCGTCCACCCGCACGGGGCGGCGTTCGCGGCGCGAGACCTCGCACGCCTCGGCGATGTAGAACGCCTCCAGAGCGTCGGCCGCGCCGCACGGGCTCGGCGCACGACCGGCGGCGACGTCGAGGAAAGCCTTCAACTCGCTGACGTATGCGGGGCGGAAGCGTTCCATGAAACCGGGATAGGCAGGACCTGGCAGCGGCTGGGCACCAGGTTCCACCGAGGTCAGCGGCGCCCGGTCGTCCAGGCCCACGACGACGTTGCCCGCCGAGCCGAGCACTTCCAGCCGGACGTCGTAGCCCGCGCCGTTATAGCGCGTCAGCGAAACCACCGCCAGCGTTCCGTCGTCCAGGGTCAGGGTCGCGGCCGCGGTGTCGACGTCACCGGCGTCGGCGAAGAACTGCTCGCCCTTGTTCGCCCCCACGGCGTAGACCTCGACGACCTCGCGGCCGCTGACGAACCGGACGACGTCGAAATCGTGCACCCCGCAGTCGCGGAACAGGCCGCCGGAGTGCGCGACGTACTCGGCGGGCGGCGGTGCCGGGTCGAGCGTCGTCGCGCGCAAGGTGTGGAGCCAGCCGAGTTCGCCCGACGCCACCGCAGACCGGGCGGCCGCGTAACCCGCGTCGAACCGGCGCTGGAAACCGATCTGCACCGGGACGTCCGCCCCGGCGATCTTGTCGATCACCGCGAGCGTCCCCGGGATGTCGGCGGCGACCGGCTTCTCGCAGAACACGGGGATCCCCGCGTCCACGGCCTTGAGGATCAGTTCCGGATGCGCGTCCGTCGCCGCGGCGATCACCAGACCGTCCAAAGAGGACGCGAACAGCGAAGGGATGTCCGCCGCCGCCTCGACGCCGAGTTTCGCCGCGGCGGCCTGGGCGCGGGCACCGTCGACGTCGGCGACGACCACGGAGGAAACCTCGTCGAAGCTCTTCAAGGTCTCGGCGTGCGAGGTGCCGATCCGGCCGGTGCCGGCGAGTCCCAACCTCATGTGGTTACCTTTCTGGAGCGGCGGTGGTCGAACGGACCACCAGCGACGGGTGCAGCAGATGGCGGACCGGTTCGGCGCGTTCGCCCCGGATCCGTTCGAGCAGCGCTTCGACGGCCAGCCTGCCCATCTCCGTGCGCGGCTGGTCCACGGTGGTCAAGGACAGATGACGCAGCGCGGCGAGCGAGGTGTTGTCGTAGCCGACCACGGAAACGTCTTCCGGCACCCGTAGGCCCACCTCTTCCAGCGCGGAGATCGCGCCGACGGCGTTGAAATCGTTGCCCGCCACCAGCGCCGTCGGCATTCCCCCTTGCGGAGGCTCGCTGAGCAGTTCGTGCACGGCCTTCTCACCGGCGGTGTCGGTGTGCTCGCTGTGCACGATGACCGGGTGCAGCCGATGCCGCCGCATGGCCCGCAGGTAACCCCGCCGCCGGGCCGCCGCACCGGCCGCGAGCCCGCCGTCCAGATGAGCGATCCTTCGATGCCCCAAGGAAACCAGGTGATCGACGGCAAGCGCGGAGCCGGCCTCGCCGTCGTCGTTCACCGTGTCCACACCCGGCGCGCGCGAAGTCCGCGACACCAGGACGACGGGGCATTGCGCGGCCGCCTCCTCGATCGCCGACGCGGGGACCACCGGCGACAGCAGGATCACCCCGGCCGGACGGAAGGACAACAGGCTCTTCAACGCGGCCCGCTCGCGCGCGGGACTGCGGCCGCCGGTGTTGAGGATCAGGTGGAATCCGGCCGCCTCGGCCGCCGCGTCGAGCCCTTCGACGACGTCGGCGAAGAACGCGTTGCGGAGATCGGAGACCATCACGCCGAGAACGGTCGACGTCCGGCTCGCCAGCGACCTGGCCATCGCGTGCGGTTCGTACCCCAGTTCGTGCGCCGCGCACAGCACGCGCGTGCGCCGCTCGTCCGAGACGTTCGGCGCGTTCCGCATCACGAGCGACACGAGCGCACGGGACACCCCCGCTTTCGCGGCGACGTCCTCCATCGTCGGTCGCGCCATTTCCACTGGCCCCCTGCTCTTGTGCCCTTGCCCTTGACTTTACTGTGACGGACGCTACATGATTAGAGCGCTCTAATCAATAGAGCGCTCTAATCCCGATCACCCGGAGGCCGCCGATGACAGTCACGCCAGCAGCCCGGATCCGCGTCGCCGCAGCCCCGATCTCCTGGGGTGTCTGCGAAGTCCCCGGCTGGGGCCGCGTGCTCGACGCGGGGGCCGTACTGGGCGAAATGGCGGAGCTGGGCGTGCGCGCCACCGAACTCGGCCCGCCCGGGTACCTGCCGCGAGACCCGGCCGAGCTGCGCGAACTGCTCGGCGGATACGAACTCGAACTGGTCGGCGGTTTCCTCGCCGTCGCGCTCCACGAGAACCCGGAAGCCGCGCTGGCGGAGGCCGAGGAGTCCGCCGCGCTGTTCGCCGCCTGCGGCGGTGACGTGCTCGTGCTCGCCGCCGCCACCGGTCTCGACGGCTACGACGACCGGCCGAAGCTGAGCGACGCAGAATGGACGACCCTCGTCGAAACCTCCAGCGAGATAAGGGAAGTCGCCGCGCGCCACGGCCTTCGCACCGTGCTGCACCCGCACGTGGGGACGCACGTGGAGACCGAGCGGGAGGTCGAGCGCTTCCTCGCCGATTCCGCTCTCCCGCTGTGCCTGGACACCGGTCATCTCCTGATCGGCGGGACCGATCCGGTCGCGCTGGCGAAACGCCATCCCGGCCGGGTCGGGCACCTGCACCTCAAGGACGTGCGCGGTGAACTCGCCGAGGAAGTCCGCGCCGGAAGGCTTCCTTATGCCGAAGCCGTGGGCAAAGGTCTGTATGTCCCCCTGGGCGATGGGGACGTCGACATCGAAACGATGGTCAGGTCCGTCCACGAGGCGGGCTACGACGGGTGGTACGTGCTCGAACAGGACACCGCGCTGAGCGAGGGGAGCCCGGAAGATCTGCCGAAGCGGGACGTGGCCAGGAGCCTGGCGCATCTCGACGGAATCGTCAGCCGGCTCCCGGCTGCCAGGTAACGGAAGAAGCGAGGAGAGACGACGATGTCCCATCGCTTGAAGAAGGTCTTCGTGGTCGTGGCGGGGCTGCTGCTCCTGTCCGCGTGCACCGGGCCGAAGGCCGAGGAGAAACCCGCCGCCGGCGCGGGCCCGGCGACGTCGGAACAGCCCAGCGGGCCACTGCGGGTCGCGGTCATCTCGCACGGCACGGCGGGCGACGCGTTCTGGAACGTGGTCAAGAACGGCGCCGAGGAGGCGGGCAGGCAGCTCGACGTCCAGGTCGAGTACAACTCCGACGGAGACCCGGGCAACCAGGCCAAGCTGATCGACAACGCGGTCGCCCAGCGGGTCGGCGGGCTGGTGGTGTCGATGGCGAACCCGGAGGCGCTCAAGACCTCGATCGAGAACGCGGTCCGCGCCGGGATCCCGGTCATCACCATCAACTCCGGCGAGGACAAGAGCGCGGGCTACGGCGCACTCACCCACGTCGGGCAGAACGAGACCATCGCCGGTGAGGAGGCCGGGAAGAAGTTCCGGGAACTGGGCAAGAAGAAGCTCCTTTGCGTGGTCCACGAAGCGGGCAACGTCGGCCAGGCCCAGCGCTGCGACGGCGCCAAGACCGGTTTCGCGGGCGACGTGCAGACCCTGCAGGTCGACATCAGCAACCCCACCGACGCCGAATCCCGGATCAGGGGCGCGGTGCAGACCGATTCCTCCCTCGACGCCGTCCTGACACTGAACTCGCAGGTCGCCGCCCGTGCGGTGAGCGCGATCAAGGCGGTCGGTTCGAAGGCCCAGGTCGGCACGTTCGACCTCAACACCGACGTGGTCGGCGCGATCAAGGCGGGCGACGTGGTGTTCGCGGTCGATCAGCAGCAGTACGAGCAGGGCTACCTGCCGGTGCAGTTCCTCAAGCTCTACCGGGACAACGCGAACGTCGTCGGCGGTGGGAAGCCGGTACTCACCGGGCCCGACCTGGTCGACAAATCCACTGTGGACACCGTCGGCCAGTACGTGCAAAGGGGCACGCGATGACAACCACCACCCTCGACGAACGGATCGCGAAACCGCGGCTGCTGGACAGGCTGGTCGTCCGGCCCGAGATCGGCGCGCTGCTCGGCGCCGTCGTCGTCTTCCTGTTCTTCACCGTCGTCACCGACCAGTTCTTCAGCGGCAGCGGCGTGGCGACCTGGCTGGACGACGCCTCGACGCTCGGCATCATGGCGGTCGCGGTGTCCCTGCTGATGATCGGCGGCGAGTTCGACCTCTCGGCCGGTGTCATGACCGCGTCCACCGCGCTCGTCACCGCGACGCTGGCGACGCAGGCGGGCTGGAACGTCTGGCTCGCGCTGTTCGCGTCGCTGGTCTTCGCCCTCGCGGTCGGCGCGTTCAACGGCTGGCTGGTGATGCGCACCGGGTTGCCCAGTTTCATCGTCACGTTGGGCACCTTCCTGGCCCTGCAGGGGCTCAACCTCGGCGTCACCCGGCTGGTCACCGGCACCGTCCAGGTGTCCGGGATGCGTTCGACCAACGGCTACGAGTCCGCCGGTTTCGTCTTCGCGTCCACTGTGGACATCGGTGGGACCGCGTTCCAGATCTCCATCCTCTGGTGGATCGGGTTCGCCGTGCTGGCGGCCTGGCTGCTGGTCCGGACCCGGTTCGGCAACTGGATCTTCGCCGTCGGCGGCTCGGCGCAGAGTTCGCGCGCGGTTGGGGTCCCGGTGGTGCGCACCAAGATCATGCTGTTCATGACCACCGCGCTCGCCGCGTGGCTGGTCGGCTCGATCAACATCCTGCGGTTCGCGAGCGTCCAGGCGAACCAGGGCATCGGGCTGGAGTTCCAGTACATCATCGCGGCCGTGATCGGCGGCTGCCTGCTCACCGGCGGGTTCGGTTCGGCGATCGGCGCCGCGATCGGCGCGCTGATCTTCGGGATGGCGAGGCAGGGCATCGTGTTCGCCCGCTGGGACAGCGACTGGTTCATGCTGTTCCTCGGGGTGATGCTGCTGTCCGCGGTCCTGGTCAACAACGCCTTCCGGCGGCGCGCGGAAAGGGTGCGGCGATGAGCCATCTTCTGGAGGTCAAGGACGTCGGCAAGACCTACGGCAGCGTGATCGCGCTGCGCGACGTCTCCACCGTGGTCAACGCGGGCGAGGTCACCTGCGTACTCGGCGACAACGGCGCCGGGAAGTCCACGTTGATCAAGATCCTGGCGGGCGTCCACCAGCACGACCGGGGCGAGTTCCTGGTCGAGGGCGAGCCGGTCAAATTCGCCTCACCGCGGGAAGCGCTCGATCGCGGCATCGCGACGGTTTACCAGGATCTCGCGGTCGTACCGCTGATGAGCGTGTGGCGGAACTTCTTCCTCGGCTCCGAACCGACGGTCGGCTTCGGTCCGTTCCGCGCGCTCGACCGGAAGAAGGGCCGCGAGACGACCAAGAAGGCGTTGTCCGACATGGGCATCGACCTGCGCGACGTCGAGCAGCCGGTCGGCACGCTCTCCGGTGGCGAGCGGCAGTGCGTCGCCATCGCGCGAGCCGTGCACTTCGGGGCGAAGGTGCTGATCCTCGACGAGCCGACGGCCGCGCTGGGCGTCAAACAGGCGGGCGTCGTGCTCAAGTACGTCGCACAGGCCCGGGACCGCGGGCTCGGCGTCGTGCTGATCACGCACAACCCGCATCACGCGTATCCGGTGGCCGATCGTTTCCTGCTGCTCAAACGGGGCGTTTCGCTCGGTGCCTACGAAAAGTCCGGGATCGACCTGGCCGAGCTGACCCGGCAGATGGCGGGCGGCGCGGAACTGGAAGCCCTCGAACACGAATTGCGAGCCGCGGAGTCCCCTTCATGACCGCTCTCGAAGCGCTGACCGTCGGCCGGGTCGGGGTGGACCTCTACCCCGAACAGAGCGGCGTGCCGCTGGCCGGGGTCAGCACCTTCGCCAAGTCTCTCGGCGGCACCGCGACCAACGTCGCGGTCGCCGCCGCGCGGCTCGGCCGCTCGACCTCGGTGCTGACGAAGGTAGGACCGGACGGCTTCGGTGACTACGTGCGGCAGGCGTTGCGGGAGTTCGGCGTGTCTTCCGAGCACGTCGGGACTTCGGCCGGATTGCAGACGCCGGTGGTGTTCTGCTCGCTGGACCCGCCCGCCGATCCGCCGCTGCTGTTCTACCGCTCCCCCATCGCCCCGGATCTGACCATCGGCGAGAACGATGTGCCCTGGGACGTCGTGGAGTCCGTTCCGCTGCTGTGGGTCACCGGCACGGGTGTCTCCGTCGAACCGGCGCGCGGCACGCAGCGCGCGATGCTGCGGCGGCGCGGACGCCGGTCGCATACCGTGCTGGACCTCGATTTCCGGCCGATGTTCTGGCCGGACACCGAGACGGCGCGCGAAGAAATCGGCTGGATGCTGGACCACGTCACGGTCGCCGTCGGCAACCGCGCCGAGGCGGAGGTCGCCGTCGGCACGGCGGATCCCGACGAGGCCGCCTCGCGGATGCTGGCCAGGGGTGTCGAACTGGCGGTGATCAAGAAAGGCGCGGAAGGTGTGCTGGTGGCCACCGCGGAGGGCCGCTGGACCGTGCCGCCTCAGCGGGTCGAGGTCGTCTGCGGGCTCGGCGCCGGCGACGGTTTCGGCGGCGCGCTGATCCACGGTCTGCTGTCCGGCTGGGATCCGGTGCGCATCGCCACGTACGCCAACGCCGCGGGCGCGCTCGTCGCTTCCCGGCTCGCCTGCGCCGACGCCATGCCCACCGCCGACGAGATCGAGGAGTTGCTGTGAGCAAGCTGCACCGTCCACTCGGGACGCTTTCGGACGAGCGTGACCCCGTCCGGCTCACCCCGGATTCGGCGGGCTGGAACTACAGCGGCCTGCGGGTCCTCTCGCTGGCCGCCGGTGAATCCAGAGTCGTGCGCACAGGCGAGTACGAAGCGTTCGTCCTGCCCCTGTCCGGCGCGTGCACGGTCCGGGTCGACGGGCAGGTCTTCGCACTGGCGGGGCGCGACTCCGTATTCACCCGGGTCACGGATTTCGCCTATGTGCCACGGGACGCCGAAGTCGAGTTGTCGACAGTGGCGGGAATCGAGGTCGCGCTGCCGATGGCCCGCTGCGGCCGCCGTCTCGAACCCCGCTACGGACCGGCCGAGAACGTGCCGGTGGAGGTGCGCGGGGCGGGGCAGGCGACCAGGCAGGTCACCAACTTCGGCGTGCCCGGTGTCTGGGACCACGCGGACAAGCTGAACGCCTGCGAGCTGATCACCCCGGGCGGCAACTGGTCGTCGTATCCGCCGCACAAACACGACGAGGCGTCCGAATGCGAGGTCGTCAACGAGGAGATCTACTACTTCCGCATCGCCGGCCGCGACGGCGTGACCCCTTCCCGCGAAGGGTTCGGCCTGCACCGGACGTACACCTCCGACGGCGAGCTGGACGAGGACGTCGCGGTCCGGGACGGCGACGTCTTCCTGATCCCACGCGGCTACCACGGTCCTTGTGTCGCCGCGCCGGGCTACCCGATGTACTACCTGAACGTCCTGGCCGGGCCCGCCGACGAGCGGTCGATGGCGTTCTGCGACGACCCCGCGCACGGCTGGGTCCGCGAGACCTGGAACGACCAGGCGCTCGACCCGCGCTGTCCGGTCACGAGCCACGAAGGGCGGGTCTCATGAAGCTGACCACGGCACAGGCCCTGGTGCGCTGGCTGCTCGCCCAGCGGTCGGAAACCCTGGACGGCCGGGAAGTCCCGTTGTTCCCCGGCGTGTTCGCGATCTTCGGGCACGGCAACGTCCTCGGTCTCGGCACCGCGCTGGAGGAGCACCGCGAGGAGCTCCCGGTGTGGCGAGGGCAGACCGAACAGGGCATGGCGCTCGCGGCGGTCGGCTACGCCAAGGCGACGCATCGGCGACAGGTCGGCGTGGTGACGTCGTCGATCGGGCCCGGCGCGCTGAACATGGTCACCGCGGCCGGGGTCGCGCACGCGAACCGGCTGCCGGTGCTGCTGCTCCCCGGCGACACCTTCACCAGCCGCGCCCCGGATCCCGTGCTGCAGCAGGTGGAACACTTCGGTGATCCGACGGCCACGGTCAACGACGCCTTCCGCGCGGTGAGCCGGTACTTCGACCGGATCACCCGGCCGGAGCAGCTGCTTTCGACGCTGCCGCAGGTCGCCAGGGTGCTGACCGATCCGGCGGACGCGGGGCCGGTGACACTGGCGCTCCCCCAGGACGTCCAGGCGGAGACCTACGACTTCCCGGACGCGTTGTTCGCGCCGGTGACCCATCGCCCGCAGCGTCCGCGGCCCGATCGCCGGGCGCTCACCGAAGCGGCGGGCGCGCTACGGGCGGCGCGGAAACCGTTGCTGGTGCTCGGCGGCGGTGTCCGGTATTCCGGCGCGGGTGAGCGCGCGCTGGCCTTCGCCGGGCGGCACGGTATCCCGGTCACCGAAACCACGGCGGGGCGCACCCTGGTGCCGCACGGTCATCCCCTGCACGCCGGTCCGCTCGGGGTCACGGGCTCGACCTCGGCGAACGTGCTGGCCGCCGAGGCCGACGTCGTGCTGGCCGTCGGCACGCGTTTGCAGGACTTCACCACGGCGTCCTGGACGGTGTTCTCCCCCGCCGTCCGGCTGATCACGCTGAACGCCGCCCGGTTCGACGCGGTCAAGCACGGCGCCCTGGCCGTCGTGGGCGACGCCGACGCGGGGCTCGTGGATCTGTCGGCCCAGCTCGAAAACTGGCGAGTCGATCCACTGTGGACAGAGCGGGCCGCGGCGGAGCGAGGCCGCTGGGACGCACATATCGACACCCTGCGCGCCGTTTCCGGCGACGTGCCGACCTACGCCCAGGTCGTCGGCGCGGTCAACGCCCTGTCCGAGCCGCACGACTACGTGATGACCGCGTCCGGCGGGATGCCGGGCGAACTCATCGGCGGCTGGCGCGGGTCGGGTTCGATCAGCATGGACGTCGAATACGGATTCTCCTGCATGGGCTACGAGCTCGCGGGCGCCTGGGGCGCGGCGATGGCGCATACCGAGGGCCTGGTCACCACGATGCTCGGCGACGGTTCGTACCTGATGCTGAACTCGGAACTGTTCTCGGCCGCCTTCGCCGGGCATCCCTTCGTGGCGGTGGTCTGCGACAACGACGGCTACGCGGTCATCGCGCGGCTGCAGGAGGGGCAGGGCGGCAAACCGTTCAACAACCTCCTCGGCGACTGCCGGAGCGCGCATGCCACTCCCCCTCGTGTCGACTTCGCGCGGCACGCGGAGTCACTGGGGTGCGCGGTGTTCACGGCGTCCACTTTGGACGATGTGCGCGCGGCCTACGCGAAGGCGCGGGAAGCCGCGGTTGCCGAAAAACGACCGGCGGTGGTCGTGGTGCGGACCGTGCCGGACTCGTGGACCGAAGCCGGCGCCTGGTGGGAGGTCGGCGTCCCGGAGCACCTCTCGGGAAGGGAGGGATTCGAACACGGGAAGGCGGCGCAGGTGCGCTACGTGAACGCCCGCATTTAGAGGACTAAACGCGGTCGGTGAAGCTGGCGAAGTAGCCGGCCGCCATGTCTTCGTCGCCGTGTCCGGCCTCGGACGCGCGCGCGAAGCGGGCTCGCCCGGCCTCGACGGCGTCCAGGCGGACGCCGGCCCGAGCCGCGGCCTCCAGTACCAGCCGTGCGTCCTTCTCGGCGTTGTCGACGGAGAAGGCGGTGGTGTAGTCGTTCTTGAGGATCGCGGCGGATTTCGCCTGGAAGTAGCCGTTGTCCATCGGGCCGCCGGTGACGACGTCGACGAAGTGCCGCGGGTCGACACCGAGGCCTTCGGCCAGCGCCAGCGCCTCGCCGACGCCGTGGGTCAGCGCGATCACCCAGGTGTTCAGCACCAGTTTGAGCCTGCTCGCCGCGCCGGTGCGGCCGTCTTCGCCGACCCACAGCGTGCGCTTGCCGATCGCGTCGAACAGCGGCTGGACGGTCTCGCGCGCGTCGGCCGCGCCCGCCGCCAGCACGATCAGCTGACCCTGTTCGGCAGGCTGGCGGGTGCCCTGCACCGGCGCGTCGACGAAGACGAGGCCCTGCTCGTCGGCGTACGCGGCCAGCTCGTCGACGGCACCGCCGACGGTGCTGAGCTGCACCCAGATCGTGCCCGCGGCGGGGGCGGCCGCGCGGATCGTCTCCAGCACCGCCTGGCCGTCCGTGAGGACCGTGATCACGACCGGCGCGCCGTCGACGGCTTCCGCGGCGCTCGTGGCGACCTCGACACCGTGCGAGGAAAGGGCTTCGGCCTTGGCCGCGGTGCGGTTCCAGGCCCGGACCGCGAACCCGGCCTTGCTCAGGTTGCGCGCGATCGGGGCGCCGATGATTCCGGTGCCGAGCACCGCGACGGTCTCCGTCATGAGTTGCCTTGCTCCTTGCCGATAGTGGAATGTTCGTTAAAGAACGAGTTCGAACGAAATCCGCGCGAGCGCTGGGGTCCTGTCACGAAACCTGGAACATCACAACGCCTGGATGGTGGTTTCGACTACCTGGGTGAGCGCCTGCCGGTCCGCGGTCTTGCCCAGTACCCGCAAGCCGTACATCGCGGCGACGGTGAACCGTGCCAACGCCCGCGGATCCCGCTCCGGGCCGATCTCGCCCTGCTGCCGCGCGGCGGCGAACTCGGCGTGGAACGCGTTCTCCACCCGCTCGAAGTTGTGGCGGACGCGGGCGGTGACCTCGTCGTCGATCCCGCCGAGTTCGAGGGCGGCGTTGACCGCCAGGCAGCCGCGATGCGCGCCGGAGGAGTCCAGCTCGTCGTCGACGACGTCCATCAAGACGCGTCTGATCCGCGCCCGGATGGTCCCCGGCGCGGCCAGCATCTCCTCCACCCGGATGGCGGACGTCTCCTCGTAGCGGCGCAGCGCCTCGCTGAACAGCTGTCGCTTGCCGGAAAACGTGTTGTACAGGCTTCCCCGCCCCAGCCCGGTGCCGTCGACCAGGTCCTGGGCCGACGTGGCGGCGTATCCCTTGCGCCAGAAAGTGCCGACCGCGGCGTCGAGCACCTCGGTGGGATCGAATCCCTTGGGGCGGGGCATGACGCCAGCATCCCACGTTCTGTAACGATCAGTCAAATACCGGTCAGTACTCCGACAGCAAGGAGCCGAAGCCGCGAACGGGATCGGCGACACCGTTCTGCCGCAGGGCGTGCCAGTACAGGACGACGTTGTTCGAGAGGACCGGTTTGCCGAGCCAGAACTCGGCGGCCGCCGCGAGCCGCGCCATGGCGACGTTGGTGCCGACCTGGACGACGGCTTCGACGTCGGCGCCGTCGATCTCCTTGACCGCGTCCCGGAGCGCGCGCTCGGAGACGTGGGAGATCTTGGCCGGGCTGGGCATGCCGAGGCCGTGGAGCCGTACCAGGTCGTAGCCGTTGTCGTCGAAGAAGCGGCGCACCGGATCGTCGCCGACCGGCAGGTACGGCGTGATGACCGCGATCCGGCGGACACCGTGCGCCGTGAGCGCGGCGATGATCGCGTCCGGGCTCATCGTCACCGCACGGCCACCCGCCGCTTCCCGCATCGCGTGGAGCACGCGGCCGTGCGATTCCCTTCCCTCCCAATAACTTTCCGGGGAGACCCCGATGATCACGCAGTCGGGATCGCAGCCGGTGACGCCGCGGATCGCCGGCCGGGTCGACCGCCGGATCTCGCTCATGACGTGCTCGAACCCGGGTTGGTCGGCCATCGGGGCGTCGTCGATCACCATCCTGCCGGTGTGGTTGGTGACGCCGTCGGGGCGCAGCGCGTCCAGTTCCGGCTGCGCCGAGGTGTTGGTGGACGGGACGACGACGCCGACCTTGAGGCGGGGACCGAGGGAGTCGGGCACTGGCGCTTCTCCTTAGCTCAGCCGGGCACGGATCGCCGAAACCAGTTCGGCGACCCCGTTCTCCTTGAGGACGCTGTAGTGATCGCCTTCGAGCGTGACCACCTCCGGAGGCGTGGCCGAGTACCCGGAGCTGTTCTCGACGAACGAGTAGTCGTCGCCGTCGGCCTTGAACAGCGTCACCCGGGCCGCGATCCGCCGCCGCGCGAGTTCACGGAAGGTGTAGTCGAACTCGTAGGTCTCCTCGACGATCCGGACGATCCGTCGGATCAGCTGCTCACCCAGCGTGGGCAGCAGCTTCGCCACGAAGGCCACGAAGCCGTCTTCGTCGCGGACGGTTTCCCGGCAGGCCACCGGTTCCGGCCCCGAGATCGATCCGAGGAAGACCGAGAGCAGGATCGTCAGGTACGCCGGGTTCGTGTAGCTCGCCACCCGCTCCCCGCCGCCCCCGACTTCGGGATTGCCCGGGCAGATCAGCAGCAGATCGGCCACCCGCTGCCCCTGTCGTTCCAGCCGCCACGCCGTTTCGAAGGCGACCCGTGCGCCGAACGAGTAGCCCCACAGCGTGTACGGCCCCTCCGGCTGGACGCGCCGGATCTCGGCGACGTCGGCCTCCGCCATCTCCTCGACGGTGGCGTACGGCGTCTCGCCGTCGTTGATCCCGTGGGCCTGCACGCCGTAGAACGGCCGCCCCAGGCCGCTTTCCGAAGCCAGCGACCGCAGATTCATCGGATAACCGCCGAGGCCCGGCCAGCAGAACACCGGGAGACCACCGCCGGTCGCCAAGGGGACCAGCCGTGACGACGGGGCGGCGTCCTCGCCGATACGGGCCGCCAGCTCGGACAGCTGCGGGCACTCGAAGACGACCTGCAGCGGCAGCCGGGTGCCGTACTCGCGATTGATCCGGTTCACCAGGGAGACCGCGGTCAGCGAGTTGCCGCCGGCGGCGAAGAAGTCGTCGCGCGCCGAGACGTCGTCGTAGTTCAGCGCCTTGCCCCACACCCCGGCCAGCCACCGTTCGTGGCTCGTCGACGGCGCGACGTACGGCGCGCCACCGCTCGCGGAGCGGACGGCGCCGGTCTCCGCCAGCGCGTGCGCGTCGACCTTTCCGTTGGCGGTCAACGGCAACGCGTCCAGCACCAGCACCCGGTTGGGGATCATGTAGTCGGGCAACGTGGTCGCGAGTTCGTCCCGGATGATCTCCGCCGGACCCTTCATGTGCACGGCGTCTTCGCGCATGCCCTCGTCGCGTACCTGCTCCAAGCTCACCTTGCCGCCGAGGAAGAAGTACGACGGCCCGGGGGCGATGCCCTGCCCGGCGAGGATGTCGTCGATCCGCCGGGCGGCGGGCAGCGGGTGGCCGGTCTTCGAACTGTAGCCCGAGGACATGAAGCCGAATCCGAAACCATTGCGCTGCAAGTGATGCAGCTTCGCGCCGAGACCGATGTACTCGAGCCGCTCGTCGGCGGTGCGGCTCACCGCGGTGATGCCGAAGGCCGCGCGTCCGTACACCTGCTGATTGATCGCGATCACGTGTTTGGCCTCGATGAGGTTGCCGGAGATCCGTTCGAAATCCCCGTCACGCCAGCGATAGGTACCGGCGGGCAGCCCTTCGACCCGGCCCGGATGCGCTTGTACGAACAGCTCGATGTCGTCCCGTCGACGCTCGTCGTCGTTGGCGTGCAAGGAAAACGAGCCGAGATAGTGGTCGTCGGCGGCGGCCCCGGCACGGGCGGCGACCGCGGAGTCGAAGGTCGCCGGGCTGATCGTGAGGCCGTATCCGGGCAGGATCTGCTCGAACACCCCGGCCATATGCCCCGTCTCGAACTCGAGGACCTCGCGGATGTTGTTCTTGTAGACCGGTTCGATGGCGCCGGTGCGGCCGATGAAGTGCACGGAATGCCCGGTGCCGTCGCCGATCCGGACCAGCGTGTGGTCGATCGGGTGGTAGTAGTACAGCCCGGCGCCGAGACCGTCGAGACCGCTGGTCTCCAGGTACAACTGCGTCGCGTACAGCGCACCGGGCGAGGCGTACGCGTACTTCGGCAGCAGCCGCTCGTCGCTGCGGAACCGGCCGAACCAGCGCAACAGTTCGCCCAGTTCGCAGAACGCGAGCTCGCCGGGCTCACGCGAGTACGTGCTGATCGGGCCCGGCGTCAGGAGGGCGGCGAGGTCGTCACGGGTGACCGTGCCGCCCTCGTAGTAGCGATAGGTCTTACGGGCGAAGACTTCCCGCCGCTGGAGATCGGTTTCCCGCTTGCCCGGCAACGCGACGACGGGCCGATCCGCGATGTCACGGACACCGGGATTCGACAGCTGCGCCTTGACCTGCAGTTTGCTGGCCTTCGACTGGTGGTGCCCGCCGTGGTCGCCCTGATCCATCACCGCGGCTTCGCGCGGATTCAGCTCCACGCAGGCGACGAGCGCCTTCGAGCCGGTACGCGCGTCGTCGGTCACCACCGCCGCGGCCCGGCGCACCCACATGTGCTCCTCGATCGCCACCGCGATCTCGTCCAGCTCGACGCGGTAGCCGCGCAGCTTGACCTGATTGTCGGCCCGCCCGGCGAACTGGAGGGTGCCGTCCGGGTTCCAGTGGACGAGGTCACCGGTGCGGTACAGCCGTCCGGCGGGCACGAACGGGTGCGGCACGAACTTCTCGGCCGTCTGCTCCGGCCGGTTCAGGTAGCCGCGGGCGAGCTGCCCACCACCGATGTACAGCTCGCCCGTCTCCCCGATGTCGACCGGGGACAAGGCTGCGTCGAGCACGAAGCACTGGGTGTCGTCGACCGGCACGCCGATCGGGACCGTTCCGGCGCTCTCGCCGATCGTGTCCGGATCGACGACGTGAGCGGTCGCGTTGATCGTGCATTCGGTCGGTCCGTAGAGGTTGATCAGCCGTGCCGACGGCAGCTCACGGGCGAGTTCGGCGGCCAACCGCCGCGAAAGGGCTTCGCCTCCGGAGAACATTTTTCGCAGCGTGTCACAGGTCGCGAAGCGTTCGGTGTCGAGCAATGCCTGCAGCAGCGTCGGGACACACTGCAAAGTCGTGACACCGTGCTTCACCACCGTGTCGATCAGGGCTTCGGGATCCCGGAAACTCCCCGGCGGGCTCATCACCACGCGGGCGCCGGTGGCGGGCGCCAGGATCTCCCATTGCGCGGCGTCGAAGCTCATCGGCGTCTTCTGCAAGACGGTGACGGTGGTGTCCAGGTGCCCGCAGGCCCGCAGCCAGCGCAGCTGCGAGACGACGCTGTGGTGCTCGATCATCACGCCCTTCGGTTTCCCGGTGCTGCCGGAGGTGTAGATGACATACGCGAGCGAGTCCGGCCGCGGTCCGCGCGGAACCGCGCCGGTCGCGCCGGCGGAGTCGGTCACCGAAACGATCCGCGTCCCGGCGGGCGCCAGCCCGGCCAGCCGCCCGGCGAGATGCGGCTGCGTAACGACGACACCGGTACCGCTGTCTTCGAGCATGTACCGCAGCCGTTCTTCCGGATATTCCGGGGACAACGGCAGATAAGCCGCGCCGGCGGCGAGAATGCCCCACGCGCCGGCCATCAGTTCCAAGGAAGGCTCGACGTGCAGGCCGACGGTGTCGTCCGTGCCGATTCCGAGACCGGCGAGGTGCGCGGCGAGTTCCGCGCTCGCTTCTTCGAGGCCGCGAAAGGTCATTTCCCGGTCACCGTCCACGACGGCGACCGACGCCGGCCGCGTATCCGAGAAGTGCCTGAGCAGATCCGTGAGGCAGGTGCCGGAGCGGACGCGATGAAGCGGCGCGAGATTGTCGATCGATGGCAAGGTCGTCCCCCAGTGCGAATTCCGTGGTTTTTTTCCCTATGCCAAAAGAGTGAGGTGGACTTCGCGAGATACCTGCCGATAAACGAGAACGCCCGGCCGTCCCTTCTTTGCCACCCTTTGGGGCGATCGCGCCCTTCGATCACCCGGGTCCGCCACAATCGAACGCATGATTCCCACTTACGTCTTCGTGCACGGTTCGGGAAGTTCGGCACACGCCTGGACGGCCACCCAACGGGAAATGGCGGCCCGGGGCCATCGGACGCTCGCGCTCGATCTCCCCGGCAGAGGCGCGGGATTCACCACCGCCTACCACGAGCAGGATCTCGAAACCTTCGCCGCCGAGCCGTCGGTGATGAGCGATCTGACCGCGGACGATTTCGTCCGGCCGGTCGTCGACGCGGTACAGCGGGTGCGTCACCACGGCCCGGTCGTCCTGGTCGCGCACAGTTTCGGCGGGCTTCCGATCACCGCCGCCGCCAACGCGATCCCCGAATTGATCGAGCGGCTCGTCTACCTTTCCGCGCAGTGCCCGGTCGACCGTCACCCCGGCGAGTACGCGATGTCGCCCGAATGGGCTTCCTCCGCGTTCTTCCCCGCGATGGCGCCCCTTTTCCTCGGCGACCCGGCGCGCCAGGGTTTCGTCCGGATCAACTGGCGTGGCGCCGACCGCGCCCAGCGCGACGCGCTGCGGAACGCCATTGCCGGCGAACTCACCGAGGAGGAATTCCTGCGGGTCGTCGTCACGAGCCAGCCGGACGAGGTGTCCTGGCTGACCGGGCAGGAGTGGGACATTCGCGCCGGCAAGGACTCCTGGGGCCGGATCCCGCATACGTTCATCCGGCTGACCGAAGACCGGTCGATGCCGCTCGCCGTGCAGGACCGCTACATCGCCGAGGGCGACGCGCTCACTCCGGACAACCCGTTCGACGTCCACGACCTCGAAAGCAGTCACGCCGGGTTCTTCCAGCGGCCCGCCCGACTGGTCGAGATCCTCGACGGCCTCAGCGTCCGAGAAGGCGCCGGATCTCGGTGACGGCAGCCCGGCCCGCCCGGTTCGCGCCGACGGTGCTGGCGGACGGGCCATAGCCGACCAGGTGCAGCCGCGGTTCGGCGACGACACGGGTGCCGTCCATCCGGATCCCGCCCCCGGCGGCGCGCAGGCGCAGCGGCGCGAGATGGTCGATCGCGGCACGGAACCCGGTGGCCCACAGGATGACGTCGGCGGGCTCGAAGGTGCCGTCCGCCCACTCGACGCCGTCCGGCGTGATCCGCTGGAACATCGGGTGACGGTCGAGGATCCCCGCGTCGAGGCCGGCGCGTACCTCGGGCGTCACCGCCAGGTCGGTCACGCTCACGACGCTCTTCGGTGGCAGTCCCTCACGGACACGCCGATCGACCTTCGCGACGGCCTCACGGCCCCAGTCCTCGCTGAACGGCTCGTCGCGCCAGACCGGCGGACGCCGCGTCACCCAGCGCGTCGAACGCGCGAAGGGCGCGATCTCCAGCAGCAGCTGGACGGCCGACGAACCACCGCCGACCACGACGACGCGCTTCCCGCGAAAGTCCTCGACACCGGTGTAGTCGGCGGTGTGCAGCTGGCGGCCGCGGAACGTCTCCTGCCCCGGGTAGTGCGGCCAGAACGGCCGGTCCCAGGTACCGGTCGCGCTGATCACCGCGCGGGCGGCCCAGGTCTCCGCCGCGCTCGCCACGACCAGCCGATCGTCCTCGGCACTCACCGACAGGACGTCGACGGGCCGATGGACCGGAAGGTCGTAGGTGCGTTCGAAGCGGCCGAAGTAGTCGGAAACGACGTCGGCCGCGGGCAGTTTCGGATCCGGGGTGCCGAAGGCCATCCCGGGGAGGTCGTGGATTCCGTGGACCTTCCCCACGATCAGCGAGGGCCAGCGGTACTGCCATGCGCCGCCGGGCCGTTTGCCGTGGTCGAGCACGACGAAACCCGCCTCGTTGGCGAATCCCGCGCGGCGCAGGTGATACGCCGCCGACAGACCGGCCTGGCCCGCCCCGATCACCGCCACGTCGACTTCGTGATCCGCCTTCATACCGGGTTCAACGGCGGTGGAACCCGGCTATTTCGTTCGGTGCGTCACAGCCCGCACGATGGCGACGATCAGGAGCACTCCGGCGACGGCCACCAGCACCGGCGCGGCCCGTTTGGCCACGGATTCGCCCGCGTATTCCATCAGGTCGATGGCTTCGCCGTCGTTCACCGGCTTGACCGCTTGCAACGGTGGGCGTTCCTGGGGTTTCTCGGGCTCGGGCGTGGTGCCCACCTTGCCGGACAGGCATTCCGCGAACGAGTCGAGGATCTTGCCGCCGACCTCGGAGATCATCCCGCGCCCGAACTGCGCGGGCTTACCCGTGACCGCCAGCTCCGTGGCGACGGCGCCGTGCGTCACGCCGTCCTTCTCGGTCAGCGTCACCGTCACTGTCGCCGACGCCGTGCCCGCCCCGCGAGCGTCCTTTCCGGCGGCCTTGATGACCACCTTCTTCGCGTCGGCGTCCTTCTCGACGAACTGGCCGGTTCCCTTGTAGAGCAGGGAGATCGGCCCGAGCTTGACCTTCACCGTGCCTTTGAAGGCGTCCCCGTCGACTTCGGTGAGGGTGGCGCCCGGCATGCACGGCGCCACCCGTTCCGGGTCGATGACGGCCTTCCAGACCTCGCCGACCGGGGCGGGAACGGTGAATTCGTGGTCGAGCCGCACGGGCCGACCTCCCTTCTTGTCAGGCTCCGGCCGCGGCGAGGACCGCCCGGCCGGTCAGCACCCGCGCGAGATGCTGCCGGTATTCGACGTCGGAGTTGCCGTCGGCCGTGGGGTTCGTGCCCTCGGCCGCGCGTTCGGCCGCGCCGCGGATCGCCTCGGCGGTGGCCGCGCAGCCGACCAGGGCCTCCTCGACCCCGGCCGCCCGGACCGGGGTCGAGCCCATGTTGGTGAGCGCGACGCGCGCCTCCTCGATGGTGCCCGCCTCGGTGCGGACACAGGCCGCGACCGCGACCATCGACCACGCCTGCGCGACCCGGTTGAACTTCTCGTAATGCGCGTGCCAGCCGGTGTGCTTCGGCACCCGGACCTCGACCAGGAGTTCGTCCGCGGCGAGCGCGGTGGTGAACATGTCCTGGAAGAAGTCCGCCGCGGCGACCGTCCGCCGCCCGCCCGGCCCGGCGACGACGAGCTCGCAGCCGAGCGCGAGGACGGGGGCCAGCAGGTCGCCGGCGGGATCGGCGTGCGCGATGGCGCCGCCGAACGTGCCGCGATGCCGGATCTGCGGATCGGCCACCGTGTCGGTGGCGGCCTTGAGCAACGCGGCGTGCTCGGCGACCATCGCGTCCCGCTGGACGTCGTAGTGCGTGGTCATCGAGCCGATCACCAGCGCGTCGCCGTCCTCGCGGACACCTCGCAGCTCGGCGACCTTCCCGAGGTCGACCAGCGTGGTCGGCGTGGCTAGCCGCATCCGCAGTACCGGCAGCAGGCTTTGCCCGCCCGCCAGCACCTTGGCGTCCTCTCCGGCTTCGGCGAGCGCGGTCACCGCTTCGTCCACTGTGGACGGAGCGACGTAGTCGAACGGGGCCGGGATCACTGGGCACCTCCGGTGGCGTCGATCGAACCGAGACCGCCACCGGCTTCGGAGCCGAGCCCGCCCGCGGCGGCCGACCCGTGCTGGATGGCGTGCCAGACCCTCATCGGGGTCAATGGCATTTCGATGTCGTTCACCCCGAAGTGCCGGACGGCGTCGACCACGGCGTTGACCACCGCCGGGGTCGAGGCGATCGTGCCCGCCTCCCCGACTCCCTTGGCGCCCAACGGGTTCGTCGTCGACGGTGTCTCGGTGCGGTCGGTGGTGAAGCTGGGCAGATCCGCCGCCGACGGGAGCAGGTAGTCGGCGAACGTCCCGGTGGTCAGCGTGCCGCCTTCGTCGTGGACGGCCTCTTCGAACAACGCCTGCGCGATGCCCTGCGCGAGCCCGCCGTGCACCTGGCCTTCGACGATCAGCGGATTGACCGCGACACCGACGTCGTCGACGCAGACGTAGGAGCGCAACCGCACGCGCCCGGTCTCGGTGTCGACCTCGGCCGCGCACAGATGCGTGCCGTGCGGGAACGAGAAGTTCTCCGGATCGAACGTGTCCGACGAGTCCAGCGAGGGTTCGACCCCGTCCGGCAGGTTGTGCGCCGAGAACACGGCCCACGCGATGTCCTGGATGGACGTCGAGGAATCCGTGCCCTTGACCGAGAACTTGCCCGCCGAGAATTCGAGGTCGTCCTCGGAACACTCCATCAGATGCGCCGCGATCGGCTTGGCCTTGGCGAGGACCTTGTCCGCCGCCTTGACCACCGCGATCCCGCCGACCACCAGGGACCGGGAGCCGTAGGTGTCCATGCCCTTGTGCGAGGACTGCGTGTCGCCGTGGATGACCTCGATGTCCTCGAACGGGACGCCGAGCTTGTCGGCGACGATCTGGCTCCACGCCGTCTCGTGGCCCTGGCCGTGCGCGGAGGCGCCGGTGATGACCTCGATCTTGCCGGTGGGCAGCACCCGGATGTCCGCGTGTTCCCAGCCGCCCGCCGCGTAGTCCAGCGAGCCGAGCACCCGCGACGGCGCGAGACCGCACATCTCGGTGAACGTCGAGATGCCGATGCCGAGCTGCACCGGGTCGCCCGATTCCCGCCGTTCCTTCTGTTCGCGGCGGAGGCCGTCGTAGTCGAAGAGCTCCTTCGCCTTGGCGGTGGCGGCCTCGTAGTTGCCCGAGTCGTAGGTCAGCCCGGCCACCGTGGTGAACGGGAACTCCTCGTGTTTGATCCAGTTCTTCTCGCGGAGCTCCATCGGGTCCATGCCCAGCTCGACGGCGAGTTCGTCCATCATCCGCTCGATCCCGAACGTGGCCTCCGGCCGCCCGGCGCCGCGATAGGCGTCGGTGAGCGTGGTGTTGGTGAACACGTTGGTGCAGGAGAAGTGGTACGCCGGGAACTTGTAGATCGCGTTGAACATGAACGCGCCGAGGATCGGCACGCCGGGGCCGACGAGGCCGAGGTACGCGCCCATGTCGGCGAGCAGTTCGACCTTGAGGCCGGTCACCGTTCCGTCGCGGTTCGCGGTGATGGTGAGGTCCTGGATCTGGTCGCGCCCGTGGTGCGCGGCGACCATCGTCTCCGAACGGGACTCGTTCCACTTGACCGGTTTGCCGAGCCGCTGGGCGATGAGCGTCGCCATCATCTCTTCGGGCAGCACGGCGATCTTGCCGCCGAACCCGCCGCCGACGTCCGGCGCGATCACCCGCACCTTGTGCTCGGGCAGGCCGAGCGTGGCCGCGGTCATCGTCTTGAGGATGTGCGGGACCTGGGTGGCCGACCACATGACCAGCTGGTTGCCCGTCGGGTCCACGACACACGCCCGCGGTTCCATGAACGCCGGCACCAGCCGCTGCTGACGGAACCGTCGTTTGAGGACGACTTCGGAATTGGAGATCGCGTCTTCGACGCTGGAACCCGTTCCGGCGTCGGCGGAATCGAAGACCCAGACCGCGTTCTGGTTGGTGCCGAGATCTTCGTGCACGAGCGGCGCGCCCTCGGCGAGCGCGTTCTCCAGGCCGAGGACGACCGGCAGCTCGTCGTAGTCGACGTCGATCATTTCGAGCGCGTCGTGCGCTTCGGCCGACGTGCGGGCGACGACCACCGCGACCCCTTCACCGGCGAAGTTCACCGTGTCCGAGGCGAGGATGGGCCGCCTCGGCGACTTCATGTCCGGCGTGATCGGCCACGCGCACGGCATGCCGATGGCGCTTTCGGGGTCGAGGTCCTTCCCGGTGAAGACCGCGACCACCCCCGGCGCGGATTTCGCCTCGGTGACGTCGATCGAGACGATCTTGGCGTGCGCGAACGGGCTGCGGAGCACCGCGAGGTGCAGCATGCCGGGCAGGGTCAGGTTGTCGGTCCAGCGGGTCCTGCCGGTGATGAGGCGCTCGTCCTCCTTGCGGCGACGGGACTTACCGACCTCCGGCTCGATCGTGGAGGTCATCACTCACCACCCGCGCCGACACGGGAAGCGGTGTCCGAAGCGAGCCGCTCGGCCTCGGGACCGGCGCCGGGCCGCATCTCGTGGGCGGCGTCGCGGACCGCGCGGACGATGTTCTGGTAGCCCGTGCACCGGCACAGGTTGCCTTCGAGTCCTTCACGGACGGCCTTCTCGTCCGGATCGGGATTGTCGGCGAGCAGGTCGATCGACTGCATGATCATGCCGGGAGTGCAGAAGCCGCACTGGAGCGCGTGATTCTCGTGGAAGGCCTTCTGCACCGGATGCAGTTCGCCGTCGCGGGCGAGTCCCTCGATCGTGGTGACCTCGCAGCCGTCGGCCTGGACCGCGAGCACCGAACAGGATTTCACGCTGTGCCCGTCGAGGTGGACGGTGCAGGCACCGCAGTTGCTGGTGTCGCAACCGACCACGGTGCCTACCTTGCCGAGCCGTTCGCGCAGATGATGCACGAGGAGGGTCCGGGGTTCGACGTCGTCTGTGTAGCTGGTGCCGTCGACGGTGACGGTGATGCGCATCAGGCCTCCAAAAGCAAGAGAAACCCCGCGCTGGTCCGGGGTCGTTCGGGAGCGGCCGGTCATTCGGTTGTCACGGACCGACCCCGGAGCGACCGTGATCGGACTCACAGTCGAGCGTGCTACTTAGCTCCTGCCAGGGCAACCCCCACCAGGGGGTGACTCGCGAACGGATCCGCAAATGCGTTGTCAGATAATGGATACCGACGCAGATGCGGAGGACGCGCGAGTGTCCATTCGGTACTCCGGAGGCCAGACGGCGTTGGCCCCGGTGATCACGGTGGCGATCCGGTCGCCGGGGATGTCGTGGACGGTCAGCGCGGCCAGACCGGCGGCCCCCGCGGGTTCCGGCAGGACGCCGAGGGTTTCCGCGCCCAGCCGCATGGCCGCGCGCAGATCGTCGTTCGCGACCAGGACGAAGTCGTCCACAAGCGACCGCAGCCGCCG
This sequence comes from Amycolatopsis sp. NPDC102389, assembly GCF_044765885.1. Classification (NCBI taxonomy): domain Bacteria; kingdom Bacillati; phylum Actinomycetota; class Actinomycetes; order Pseudonocardiales; family Pseudonocardiaceae; genus Amycolatopsis; species Amycolatopsis sp. NPDC102389. Next base: position 299,936 of record NZ_JBIWKX010000001.1, read on the forward strand.
GATGGATTCGTGTTCCGGCGTGCGGATCGAGATACCTCCGGCGAACGAGTCGGCCCGGTCGACCGTGATCGGTTCGCCCGCCAGCCAGCTCTTCGCCATGGCGGGCGCCGACGTGGTCCCGACGCCGACGATCCGGACGTCCGGCCAGTGCGCCTTGAGCCACAGCGCGACCCCGGCGATCAGCGCGCCGTCGCCGACCGGGAGCACGACCGTGTCGATCCCGTCCTCCCGCGCCAGTTCCAGGCCGATCGTGCCCGCGCCTTCGGAGATCGCGGGCTCACGGCCGTCGACGACGAAGACCCGATCGGGCGCTTCGGCGGCGAAGGCGGCCGCGGCGACCTTCACCTCGCCCTCGACTCGGCGCACCCGCGCACCCAGTGTCTTCATCCGCCGCAGTTTGACCGGGGAGATGTCGGCGGGGACGAACACCTCGGCCCGCAAACCGTGCTTCCGGGCGGCGAACGCGACGGCCTGCCCGAAGTTGCCGCTGGTGCCGCACACCATCGTGGTGCCCGGCTCCAGTCCGGCGGCGAAGTAGTCCGCGCCGCGACCTTTGAAGCTGCGCAACGGGTTCAGCGTCTCGATCTTCACCAGCACGTGCCTGCCGAGCCGTGCGTTCAGCTGTTCGTCGCTGTACTGCGGGGAGTTCAGGAAGACGGGGTCGATCACCTTCGCCGCTTCGGCGACGTTGTCCAGCTTCAGGTCCATGACACTCAAGCTAGGCCGGGAGCCGATCATGGCGATTGTAAATTTTCCCGCCAGCGTGCAAAAATCTTGCGTGCCTCTCGACGAGATCGACCATCGGCTGCTCGACCTCGTCCAGGCCGACGCCGCCCGCCCTCTGCACGACTTGGGCGACGCCGTCGGCCTCTCCCCCAGCGCGGTCCAGCGACGGCTGACCCGGCTGCGTGCCGAAGGCGTGATCCGCGCCGAGGTCGCCGTGCTCGACCCGGAAGCGCTCGGCGCGGGGATGACGTCGGTCATCCTGGTCGCGCTGACCGACGACGACGAGAAGAGCCACACGGCCTTCCGCGAGCGCATGCTGGCCGAGCCCCGCGTCCAGCACTGCTACAGCATCGTCGGGCAGTGGGACTACGTCGTCGTCCTGCTCACCCCCGATCTCAAGGCGAGCCGGTACCTGGCCAGGAAACTGTTCGACGAGCACGTCAAACGGTTCGAAACGCTGCCCGCTTTCGAAGTGGTCAAGTCGAGCCAGGCCGTGCCGATGCCCGGCGTCAGCCGTGGATCCGGCCGCTGAGTTCGGCGAGCCGCGATCCCGAACCGCTCCACCGCAGCGCGATGATCTCCGCCGCGATCGACACCGCGGTCTCCTCCGGGGTCCGCGCGCCGAGATCGAGCCCGATCGGCGACGACAGCCGTTCGAGTTCCGCCTCGGTGACGCCAGCTTCGCGCAGCCGCGCGAACCTGTCGTCGTGGGTCTTGCGCGAACCCATCGCGCCGACGTAGCCGACGTCGAGGCGCAACGCGACCTCCAGCAACGGCACGTCGAACTTCGGGTCGTGGGTGAGCACGGCGATCGCGGTCCGGCCGTCGATCCGGCCCGCGTCGGCTTCGGCCTTGAGATAGCGATGCGGCCAGTCGACGACGACCTCGTCCGCGTCGGGGAACCGGCTCTTCGTCGCGAACACGGGCCGCGCGTCGCAGACCGTCACCTGGTAGCCGAGGTACGCGCCCATCTTCGCCATCGCGGCCGCGAAGTCGATCGCGCCGAAGACCAGCAAGCGCGCGGGCGGCTCGAAGGAGTTGACGAACACCGTCATGCCCTCGCCGCGGCGCTGCCCGTCCGGCCCGTAGTGCAGGGTGCCGGTGCGGCCGCCGGCGAGCATGCCGCGCGCGTCGTCGACGACGGCGTCGTCCATTCGCGACGAACCGAGCGAACCGGCGACGCGATCCGGCCAGACGATCAGGTGCTCGCCGACCAGACCATCCCGTTCGTGCTCGATCACGGTGACCACGGCGACCGGCTGTCCATTGTGGACCGATTCGACGACGTCGCCGAGTTCCGGCATCGAGTCGCGGTCGATGTGCTGGACGTAGATGTCGATGATCCCGCCGCAGGTCAGCCCGACGGCGAACGCGTCGTCGTCGGAGACGCCGTAGCGCTGCAGCACGGGCGCTCGTTCGGCGACCACCTGCTGCGCGAGTTCATAGACGGCGCCTTCGACGCAGCCGCCGGAGACGCTGCCGGTGACCGTGCCGTCCGGGGCGACGAGCATCGCGGCGCCGGGGCTCCGCGGCGCCGACGAGAACGTCGCCACCACCGTGCCGACTCCCACCGTCTCGCCTGCCGTCCAGCGGCGGTGCAGTTCGTCCAGTACGTCACGCATCGGCGATCTCCACCAGCAGTCGTTCCAATGTGGCCAAGCTGTGTCCGGCGAGCAGCCGATCGAGGTACGGGAGCGCGGCCACGATGCCGGACTGCACGGGAGCGTAACCTGCCCGCCCCGCGTGCGGATTCACCCAGAATACGACGTGCGCGAGCCGCCGCAGCCTGGCTAGCTGCTCGCCGAGCAGGGCGGTGTCGCCCCGTTCCCAGCCGTCGGAGAATACGGTGACCACGGATCGCCTGGCCACGCCGCGTTGCCCCCACCGGTCGAGGAACGCCCGCAGGGTCTCGCCGAGCCGGGTCCCGCCCGCGAAATCGGGGACCGCGGCGGCCGCGGCGAGCATCGCGTGCTCGGGATCGCGCAGCCGGAGCTGGCGGGAGACCCTGGTGAGCCGGGTGCCCAGCGTGAACACCTCGACGCGGCCGGGAGCGCGCCGGGCGACGACATGCGCGAACCGCAACAACGCGTCGGCGTACGGCCCCATCGAACCGGAAACGTCGATCAGGAGGACGAGACAGCGTGGTTTGCTCGCCCGCCGCCGATACGCCAGGCGCACGGGTTCGCCGCCGCCGGCCAGCATCGCCCGGAGCGTGCGCGAGGGGTCGAGAGTGCCCCGCCGGGCGGCGCGACGGCGCGGTGACGACCGCGGCGGGAGTGCCGGGCGCAGTTTCGCGAGCAGTTCTCGCAGGTGAGCGCGTTCGGCGACGCTCAGCTCGGCGAGATCGCGGTGCCGCAGGATCTCTTCCTCGCTCGCCGCGACGCGGAGCTCCTCGGGTTCCGCGCCGGATTCGCCCTGGCCGGCTTGCGCGAGCGTGGCGATCCTGGCGCGCTTCGGGGCCGCCTCGCGGGCTCGGCGCCGTGGCCCGGCTTCCTTTCCGGTGAACCAGTCGTCGAACGCGGCGTCGTAACGCGGAAGATCATCAGGGTCGGCGCACAGCGTCAGCCGTCCGGCCCAGTAGAGCTGTTCCGGATCGGCCAGATCGACCTCGCCGACAGCCTCGAGATACGCCCGCACTCGGTGCGCGTCGCACGGCAAACCGGCTTCGCGCAATGCCTCCGCGAAGCCGACGAAGCCCGCCAGTGGATCGCTCACCCCTCCATTATGAGCCTCGGCGGGCGAAGACCGGGGTCTTCTCGCGCAGGGGGCCGACGCCGCCCATGAAGGCCGCGAGGGCGGTGAGCTGCGGAAACCGGTCCGAGATCCGGAGCGGCACCGGCACGGTCCGCTCGTTCAAAGTCCCGTCGAGAGCGGGCTCGATGAGCATCTTGTGCTCCGCCAGCTGCTGTTTCTGGGCGAGCGTGACGGCCACGGCCCGCCGTCGCTGCACGCGGGCGAGGTCCCGCGCGGTCAGCGTGCCGCGCAGCAGCGGGGCGGCGAGGATCCGCGCGGCCGCCACCGCGTCCTGCACCGCGATGTTGACGCCCATCCCGCCGACCGGTGACATCGCGTGCGCGGCGTCGCCGATGCAGAGCACCCGGCCGGAATACCAGTGCGGCAGCTTGGACATCCGGACGTTCAGCAGTTTGACGTCGTCCCAGTCGCGGATCTCGTCCAGCTGCTCGTCGCTCCAGCCGAACAGGCCGCCGATCCGCTCCCGGAACTTCTCGATCCCTTCGGCCCGCTGCGCGGCGTCCTGCCCCTTCCGGATCAGGTACGAGGTCTGGAAGTAGTCGCCGCGGTCCATGGTCACGCCGGCGAGGCCGCCTTCGAACCGGCCGAACACCTGCGCCTCCTTGCCGGTGTCCTCGAGTTTCGGTACCCGGACCCACCAGACGTCCATCGGCACCTCGTACTCCTTCGGCACGAGTCCCGCCTCCGCGCGGATCAGCGAGTCCCGGCCGTCGCAGCCGACCACGAGCGGCGCCGCGAGCTCCCGCTCCTCACCGTCGGAATCGCGGTAGCGCACGCCGCCGCCGTCGCGCAGCCCAAGCACCTCGGCACCCATCTCGAGGGTGAACGTGGGCTCCGCCGCCGCGGCTTCGGCGAGCAGGTTCAGGAAATCCCATTGCGGGACCATCGCGATGTACTTGTGCGGCCCGGGAATCCGGCTGAAATCGGCGGCGACGATGGTCGCGTCGCCGATCAGCATCCGCATCTTCTCCAGCCGTCGCGAAGGCAATTCCGCGAAGCGTTCACCGAGACCGAGGTCGTCGAGCAGCATCAGTGTCGGCGGATGCACCGTGTCGCCGCGGAAATCGCGGAAGAAGTCCTTGTGCTTTTCGAGAACGGTGACCTCGACCCCGGCCCGCGCCAACAGGAGTCCGAGCACCATTCCCGCCGGACCGCCCCCCACCACACAACACTGTGTACGTTCCATAGTCGAGTTGTAGCGCGCCCGGTGGGGCCGTCGCCATGCATTCGGCCCCGAAGAGGACCTAGGTCCTGAGTCCCGCGATGAGGACCTCGACCATTTTGCGCGCGTTGTAGCGCGGATCGCTTTCGGCGCCGATGCAGAGGTTTCCGACGCCGCGCATGACTTCGAGCGCCTGCAGATCTGAGCGGATCTCGCCCGCTTCCGCCGCCGCGTCGAGCAGCCGGGCGCACACCGGCAGGAGGGTGTCGAGGAAATAGGTGTGCAGCGTCTCGAACCCGGCGTTGTCCGACTGCAGTACCGCCGCCAGACCGTGTTTGGTGACCAGGAAATCGACGAAGAGGTCGATCCAGCGCCGCAACGCCTCGTACGGGGAATCGCTCGACGCCAGCAGTTCCGGCCCGGCTTCGGCGCACGCGTCGACCTGATGCCGGTAGACGGCGATGATGAGGTCGGCCCTGGTCGGGAAGTGGCGGTAGATCGTGCCCATCCCGACGCCCGCCTTGGCCGCGATGTCGCGGACCGGCGCCTCGACGCCCGAAGTGACGAAGACGGCGGCGGCGGCGTCCAGCAGGGTCTTCTCGTTGCGCCGGGCGTCCGCGCGTTTGCCTTTGGTGCCCTCTTCGCTCATCACGCCACTCCTCCACGAGCTTGCCAAACGGAACAGTGCTCCGTATCGTTAGCGGAGCAACGTTCCGCTTGCCCATCTTGCCATGGAGCACCTCGAGTCGCAGCTCGCCGCCGCGGACACGGTGCTGCCCTCCGACGTCCTCGACGCGTCGCCGCTGACTCCTCAGGCGAGCAGTTTGTCCAGCTTGGCCCGGACCCGGTCGAGGTCTTCGCTGTACTTGAGCACCGAACCGAGCGTCCGGGCGGCCGCCGCGGCGTCCAATTCGGACATCCCGAGCGCGAGGAGCGCCTGAGCCCAATCGAGGGATTCCGCCACCCCGGGCGGTTTCAGCAACTCCATCGCGCGGAGCCGGTGCACCGCCGTCGCGACCTGTGTCGCGAGCGCCTCGCCAAGGCCCGGGATCCTGCGGCGCAGGATCTCGACCTCGCGGCCGAGGTCCGGATGTTCGAGCCAGTGATAGAGACAGCGGCGCTTCAGCGCGTCGTGCACCTCCCGCGTCCGGTTGGAGGTGAGCACCACGAGCGGCGGATGTTCGGCGCGCACCTCGCCGAACTCGGGGATCGTCACCGCGTTCTCGTCGAGGAGTTGCAGCAGGAAGGCTTCGAACTCGTCGTCGGCCCGGTCGATCTCGTCGACCAGCAGGACACACGGCGCGGTCTGCAACGCCTTCAGCAGCGGCCGGGAAAGCAGGAAACGTTCGGTGTAGAGGGACTGTTCGGCGGCCTCGACGTCGAGGCCGCCGTCACCGGCGGCTTCCAGCGCCCGCAAGTGCAGCAGCTGACGGGGGAAGTCCCATTCGTACAGCGCCTGCGCCGCGTCGATCCCCTCATGACACTGGAGGCGGATGAGCGGCATGCCCAGTGCTTCGGCCAGCCCTAGTGCGAGCGAGGTCTTGCCGGTACCCGGTTCGCCCTCGCAGAACAACGGGCGGCCGAGCGCCACGGCGAGGAACCCGGCCGTGGCGATCCCGTCGTCGGCGAGGTAGCCGACCGTTTCGAGGGCTTCGGCCAGTTTCTCGGGCGATTCGACGGTCACTCGCCGATCGTAAGCCTCGGCGGGCCGGAGATCAGCCCGGAAGATCCTCGCGGCGGTCCACGTCCCGCCCGGTGCCGAGGTCACCGCATTCGACGAGCCTCAGGTCGTGGCGCCCCCTGAGCCAGTCACGGGCGCCCTTGTCCCCGGACGCGCCCGCGATGATCTCCGGCCACCAGCGACGGCCGAGGACCACGGGATGGCCGGGAACGCCTTCGTAAGCGGCGCGCGTGATCGTGTTCTCGCCTGCCCCGTCGGCCACCCGCCGGACCACTTCGGCACCGACCCCGGGCAGGTCCACGAGATGCACGACGGCGGCTTCGGCATCGGTTCCGGCGAGCGCGCGCAAACCCGCGCGCAGTGACGCGCCCATGCCGGACTCCCAGTCCTCGGCGACGACGGCGGCCTCGGGCTCGGGCAGGAGCGCGCGGGCTTGCGCGGCCGAGGCGCCCAGCACCACCCGGACCGGTACGCAGCCCGCGTCGACGAGCACCCGCAGCGCCCGGACGACGAACGGCTCGCCATCGAGGACGGCCAACGCCTTCGGCCCGCCGAACCGGCGCCCGGCCCCGGCCGCGAGGAGCAGCCCCGCGACCTCAGCCATGCCTCGCCCTGGTCGGCGGTGCCGAAGCCAGATCGGCCTCGATGGCCCGCGCCGCCGAGAGCAGCGACGGCAGCAGTTCCTGCTCGACCGACTCCGGCGTCGTGCGGCTCGCGTGGGTGGAGAGGTTGACCGCGGCCACGACCTTCCCCTGCCGGTCCCGGATCGGCGCGGCGATCGAGCGGAGGCCCTCTTCGAGCTCCTGGTCGACCATCGCGTAGCCCTGCCGATAGACCTTTTCCAGTTCGGCGAGCAGATCTTTTTGCCTGGTCAGCGTGCGCGCGGTCAGCTTCTCGAGTTTGGCCGCGTCGAAGTAGCCGTGGAGGTCGTCGTCCTCCAGGCCCGCCAGCAGGACATGTCCCATCGACGTCGCGTGGGCCGGGAAGCGGGTGCCGACGTTGATGCTGACGGTCATGATCCGCGAAACGGCCACGCGCGCGACGTAGACGATGTCCGGGCCTTCGAGCACGGAGATCGAACTCGACTCGTGCACCTCGGCGGAGAGCCGTTCGAGATGCGGCTGGGCGACCTCCGGCAGCGACAGGCTCGACAGATACGAGTAGCCGAGCTCGAGGACCCGCGCGGTGAGCGAGAAGTACTTCCCGTCCGTGCGCACGTACCCCAGGTCGACGAGGGTGAGCAGGAACCGGCGGGCGGCCGCCCTGGTCAGCCCGGTCGCACGGGCGACGTCGCTCAGCGTGAGTTCCGCCGCATCCGCGTTGAACGCCTTGATCACGGCCAGCCCGCGCTCCAGAGACTGGACATGATGCGCTCCGCGCTCGGTCACCTCGCCTTCGTCCATGGGAGAACCCTAACTGTCACCCTCCTTCTGGGCCGCAGGCTCACCGAGTTCGGCCAGTACCCGCTGGGCGACGGCGAACGCGGTGTTGGCGGCCGGGGCGCCCGTGTAGACGGCGGTGTGGAGCAGGACCTCGGAGATCTCCTGCGCGGTCAGTCCATTGTGGACGGCGGCGCGGACGTGCATCGCGAGCTCGTCGTGAGCGTGCAGCGCGGTGAGCGCGGCCAGGGTGACGCAGCTGCGGGTCTTGCGGTCGAGCCCGTCACGCGACCAGACCGATCCCCAGGCGCCCCGGGTGATGTAGTCCTGGAACGGGCGGCTGAACTCGGTGGTGCGCGCGACGGCTCGATCGACGTGCTCGTCCCCGAGCACCTCGCGGCGCACCTTCATGCCGGTCTCGTAGGGGTCTTCGCTCATCGGGCGGCCTCCAGATGTTCGAGGATCAAGGCGGTGAACCGCTCCGGCTGTTCGAAACTCCCCAGATGCGCGGCGCCTTCGACGACCTCGAGCCGCGCGTCCGGGATGCCGCCGGCGATCACCTCGGCGTGCCCGACCGGGGTGGCCGGATCCTCGGCCCCGGCGATGACCAGGGTCCGCGCCGTGATCTTGGGCAGGTCGTCGACGAGGTCCATCCGTTCGATGGCCTGGCAGGACGCCGCGTAGCCCTCGGCGGGGACGCTCGCGATCATCTCGCGCAGGTACTCGGCCTGTTCGGGATACGCGGCGGCGTAACCGGCGGTCAGCCATCGGCCGACCCCGGCCTCGGCGACCGCCGCGGTGCCGTTCTCCCGGACCGTCTTCGCCCTGTCCGCCCACATGCTCGGCGGCCCGAGCTTCGCGGACGTGCAGCACAGGACGAGGCTCGCGATCCGGTCCGGCGCGTGCACGCCGAGCCACATCCCGGTCATCCCGCCGAGCGAGAGCCCGACGACGTGCGCGCGTTCGGCACCGTGCTCGTCGAGCAGCGCGAGCAGGTCTCCGCCGAGATCCGCGAGCGTGTACGGCCCGGCCGGGACCGGAGACGCGCCGTGCCCTCGAGTGTCATACCGGATCACCCGGAAACCCTTGTCCACCAAGGGTTTCACCTGCGGTTCCCACATGCGGTGATCGCTGCCGAGCGATCCGCTGAACACCACGACCGGGCCGTCCGCCGGCCCCTCCGCGACACTGTGCACTTTGACCGAACTGTGCACCTTCACCCGCTCAGACATCGAAGAACACCGTCTCCCCCTCGCCCTGCAACCGGATGTCGAACCGGTAGCCATCGCCGGTCTTCGTGGCGACCAAAGTGCCCTGGCGCGCCTCCGGGACCGACGCGAGCACCGGATCCCCGGAGTTGTCGTTGTCCTCGAAGTAGATCCGGGTGACCACCCGGTGCAGGAGTCCGCGCGCGAACACCGAGACGTCGATATGCGGCGCCTGCGTGCTGCCCGCCGGGCCGGGAAGCGGACCGGGCATGATCGTCCGGATCTCGTAGCCGCCGCCCTGGTCGGTGGGACAGCGTCCGAAGCCCCGGAACCCGCTCGCGACCGCTCCGCGCGGGTCGTCGGGGTGATCGAACCGGCCGTCGGCGTCGGCCTGCCAGGTCTCGATCATCGCGTCCGGCACCGGTTCGCCCGCGCCGTCGAGGACGCGGCCGTGGATGCGGATCGCGGACGGTTCGCCCGCGGGGACGACGTCCGGCCCGTCCGGCCAGGGCAGGCCGATGGACAGGTACGGGCCGACGGTCTGGGAAGGCGTCGTCTCCGGCATCAGTGCTCGTCCTCCTCGTCTTCGAAGACCGAAGCCTCCCGGCCGCGCACGACGATGTCGAACTGGAAGGCCAGCGCCCACTCGGCTTCCGTGCGGTCGAGGTCGAACCGCGCGATCATCCGCTGCCGCGCCTTCTCGTCCGGGATGGAGTTGAAGATCGGGTCCTGCGAGAACAGCGGGTCTTCCGGGAAGTACATCTGGGTGACCAGCCGCTGGGTGAACGCGCTGCCGAAGACGGAGAAGTGGATATGCGCCGGACGCCAGGCGTTGTCATGGTTCTTCCACGGGTACGCGCCCGGTTTGATGGTGGTGAAGGTGTAGCGGCCTTCGGAGTCGGTGAGCGTCCGGCCCGCGCCGTCGAAGTTCGGGTCCAGCGGCGACGGCCAGCGGTCCCCGGTGTGCCGGTACCGGCCGCCCGCGTTCGCCTGCCAGATCTCCACGAGCGAATCGCGGATCGGCCGCCCGTCGCCGTCGAGCAGCCGTCCGGTGACGATGATCCGCTGGCCCTGCGGCTCCCCCGCGTGCCCCCGGGTGAGGTCGTTGTCGAACTCGCCGATCCGGCCAGGCCCCAGCGCGGGCCCGGTGACCTCGGTCAGCAGATGCGGGAGCACGATCAGCGGCTCCTTGGGGTGCCGCAGCGCCGTCGACCGGTAACCGGCGTGGTCGAGCGGCGGATGCGTGCCCTCCGGATCCCGCCGGTAGCGCGGGAGCCTCAGTTCTGCGGGTGCGGACATGGTGTTCCCTCCAGCGCGGGTCAGCGAGTCACTGGGCTTCGAGGACGACGGCCAGCCCCTGGCCGACGCCGATGCAGATGGCGGCCAGCCCCCACCGGCCACCGCTGCGGCGCAGGTGGTGGGCCAGCGTGCCGAGGATCCGGCCGCCGGAGGCGCCCAGCGGATGCCCGATCGCGATCGCGCCGCCGTTCACGTTGACGATCTCCGGGTCGAGCTTCGACCAGTCCCGCAGGCAGGCCAGCGACTGCGCGGCGAAGGCTTCGTTCAGTTCCACGGCCGCCAGATCTTCCCAGCCGATCCCGGCCCGTTCCAGAGCGATCTCGGCCGCGCGCACCGGGCCGATGCCGAAGACGTCGGGATCGACACCCGCCGCTCCCCGGCCGGCGATCCGGGCCAGCGGCGCCTTGCCGAGCCGCTTCCCCGCGGCCTCGTCGCCGAGCAGCAACGCGGAGGCGCCGTCGTTCAGCGGCGACGCGTTCGCGGCCGTGACCGTCCCTTGTGGACGGAAGACGGGCTTGAGCTTCGCGAGCTTCTCCGGGCTGGAGTCCGGCCGGATGCCTTCGTCGCGCGTGAGCTCGACGCCCTCGACCGGGACGACGTGGTCGTCGTAGAACCCCTCGTCCCAGGCGCGGGCGGCGTTGACGTGGCTGCGGACGGCGAACGCGTCCTGCTCGTCACGGCCGATGCCGTAGCGCTCGGCGAGCTGCTCGGTGGACTCCCCGAGCGACACCGTCCACTGCTCGGGCATCTTCGGGTTGACCATGCGCCAGCCCAGCGCGGTGGAGTGCAGCGTCTGGTTGCCCGCCGGGAACGCCTTCTCCGGTTTCTGCATGACCAGCGGCGAGCGGCTCATCGATTCGACCCCGCCCGCGACGGCGAGCGAGGCGTCACCGACCTGAACCGACCGGCTGGCCTGCATGACGGCGTCGAGACCGGAGCCGCACAGCCGGTTGACCGTGGCGCCGGGCACGGTCGTCGGCCAGCCCGCCAGGAGCGCCGCCATCCGCGCGACGTTGCGGTTGTCCTCGCCCGCGCCGTTGGCGTCGCCGAGCAGGACCTCGTCGACGGTGGCGGGGTCGAGATCGTTGCGCTCGGCCAGCGCCCGCAGCACGGTGGCGGCCAGATCGTCCGGGCGGACCCCGGACAGGGCGCCGCCGTACTTGCCGAACGGGGTACGGATGGCGTCGAACAGGAAGACGTCGGTCATGCGCTCGCCCTTGTGAGGTCTCGGAGGATGCGGAGTTCTGCCTCTGTCGGCGCCGGGGTGGTACCCAGGTCGCCGGACACCTTCAGTTTCCACCCGGTCGCTTCGACGACCTGATCGACCTCGACGCCGGGGTGCAGTTCGGTGAGCGTGAGCTCGGCGGTCTCGGGGTCGGGCCGCATCAGGCCGAGGTCGGTGACCACCAGCGTCGGCCCGGCGCCGGGGAGGCCGAGGCGCTCGCGATCCCCCTTGCCGGTGCCGTGGCCGAACGACGTCACGAAGTCGACCTTCTCGACGAACGTGCGGGTGCTCTGCCGGAGCACCACGAACACCTCGCGGCAGGAGGCGGCGATCTCCGGCGCGCCACCGGCACCGGGGAGGCGCACCTTGGGGTTGGCGTAGTCCGGGCCGATGACGGTGGTGTTGATGTTGCCGAACTTGTCCAGCTGGGCGGCACCGAGGAAACCGACGTCGATCCGGCCCGGCTGGAGCCAGTAGTTGAAGACCTCGGGAACGCTGACCACGGCGTCCGCGGTGTCGGCGAGTTCGCCGTCGCCGATGGACAACGGGAGCCTGGCCGGTTTGGCGCCGAGGCAGCCGGATTCGTAGATCAGCGTCAGATTCGGCGCGTGCCCGCGGCGGGCGAGGTTGGCGGCCGTGCTGGGCAGGCCGATGCCCACGAAACAGGACATCCCGTCGCCGAGCGCGCGAGCCGCGGCGACGCTCATCATCTCGTCGGAGGTGTACTCGGTCATGCCTTCACTCCCGTCAGCTCGTCGAGCCAGCGGGTGAAACTCTCCCTGTCCCGGCCGATCGCGTCCCATGCCTGGTAGGCGTCGTTGTCCCGTTCGTAGTACCCCGCCGCGTACGACGGCCTCGCGCCGCCGGGCACCTCGGCCACCGCGGTGACGGCCCACGACGGCAACACGATCGCGCCCGGCCGGGGCTCCAGCTCGTCGACGATCTCCTCGACGGTGACCAGCGACCGCTTCGCCGCGAGCACCGCCTCCTTCTGGACGCCGGTGATACCCCGGATCTGGACGTTGCCGGACCGGTCGGCGCACTGGGCGTGCACGATCGTCACGTCCGGGTTCAGCGCGGGGACCGCGGCCAGCTTCTCACCGGTGAACGGGCAGGTGATGGGCTTGATCGTGTCCGTCTGCGCGGGAAGATCGGTGCCGGTGTAGCCGCGCAGGACGGCGAACGGCAGGCCCGAAGCACCGGCGACGTACCGGTTCGCCATGCCGGCGTGACTGTGCTCCTCTATCTCCAGCGGCACCGGCCAGGAGTGCTGGACCGCGTCACGGAACCGATGGAGCGAGCCGACGCCGGGATTGCCGCCCCAGGAGAAGATCAGCTTGCTCGCGCAGCCCGCGCCGATCAGCTGGTCGTAGACGATGTCCGGGGTCATGCGGACCAACGTCAGGCCGGTGCGGCGCTGACGGATGATCTCGTGGCCCGCGGCGACCGGGATGAGGTGCGTGAAGCCCTCGAGCGCGACGGTGTCCCCGTCGTGCACCAGCCGCGCCACGGCCTCCTTCAACGACAGCAGCTCCGCCATCCCCACTCCCGGCTTGTTCGTATCGCGCACACATGTTCTTCATATGAACATAGCTCAGGCGGCGCGACCGTGCAACCACGTGCGGTAGCGGCGAAGCGCGAAGGCCTGCGACGACTCACCCGCGCAGGGGAAGCGCCTCCCTCATCGCGGGGATTCTCGCGTTTGGGATACCAACCTCCGCACACTAGGCTGGACGCGTGACCTCGACGATCGCGGTGACCCGGTGGATTCCCGACGAAGCGCTGAAAGTGCTCGCCGAGGCCGGGGAGGTGAAACTGTCGCGCGCCGACCGGCCGCTGACGCCGGACGAACTGCGCGAGTTCGTGCGTGGCTCGTCCGCGATCGTCGGCATGCTGCACGACCGGATCGACGGGGCGGTCGCCGACGCGGCGGGCCCGGGGCTGAAGGTCGTCGCGAATGTAGCCGTCGGGTACGACAACATCGACGTCCCGGCGCTGGCCGCACGCGGGATCACCGTCACCAACACCCCCGGGGTGCTCACCGACGCCACCGCGGATCTGGCGTTCGGGCTGATCCTGGCGGTCACGCGACGGCTCGGCGAAGGCGAACGGCTGATCCGCTCGCGCACCCCCTGGTCGTTCCATCTGGGTTTCCTGCTCGGCTCTTCGCTGCAGGACAAGACACTCGGGATCGTCGGGCTCGGCAAGATCGGGCAGGCGGTCGCGCGACGGGCGCTCGGATTCGGCATGCGGATCGTCTACTCAGGACGATCGCGGGCCGCCGAAGACGTCGAGACGGCCCTGGGCGCGAAGTACCTGCCCGTCGACGAGCTGCTGCGAAGCTCCGACGTCGTGTCACTGCACTGCCCCCTGACGCCCGATACCCGGCACCTCATCGACGCGGACGCGCTGAAGGCGATGAAACCGGGCGCGTACCTGATCAACACCACACGCGGTCCCGTCGTCCACGAGGCCGCGCTGGCCGACGCGCTCGAAGCCGGGGAGATCGCCGGTGCCGGCCTCGACGTGTTCGAAGCCGAACCCGAGGTCGAACAGCGTCTGCTGGATCGTGAGAACGTCGTCTTGACGCCGCACCTCGGATCGGCGACGGTCGAGACCCGTACCGCCATGGCCGTGCTCGCGGCCGAGAACGTCGCGTCGGTGCTCACCGGCGGAAACCCGCTGACGGAGGTTCGTCCATGACTCGTGTGGTCATCGCGCCCGACAAGTTCAAGGGAAGCTTGACCGCGGTCGAGGCCGCGGAGGCGATCGCCCACGGCGTCCGCGACGCACTGCCCGAAGCCGAGGTCTCCTCGTGCCCTGTCGCCGACGGCGGCGAAGGGACGCTCGACGTCCTCGTCGCGGCGGGCGGGCATCTCGTGGAACTCCCGGTCCGCGGGCCGCTCGACGACACCGTCGACGCCCGCTACGTGACACTCGACGGAACGGCCTACATCGAATCGGCCCGCGCTTGCGGGATCGAGTTCGTCGAGCCGAGCCCGGAGGTGGCGCTCGCCGCGCACACCTGGGGCGTCGGGGAACTGCTCACGCACGCGCTCGACAACGGCGCGCGACGGCTGGTGCTGACCGTCGGCGGCACGGCGAGCACCGACGGCGGCGCCGGGATGCTGGCGGCGCTGGGCGCCGGGGTCTTCGACGCGTTCGGCGCGCCGGTCGGGCTCGGTGGCGGCACGCTGGGCCGGGTCGCGCTGGCCGAACTCGGCCCGGTCCGCGAACGGCTCGGCTCCGTCGAGGTCGCCGTCGCCACCGACGTCACGAACCCGTTGCTCGGCCCTCGTGGCGCGGCCGCGATCTTCGGCCCGCAGAAAGGCGCGGGCCCGCGCGAAGTCGAGCAACTGGACGAGTCCCTGTCCCGCTGGGCGCATGCGCTGAGGAACGCCGGGGCCCCCGACGTCTCCGATCTTCCCGGAGCGGGCGCGGGCGGCGGCGTCGCCGCAGGCGCGATCGCGGGGCTCGGCGCGGGGGTCGAATCCGGTTTCCAGCTCATCGCCGGGCTCACCGGCGTCGCCGGCGCCATCGAACACGCCGACCTCGTCATCACCGGCGAAGGCTCACTGGACGAGCAGAGCCTCGACGGCAAGGCCCCGGCGGGCATCGCGGCCCGCGCGCGGGAACACGCGGTACCGCTGATGGTGCTGGCCGGGCGGATCCAGCTGGACCAGAGCCAGCTCAGCGGTCTCGGGGTCGTGGGCAGCGCCGCCCTGATCGACCACGCGCCCTCACTCGACCACGCGCGTGCGCACGCGGCGGAACTCCTGCGCGAGCGGGCCGGGGAGCTGGTCCGCGCCTGGGCCCGGACTTAGCGGCGCCCTGCCGACGTGGGTCGTGGGGGGGGGGGGGGGGGGGGGGGGTGGGGCGCGCCGCCCCCCCCCCCCCCCCCCCCCCCCCCCCCCCCCCCCCACCACCGGGACCGGCACGCGACGGGACTTGAAGCCTGAACCCGCCGGGCTCAGCTGCCGGGCTGGGGCTGAGCCTGCGGGAGTACGGCGAAGGCGACTTCGCCGGTTTCGTCCTGCTGGACGTCGAGGACCTTGTCGTCGAGCAACTCAGCCGCTTCCGGCTCCAAGAACACCTTCGGGCCGCCGTCGGCGCCGAGTACCTTGTCGCCGCTTTCCGGCTCCGGGGCGACGGAAACCGCGAGCTGAGGACTGTCCCCCTGCTGGGAATGCATGGCGAACCGCAGCCCGCCTCCGTCCTGGCCGTTCTCCTGCCCGGTCAGTGCGGTGATCGCCTCGGCGGCGGCTTCGGTGACTGTCAGCATCTCTGCCCTTCCTTCGTCGCGGTCTTGCACTTGACCGACCACGCTAGGGGGTGTCGGCATGGCCCGCCGTCTGAGTGAAGATCACTTCTCACCGACGTCGGGCTCCTCCTCCGCCAGTCGCATGGCGTGCGACTCCCCTTCGTGGATCTCCGAGGGCGTGGTCCCGAAGCGATCGGCGCCGCTCCAGTGCTCGGGCGGTTCGACACCTTCTTCGAGCGGGTCGACGCGGAGTTCGTCCTCGTCGAGCGCCTCGCTGGGATCCAACGTTTCCGGTTCCGCGGTCTCGCGGTCGCTCATCGGCCGCTCCCTCCTGGTCGGGCGTTGGCCGGGGCGTGCTGTACTCGACCCCGTCCCGGTGGCTTACCCGGCGTCTCCGCAGGCCAAACGGCGGCGCTGTCGCGGGGATCACAGTTTCTCAGGTAGTTCAATAGCTTCACAAGTTTGTGAAACAAGGAGTAGCGTCGTCGGTATGACCACCACCAGGTGGGCGCCTGGGCACCGGATCATCCGGCGCGCGCCGGAGCGGCACCACGAACTCGGCAACCACGCCGCTTGGTACGTCGTCGCCGGTGTCGCCGCCACTGGCCTGCAGGCGGTGCTGTTCCTTGTCCTGCAACCGGTCCTCGGCCCCCAGATCGCCAATCTGGTCGCGCTCGCGGTCACGACCGTCGGCAACACCGAGTTCCACCGCCGGGTCACCTTCGCCACCCGGAAGAGCAACGCGGGCAAGCGCCATTTCCAGGATCTGGTGACCTTCGCCTTCTACGCCGTGTACGGCTCGATCGTGCTCGCGTCGCTCGACGCGGTGATCACCGAGCCGACGGCGCTGGAACAGACCGGCGCGCTGCTCGCGGCCAGCGTCGTGGGCGGCATCGCGCGCTTCGCGGTCCTTCGCTGGTGGGTCTTCGCGCGCCGGAACGCCTAGTCTCATCGCGTGGCAGAGATCAAGGGCCCGCACGACGGCGGTTCGGAACCCGATTACCGATTCACGCTCGCCAACGAACGGACCTTCCTCGCCTGGCTCCGGACGGCGCTGGGCCTCCTGGCCGGCGGCGTCGCCGTCCATCAGCTGGTCCCCGATCCGAACGCGCTGAGCACCGTCCTGGCGGGACTGTGCGTCGTGCTGGCCGCCGTCCTCGCGGCGAGCGCGTATCCGCGCTGGCGGCGGGTGCAGACCGCGATGCGCGCGGGGCGGCCGCTGCCGAAGAGCGGGATGCTGCTCCTGCTGACCGCCGGGATCCTCGTGATCACCCTGGCCGCGGCGGCACTGGTGGTCTTCTCGTGAGCCCTGCTGATCACGGAGCGCAAGCGGAACGGACCGGGCTGGCGTGGCGCCGGACCGCGCTCGCGGCTACTGCCTGCACACTCCTGCTCTTGCACACCGCGGCCCGGCGAGGGTGGGGAACGGCGGTCGTCCCGGTCGCGTTCGCGGGGGCCATGGTGATCACGCTGGCCGCCATCGGCGCGATCCGTGAACGAGCACTGCGCCGTCCGGAAACCCCGAAACCTCTTAACCCGATCCTTGCTGTCACAGCATCGGCACTCGTCGTAGCGACCGCGGCCGCGCTGATCGCGGTGCGCTAAGTGCCGCGCACATCCTGCGACGCCGAAGCCCCTTTTCGCGACGCAGAGTCTCGGTTGTATTAAGCCGACTCCGGCGAATGGGCTATCTCTAGTTGAAATCTTTACTGCCGTCCGATCGACGCCTACGATTACGCTGCGTCGCAACGGCGGCAGATGAACCTGATCTTACGGAGCATCTGCCGCCCTCAATCGTTACGGAGTGTTGACCCCTCGACAGCGACGGTCACAGGGTCGGCCGGGGAGGACGACCATGCAAGTAACTTCAAGCGCGTCCAGAACCGTCACCCCCGATGCGGTCCCCGGATACACGACTCCGGAGAACCTGCCTCGACCGGGCGGACGGCTGACGAAGGAGGACCTCGATCCCCTCGTCAAGGACGCGGGCGACGGGAATCCCGCCGCGATCCAGGCCCTGCTGCGGATGATCGGGCCCGTCGTGGTCCGCTACTGCCGCGCCAGAATGGGCGGCCGCGACCTGTCCTACCTGTCGGCGGACGACGTCGCGCAGGAAGTGTGCATGGCGGTGCTGAAGGCGCTGCCGGGTTACCAGGATCGCGGCGGTTCGTTCCTCTACCTCGTGCACGCCATCGCCGCCAACAAGGTCGCCGACGCCTACCGCGCGGTCTCCCGCGACCGGTCGGAGCCGGTGCCGGAACTGCCGGAACGGCCCATCGGCGACAACGAACCCGAAACGCACGCCCTGCACCTGGACCTCGGTGCTCGGCTCAGTCGCCTGCTCTCCACCCTGCCCCGGGTGCAGCAGGAGATCCTCGCCCTCCGCATCGCCGTCGGCCTGTCCGCCGCCGAAACCGCCGAGGCGCTCGGGATCTCCGCCGGCAACGTGCGCGTGACGCAGCACCGCGCACTGGCCCGTCTGCGGTCGATGGTCAAGCAGGACGAGTTCTGATCTTTCCTCCCCCTGCCGCAGGTCGTTGATCGGCGGTTCTCAGGCGCCAGGACCCCGCGCCGCCCACTTTCCTCCTTCCCCGGTTTCCCGCCGGGGTTTCGTCGTGTCTCACGCGAGGCGGTAAGCCCGCCTCGCGGTCCCGTCGAAGAACTCCAGCCGCTCGGCGTCGCTCAGCGAACCCGTGAGTGAAAACGCCGTGTCCACGACGACTTCGTACGCGGCCGCGAGTTCGCAGACCGGCCAGTCGGAGCCGAACATCAGCCGCGAAGCCCCGAACGACTCCAGCACGTGCTCGGACCAGCGCGCCAGCTGACCGACCTTCCACCGCGCCCAGTCCGCCTCGGTCACGAGCCCCGAAAGCTTGCAGTACACGTTGTCCAGCTCTCCCAAGGCCGCGACACCGTCCGCCCACGGCTGCCATTCCCCCGAGGCGATCGGCGGCTTCGCGGCGTGGTCGAGGACGAAAACCTGGTCCGGCAACGCTTTCGCGGCGGTGAGGGCGGCGGGAAGCTGCGGCGGCTTCACCAGCAGGTCGTACGCCAGCCCGGCCTCGCCGAGCGCGGCGAGACCACGCAGGACCTCGGGCCGCGTCAGCCACGACGGGTCCGGCTCGTCCTCCACCTGATGCCGGATTCCCACCAGGGGCCCGGAAAACGAGGCCAGGCGCTCGGTGACGTCAGGCGCGGTGAGATCGGTCCAGCCGACGACGCCGGCGATCAGCGGCTCGGCAAGGGCCGCCGAAAGGAACTCGCGCGTCTCCTCCTCCGACGAGACCGTCTGCACCAGCACGGTCCCCTTCACCCCCGCCGCCTTCGTCACCGTGCGGAGATCGTCCACTGTGTACGGACGACGGATCGGTTCCAGCGCCGTACCGGCCATCCACGGGTAGTCCCGCCGCGAAGGGTCCCAAAGGTGGTGGTGCGCGTCGATCACGGCTGTCCTTCCTCCCGCAGCACGGTGTCCTCACGCAACAGTCCCGCACGGATCAGGTCCGTCCACAACTCGCGCGGCACCGGACGCCGGAAGCGTTCGGCGTTGAGCCGCACCTGGCCGGGATCGTGCGCGCCGACGACGACCGACACCACCGACGGATGCGCGGCGGGCAGCGCCAAAGCGGCTTGCGGGAGTTCGACACCGTGCCGCGCGCAGACGTCGGCGATCCGCTGGGCGCGCTCGACCAGCTCGGCAGGAGCCTCGGCGTAGTCGTACATCGTGCCCGGCGCCGCGGTGGCGAGGATCCCGGCGTTGAACGCGCCGCCCGCCACCACGTCCACCCCACGTTCCGCGCACAGCGGCAGAAGATCGTCGAGGGCGGGCTGGTTGAGCAAGGTGTACCGGCCCGCCAGAAGGATCGCGTCGAGATCGAAGCGGCGGACGAACTCCGTGAGCATCGGTGCCTGGTTCATCCCGGCCCCGATGGCGTCGACGACACCCTGCTCCCGTAATTCCAGCAGCGCGGGGAAAGCGCCGTTCACGGTGTCCTCGAAGTGCTCGTCCGGATCGTGCACGTAGACGACGTCGACCCGGTCGAGCCCGAGCCGCTCCAGACTGTCCTCAAGCGACCGGAGGATCCCGTCGCGGCTGAAGTCCCATCGGCGTTTGTACGCCGCGGGAACGACGAATCCCTGTGAGTCGGTCCGCGAAGCGCCTTCGGGATAAGGCTCCAGCACGCGGCCGACCTTGGTCGACACGACGAAGTCCGCGCGGGGATACGCCGAAAGCGCCGCGCCCAGCCGTCGTTCCGACAGCCCGAGACCGTAATGCGGGGCGGTGTCGAAATACCGGATGCCTTCGTCCCACGCCTGCCGGACGGTCGCTTCGGCCGTCTCGTCGGTGATGGCGTGGTACAGGTTGCCCAGCTGCGCGCAGCCGAGCCCCAGCGGGGACAGCGGGATCTTCACGGAAGCTCCCAAACGAGGCCGATCCCCGAATCCTTGCCCGAGTAGTCGTCTTCGACGTCGAGCAGTTCCGACATCCGCGCCTGCCAGGGAATGTTGGCCGGATGATCACGCAGGATCGCGCGCATCTTCGCGTAGTCCTCGACCTCCACGACGTGGAACAAGTCGAGACCGTCCCGCCAGATCCGCCACGAACGCACGCCCGCACCGCGCAGGGCTTCGTCCAGGTCAGGCGGGATCACGGCGTGGACCGACTCGTATTCGGCCTCCTTGCCCGGCTTCAACCGGGTGTGGAGTGCCACTCTTTGTAGTGCGACACCGTGGGTCACCGCGACTCCTTCACTCGAAACATGGCACTCTGTCAACTAACACTCAAACATCCGAGGTCTTCGGGGAGGGCGGTGGAACATGCCGGTCACCGATGTCGCGATCGACAAGATCAAGGACATGATCATCTCCGGCGAGCTTGCTCCGGGCGACAGGCTGCCGAAGGAGGCCGAACTGGCCCAGCGGCTCGGTCTGTCCCGCAGTTCGCTGCGCGAAGCGGTGAAGGCGTTGTGCCTGATCCGCGTGCTCGACGTCCGGCAGGGCGACGGAACGTACGTCACCAGCCTCGAACCGAATCTCCTCCTCGACGCGATGACGTTCGTGGTGGACTTCCACCGCGACGACACCGTGCTCGACTTCCTCGCCGTCCGCCGGATCCTCGAACCGGCGGCGACGGCGCTGGCCGCGATGCACATGAGCGACGAGGACATCGCGGAACTAGGCCGCCTGCTCGACGAACTGGCCGACTCGCCGACGGTGGAGGCACTGGTCGCGAACGACCTGCAGTTCCACCGCAAGATCGCCGACGGCTCCGGCAATCCGGTGCTGTGCTCGCTGCTGGACAGCCTGTCCGGCCCCACCGCGCGCGCCCGTATCTGGCGCGGGCTCACCCAGGAGGGCGCGGTCGCGAAGACCCGCGAGCAGCACACGGCGATCTACGAGGCCATCGCCGCCCGTGAGCCCGAGCTCGCGCGTTCGTGGGCCACCGTGCACGTGGCGGGGGTGGAGCAATGGCTCCGCAACGCCCTCGGCACCGCAGACGACCCCACCACGGCCGCGGAAGCTTCCTGACACCGCACTCTCCTCCTGGACGCTCCGTGAAGGCCTCCTTCCCTACTCTCAAGGTAGGGAAGGAGGCCTTCACGGACTTTCGGACTACGTCTGTGCTTTACCGCTCGCGTAGCGGGAGATGATCAACGCGACCAGGATGATCACGCCGTAGATCGCCTTCAGCCATTCCGGCGGCACCTGCGCCACCTGCAGCAGGTTGGTGACCGTCTGCAGGAGCAGCACGCCGGTGAGCGCCCCGACCAGCGTGCCCTTCCCGCCGTCCAGTGAGACACCGCCGATCACCGCGGCGGCGAACACCTGAAGGATCAGTCCGTCGCCCTGATCCGCGCCGAGCGCGCCGACGTATCCGGTGTACGCGAGCCCGCCGAGCGCGGCCAGCACACCGGCCACGACGAAGACACCCCACGAGATCCGGTCGACGCGGATACCGGCCGCCCGCGCGGCTTCCCGATTGCCGCCGATGGCGTACAGCGACCGGCCGATCCGGTGATACCGCAGCCCCAGCCCGAACACGGCGAACAGCGCCGCGGCCAGCCACACCGACATCGGCAGCCCGATGAACGTCGTCGTGGCCAGCGCGGTGAACACGTCCAGCTGGTCGAACAGCGTCTTCCCCTGGGTGGACCCGATCTGCGTGCCGCGCAGCACGGTCAGCATCGCCAGCGTGACGATGAAGGCGTTCAGCTTCAGTTTGACGATCAGGAAACCGTTCACGAAGCCGACCGCGGCACCGGCCACCAGCACGGCGAGGATGCCCGCGAAACCGGGGATCTCCGTGCCGAAACCCGAAGAAGCCACCGGGATGACCAGCATCGCGCCCAAAGCGGGCGCCATGCCCATGGTGGATTCCAGTGACAGGTCGAACTTCCCGGTCAGCAGCACGAGCGATTCGCCCAGCACCACCATCGACAGCGCGGCCGAGGCGGACAGGATCCCGACGATGCTGCCGAAGGTCAGGAACGTGTCACTGATCAGTCCTCCGATGACCAGCACCACGATGAGCGCCGGTATGAGCGCGAGTTCGCGCAGCCAGCGGAATTTCCGGCGGCGCGGCGGGGCCGCGAGCGTCGAAGTCTTCGGATCGGTCATCAGCTCGGTCACCGTTCGACTCCTTCGATGTCGGCCACCAGGTCGCCGTCGGACCAGCCCGCCCGGTGTTCGGCGACCACGGCGCCGGCGCGCAGCACCAGCACCCGGTCGCTCAGACGAAGATCGTCCAGCTCGTCGCTGACGATCAGCACCGCCTTGCCCTCGGCCCGCACCCGGTCGACGACCGCGAGCAGCGCCTCCTTCGATTTGACGTCCACGCCCGCGGTCGGGTTGATCAGCACCACCAGGCGCGGATCACCGGCCAGCGCGCGGGCCAGGACGACCTTCTGCTGATTGCCGCCGGAAAGGTCGGACACCGGCTGATCCGCGTCGGCCGCGACGATGTCGTAGTCCGCCAGCGCCTTGGACGCTTTCGAATACCGGACGCCCGGCGCCGCGAGACCACCCTTGCCCATGCGATCCAAAATGGACAGTGTGGCGTTGTCCGCGATGGAATGCTCCAGCACCAGTCCTTCGTGATGACGATCCCTCGGCACACACCCGATCCCGGCGCGGATCGCGGCCGGGATGTCGCCGGCTTTCAGCGGCTTCCCGTCCACCCGTACCGTGCCCGCGGAGGGCGAACGCAGTCCGTACACGGTTTCGGCGACCTGGTGCTTGCCGCTGGCGTTGCTGCCCGCGAGCCCGATCACCTCGCCGCGGTGGATCCGGAACGTCACGCCGGAGAAGCCGTCACCGGAAAGCCCTTCGACGGTCAGCACCTCGTCGGCGTCCGCGTCCAACGCCTCGCGCGTGGAGGCGTCGCGGACGGACAGCCCGCCCTGCTCGCCGGTCATCGCGTCGATCAGTTCGGCGCGGCCGACCTCCGCGACGGGCGCGGTCAGGATGTGTTTGGCGTCGCGCAGCACGGTGACCGCCTGGCAGACCTCGTACACCTCGTGGAGGTGATGCGAGATGAACAGGAACGTCACCCCGTTGGCCTGCATCTGCCGCATGCGCGCGAAGAGCCGGTCGATCGCCTGGCTGTCCAGCTGCGCCGTCGGTTCGTCGAGCACGATGAACCGGGCACCGTAGGACAACGCCCGCGCGATCTCGACGAACTGCCGGTCCTCGACCGAAAGCTCGCCCGCCGGGGTGTCGACGTCGACCCCCACGTCCCAGGAGTCGAGCAGTTCCCTTGCCTGACGGCGCAACCGCTGCCAGCCGATCGCGAAACCCTTACCGGACTGGCGGTTCAGGAACAGGTTCTCCGCGACGGTCAGCTGCGGGACGACCATCGCGTGCTGGTAGACGCAGGCGACCGCGCGTTTCCAGTCGTCCTGTTTGGACAACGGCGGCGCGGGCCGCCCACCGAACTCGACGTGTCCGGTGTCCGTTTTGGACAGTCCGGTGAGGATGGAGACGAGCGTCGACTTCCCCGCACCGTTGCGGCCGACGAGCGCGTGCGACTCGCCGGGGTGCACGGTGAGGCTGACGTCGGACAACGCCACGGTGGGGCCGTAGCGTTTGCCGACGCCCTGTGCGCTGACCACCGGCACGGCGGCGGATCCGGCGGGCAGCGCGCTCACAGGTTGTTCCCCCAGAGGGCCTTGTCGTCCACGTTGTCCTTGGTGACGACGGGCGCGGGGAGCTGGTCTTCCAGGATTCCCGGCCGGACCTCGACGACGGTGCTGCCGTGGTCGGTCGGCCCGGCCTTGAAGGTCTCCCCCGCCATCGCCTTCTTGATCCAGTACATGCCGTACTTGGCGTAGTCGTCGGCGGGCTGGGAGACGGTCGCGTCGAGTTCGCCCGCGCGGATCGCGGCCAGCTCCTGGGGAATGCCGTCGTTGCTGACCAGCACGACATGCTTCGGGTCGCCGACCGGGAAGTAGAGGTTCTTGCGTTTGAGCGCCTGCTGCGTCGGCGCCAGGTACACACCGCCCGCCTGCATGTACACGGCCTTGATGTCCGGGTTCGCGGTCAGCAGGCTGTCCAAACCGGACGAAGCCTTGTCCGCCTTCCATTCCGCGGCGACCTCGAGCACCTGGACGCCGGGGAACTTCGTCTTCATGCACTGCCGGAAGGCTTCGGAGCGGTCGCGGCCGTTCACCGAGGCCAGGTCGCCCATGACCTGCACGACCTTGCCCGACGTGACCTTCGCGCCGATCGCCTCACAGGCCTTGGTGCCGTACGCCTTGTTGTCGGCGCGCACCACCATCGCGACCTTGCCGCCCTCCGGCGCGACGTCGACGGCGACCACCGGGACACCCTTGTTCTCCGCCGCCTTGAGGCCGGCCACGACGGCGGCGGAGTCGAGCGGCGTCACGACCAGACCCTTGATGCCCTGGTTGAGCAGGGTGTTGATATCGGTGATCTGCTTCGCCGGATCGCTGTCCGCGTTGACCGTGGGCAGCGCTTCGACGCCCTGCTCCTTCGCCTTCAGCGGTACGTAGTTGTTGTAGGCCTGCCAGAACGGCGAGGTCAGCAGCGGGATCGTCGCGCCGACCTTGCCGCCCCCGCCCGCACCCTGAGGGGCGTTGGCTGCGTTGTCCTTAGTGGACCCACAAGCCGAAAGGGCCAGCCCGAGCGCGGTGGCCGCGGCGGCCACCTTGATCACCCTCGTACGCACCGCATCCTCCTTGATGACAGCGAAAACTACTGGTGGTTGACCGGGCCGCGCGGACGCAGCCCGTACATCCCTCCGTCGACGGCGAGCGCCGTGCCGGTGGTCGAAGCCGAAAGCGGGCTGGCGAGGTACACGACCGCGTTCGCGACCTCGTCCGCGGTGACCAGCCTGCCCATCGGCTGACGGGCGGCCAGCGCGGCGCGTTCGGCCTCCGGATCACCCGCGGCGTCGAGCAGCCTGCCGACCCACGGGGTGTCCGCGGTGCCGGGGCAGACGCAGTTGACGCGGATCCGGTCGGCGAGATGGTCGGTCGCCATCGCCAGGGTCAGCGAGAGCACCGCGCCCTTGCTGGCCGAGTACAGCGCGCGGTTGGGCAGGCCCGCCCACGCGGCGATCGAACAGGTGTTGACGATCGCGGCCGACGGCGAGTTCTTGAGGTGCGGCAAGGCCGCCCGCGCGAGCCGTACCATGCCGACGACGTTGATGTCGAGCACCCGGTGCCATTCGTCGTCGCCGTTGGCGGTGACGTCGCCCTGCGCGCCGATGCCCGCGTTGTTGACCAGGATGTCGAGCCTGCCGAAGCGTTCGGCGACCGCGTCGACCGCCGACCGGACCTCCTTGTCGGAGCCGACGTCGCAGCGGAATCCGGTGAGGCCTTCGGGAAGGTCGCCGGGATTCAGGTCGAGCACCGCGACCTCCGCCCCGCGTGCGGCGAGCAGGTCCGCGGTGGCCCTGCCGATTCCCGAGGCACCGCCGGTGACGGCGGCGACGAGGCCTTCGAACTCACTCACTGGTTTGTCTCCGTCCACTCTGGACCGTCGGGAAAGGTGAACCGGCGCAGGGTCGCGTCGTGCATCCGGGCCGAGAAGCCCGGCGCGGACGGGGCGACGTAGCGGCCGTCGACGACCGCGGCCGGATCGGTGAAGTGCTCGTGGAGGTGGTCGACCCATTCGATGGACCGGTCGGTGTCGGTCCCGGACACCGCCACGAAATCGAACATCGACAGGTGCCGGACGAGTTCGCACAGCCCGACGCCGCCGGCGTGCGGGCACACCGGGACACCGAATTTGGCCGCCAGCAACAGGATCGCCAGGTTCTCGTTGAACCCGCCGACCCTGGCGGCGTCCAGCTGCAGTACCGAGATCGCCCCGGCCTGCAGCAGCTGCTTGAACACCACGCGGTTCTGGACGTGTTCGCCGGTGGCGACGCGGATCGGGGCGAGCGCCTTGGCGATCGCGGCGTGCCCGAGCACGTCGTCCGGCGAGGTGGGCTCCTCGATCCAGTACGGGTCGTACGGCGCCAGCGCGGTCATCCAGGTGATGGCGGTCGAGACGTCCCAGCGCTGGTTCGCGTCGACGGCGACCCGGATGTCCGGGCCGACGGTCTCGCGGGCGAGCTTCATCCGGCGGACGTCGTCCTCCAGATTCCCGCCGACCTTCAGCTTGATCATCTCGAAGCCGTCCGCGACCGCCTGCTCGGCGAGCCGGACGAGTTTCGCGTCCGAGTAGCCGAGCCAGCCCGGCGAAGTGCTGTACGCGCGGTATCCGTCGCGCTCGATCCGGGCGATCCGCTCGGCGCGGCCCGGCTCGGCGGCGCGGAGGATGTCGAGCGCCTCCTGCTCGGTCAGCGCGTCGGACAGGTAGCGGAAGTCGACGAGGGACACCAGATCTTCGGGCGACATCTCGGCGGCGAAACGCCACACGGGGAGCCCGGCGATCCGCGCGGCGAGATCCCAGGCGGCGTTGACCACCGCGCCGATCGCCATATGCGCGACACCCTTTTCCGGGCCGAGCCACCGCAGTTGCGAGTCGCCGACCAGCGCCCTCGACAGGTCCCCGAGCGCGGCGGCGTCGGTGGGCACATCCCTGCCGACGACGTGTGACTCCAGCGCGCGGATCGCCGCGGCCTGGACGTCGTTGCCACGTCCGATGGTGAAGGCGAGCCCGTAACCGTCCGGGCCGCCGTCGGTGTGCAGCACGACGTACGCGGCCGAGTAGTCCGGGTCCGGGTTCATGGCGTCCGAACCGTCCAGCTCCCGCGAAGTGGGGAAACGGACGTCGAGCACCTCCATGCCCACGATCTTCGCCATCACGCCTGCCTGACGTTCTGGCGCTGGCGGCCGAGGCCGTCGATCTCGAGCTCGATGACGTCACCTTCGCGCAGGTACGGCTTGGGGTCCGGCTGGCCGAGCGCGACACCCTGCGGGGTGCCGGTGTTGATGAGATCTCCGGGGCGCAGCACCATGTACTGGCTCACGTAGTGCACGATCTCCGCGACCGAAAAGATCATGTCCTTGGTCGACGAGTCCTGCTTCTTCTCGCCGTTGACCCACAACCGCAGGCCGAGATCCTGCGGGTCGGCCACCTCGTCGGCGGTGACCAGCCACGGGCCGAGCGGGTTGAAGTTCTCGCACGACTTGCCCTTGTCCCAGGTGCCGCCGCGTTCGAGCTGGAACTCGCGCTCGGACACGTCGTTCGAGACGGTGTAGCCGGCGACGTACTCCAAGGCCTCTTCGGCGCTTTCGAGGTAGCGCGCGGTCTTGCCGATGACGACGCCGAGCTCGACCTCCCAGTCGGTCTTCGTCGAGCCGCGCGGCACGAGCACGTCGTCTTCCGGGCCGACGACGACGTCGGAGGCCTTCATGAAGACGACCGGCTCGGCCGGGACCTCGGCGCCGGACTCCTCGGCGTGCTGCCGGTAGTTGAGGCCGATGCAGACGACCTTGCCGGGCCGCGCGATCGGCGCGCCGACCCTGGCGCCCGCGAATCCGGGGCCGGCTTCGGGCAGCTCACCGGCGGCCAGCGCGGCCGCGACCTTGGCGACGCCGTCGCCCGCGAAGAAGCCGCCATCGATGTCGGCGGTCAGCCCCGAAAGGTCGCGCAGCGTGCCGTCCCCGGCACGTACGAACGGACGCTCACTTCCCGGCTCCCCGAGTCGCAACAGCTGCACGGATCTCCCCTTCAAGCCGAACCGTCAACACTCAACGGCTCCCACAGCAACGAACAGACATCCGATGTATACCCGACGACCTTCGCCAAGATCTAGGGTCCGTCTGGATTTGTGTCGAAAATTCGTCGGATCAGTCTTGCGAAGTCCCGGTGGCGAGACTCACAGCGGGAATAGTTACCTACTCTAAGCAAGTTGTTCCTCGCGGAACGATCACTGGGGAAGGGAAGAGCATGACCATCGCGCCCGAGCGAGTGGAAGAAACCGTCGCGCGGCCCCTTACGACCGGACGCGCCCGGTTCGTCCTGATCCTCGGCGGCCTGTCCGCCTTCGGGCCCCTGTCCATCGACATGTACCTGCCCGCGCTGCCGCAGATGGCGGGCGAACTGCGCGCGGCGGACGCGACCGTCCAGCTCACGCTGAGCGCGTTCATCATCGGGCTCGCCCTCGGCCAGCTGATCCTCGGACCGCTGTCCGACGCGATCGGCCGCCGCAAACCGCTCGTGGCCGGGCTCGCCCTCTACATGGTCGGCTCGATCCTGTGCGCCGTCGCCCCGACCGCCGAACTGCTCATCGCCGCCCGCGCGGTCCAGGCCTTCGGCGCCGCGGCGGGCATCGTGATCGCCAGGGCGACCGTGCGCGATTTCTACTCCGGCACCGCGATGACGAAGTTCTTCTCGCTGCTCATGCTGGTCAACGGGCTCGCCCCGATCCTGGCGCCGATCATCGGCGGCCAGATCCTCAACTGGACGTCGTGGCGCGGCGTGTTCGTCTGCCTCACCGTGTTCGGTGCGATCCTGCTCGCCGTCGTCTTCTTCCTCCTCCCCGAGCCCCTGCCCGAGGAACGCCGCACGCCCGCGCGGTTCGGCTCGGTGCTGCGGAAGTACGCGAGCCTGCTGGGCGACCGCGGCTTCCTCGGCTACGCGCTGGCCTCCGGGCTGATGTTCGGCAGCCTGTTCGCCTACATCTCCGGCTCGTCCTTCGCGCTGCAGGGCGTCTACGGGCTCAGCCCGCAGGCGTACAGCCTGGTGTTCGGGCTCAACGGCATCGGCATCGTGGCCGTCGGCCAGCTGAACGGGCGCATCGTCGGACGTTTCCCGGAGCGGACGCTGCTGACCGTAGGCCTCGTCATCGCGGCGGTGGCCGGGTTCGGCGTGCTGGCCGCGACGGTGCTGGACCTCGGCCTGATCGGGCTGCTGATCCCGCTGTTCATCCTGGTGTCGAGCATCGGCATGGTCGCGCCGAACGCGAGTTCGCTGGCGCTCGCCGAACAGGCGCGATCCGCCGGTTCGGCGTCGGCGCTGCTGGGCGTGCTGCAGTTCGTCGTCGGCGGGCTGGCGACGCCGCTGGTCGGGCTGGGCGGCCCGGGCACCGCGGTCCCGATGGGGATCGCGATGGCGGCCTTCGGCGTGCTCGCGCTGCTGGCCTTCGGGACCATGACGCGGCCTTCGCGGACCTTGGTCGCCCAGGCGGTTTAAGCCGCTTTCAAACGCTAGGAAAGGACCGTTCCTTGCAAATTTTGCAAGGAACGGTCCTTCCTAGCATCCCGCGCACTCACACGAGGGATGTGAGGTCAGCCGTCCTCAACTGCTCCGCTGTCACCGCCGCGCGTCCCTCGACAAGGGCCTTCAAGGCGTCTCCGTCATCCCACTGGTTGACGTTCATCGCGGCGGTCACCTGCCCGTCGCGCAGCCAGAACGCGGTGAAGTCCCGCGCCGCGAGGTCGCCCCGCACCACGAGTTCGTCGCTTTCGGGATCGGCGAGGCCGCGGTACTCGCACCCGAGGTCGTACTGGTCCGAGAAGAAATACGGGCTCCGCAGGTACGGTTCGTTCTCCCCGAGCAGGTTCCCGGCGACGTGCTCGCCCTGCCATTTCGCGTTCGACCAGTGCTCGACGCGGACGCGTTTTCCGTAGCGGGGGTGGAAATGCGCGGCGATGTCGCCGATCGCGTAGACGTCGGGCGCGGCCGTCCGCAGGCCGGCGTCGGCGCAGACCCCGCCGTCGTCGGACAGTTCCAGCCCGGCGGCGTGCGCGAGGTCGACCCGCGGCGCGGCACCGACGGCCACCAGCACGACATCCGCGGGAAGCTCGTCACCACTCTGGAGGCGGACACCGGTCACCCCATCGGGGCCGCCGGTGAAGCCGGCGACGCCTTCACCCAGACGCCAGTTCACGCCGTGCTGCGTGTGCAGGTCCTTGAAGACGCCGGACACCTGATCGCCCAGTACCGCGAGCAGCGGTGAGCCGACCTGGTCGACCACGGTCACCTCGGCGCCGTGTTCCCTGGCGGCCGCCGCGGCCTCGGTCCCGATCCAGCCCGCGCCGACGATCACCACCCGCCGGGCGTCCTTGAACGCCGAACGCAGCGCCAGCGCGTCGTCGAGGGTGCGCAGGGTCCGAAGTCCCGGCAGATCCCCGCCGGGCACGGGCAACGAGCGCGGCCGGGAGCCGGTCGCGAGCACGAGCCGGTCGAAACGGTGTTCACCACCCGCGTCGTCGTGCACGAGCCGCGCGCCGAGCTCGACCTTGGTCGCGGTCGCGCCGCTCTTGAACGCGATGTCCTTCTCCGCGTAGAAACCCTCGTCGTGCACCCAGTCGGGTTCATCGGTCTTGCCCATCAGAAGGCCCTTGGACAAGGGCGGTAATTCGTACGGGCGATGCGTGTCGGTACCGAGCAGCAGGATCTCGCCCGGGTAGCCGCGTTCTCGCAGCGTCCCGGCGGCCGTCGCTCCCGCGAGACCGGCTCCGACGATGACGATCTTCCTGGGTTCGGACATCCATGACCTCCCAAGCAGTCCCTCCCTCGGACGCTACTCCCGTTCCTCCCCTTCCGGCCTAGCGAGCGCGGAAGTCGATCACGGTTCGCGAGTTCGGTTAACCCATCAGTAGGAATGTCGGGTAACCCGCGTCACGGCCCCGAAACCGCCTCGTCCCAGCCTCGGACGAGAAAGGGAGATCATGGGATACGGGAGGATGAGGACGTTGGCACCCCGGGACGAATGGTCGGTCGGCTGCCGGGATCTCGCGGGCAGGCGCAGGGACGTGACGGTGTTCGTGAGCAGCGACAAGATCGTGCTCGTGGCCCCGCCCGGAGAGGCCGCCGTACTCGGGCCGCTGGACGTGGGGCGCCTGCGCGCCGCGCTCCGCGACGCCGTGGTCGCGGTGGCCGAGCATCCGGATCACAGTGAATGACAACTACCGTTCCTACTTCTGAGTAGGTAGAGTCGGCGCCGTTCGGAAGGAGCCGGCCATGACCACCTACTTCGTGACGGGCGCGACGGGTTTTCTGGGAAAACGCCTGGTCGCGCGCCTACTACGGCGACCCGAGACCGTAGCCGTCCACGTTCTCGTGAGGGAGACCTCACGCGGGAAGCTCCCGAGCCACGAGAAGCTCGTTCCCGTCACCGGCGATCTGACCGAACCCTCGCTGGGCATAGATCCCGCCCGCCTGGGACCCCTCGATCACGTCGTGCACCTCGGCGCGATCTACGACCTCACCGCGGACGAAGCGGCGAACCGCGCGTCCAACGTCGACGGCACCCGCAACGTCCTGGAGTTCGCCGCCGCCGCGAAGGCCGGGCTCTTCCACCACGTCTCGTCGATCGCGGTCGCCGGGCAGTACGCCGGGCGGTTCACCGAGGCCGACTTCGACCTCGGCCAGAGTTTCGCGTCGCCGTACCACGCGACGAAGTTCGAGGCGGAGAAACTCGTGCGACGGCACGGGAAAACGCCGTTCCGCGTGTACCGGCCGTCCGCCGTGGCCGGCGATTCGCGCACCGGTGAGATGGACAAGATCGACGGCCCGTACTACTTCCTCCCCGCGATCTCGCGGCTCGCCGCGCTGCCCCGCCGTCTCCCTCTCGCCGCCCCGGATCTCGGCGCCACGAACCTCGTTCCGGTCGACTACGTCGTCGAAGCGATGGAACACCTCATGCACGTCGACGCGCCCAGCGGCAGCACGTACCACCTCGCGTCACCCCGGCCGCAGCCGCTGCACGAGGTCTACAACGCCTTCGCGCGGGCCGCGGGCGGGCCGAAGATCTCCGCCGTCCTTCCCGCCCGGCCGTCCGGAGCGCTGAAACGCGCCGGGACCCGGCTGGCGAAATCCGCGGCCGCCGGCTTCGACCGGGTCCCCGGCGGGCGCTCGGCCCGCGCGGCGGTGCTCGCGGAACTCGGCATCCCGCTCGAAGTCCTGCCGCATCTGAGCATGGAGGTCGACTTCGACACGAGCGCGACCACGGCCGCGCTCGAAGGCAGCGGGATCACCCTGCCCCCCTTGAAGGAGTACGCCGGCCCGCTCTACCGGTACTGGCTCGCGCATCTGGATCCCGATCGCGGCCGCCGCCGTCCCGGACCGGAACCACTCGACGGTCGCAAGGTCCTCATCACCGGGGCGTCCTCGGGGATCGGACGCGCGTCCGCGCTGGCCATCGCCGCGAAGGGTGGTGAAGTGATCCTCGTGGCCAGGCGCGCCGACGAACTCGAAGAGGTCCGCGAGCAGATCGTCGCGGCGGGCGGCAAGGCGTCGGCGTATCCGTGCGACCTCACCGACGGCGGCGCCGTCGACGCACTGGTCAAGGACGTGCTCGCCGCGCACGGCGCCGTCGACATGCTGGTCAACAACGCGGGCCGCTCGATCCGGCGGTCGCTTTCGCTGTCCACCGAACGGTTCCACGACTTCGAGCGCACGATGGCGATCAACTATTTCGGGCCCGTGCGGCTGACGCTGGGCCTGCTGCCGTCGATGACCGCGCGCGGTTTCGGCCACGTCGTCAACGTGACCACCCAAGGACTGCAGACCGACACCCCGCGCTTTTCCGCTTACCTGGCCTCGAAGGCCGCGCTGGAGGAGTTCGGGCTGACCGCCGGCCGGGAAACGCTTTCCGACGGCGTCACCTTCACCTCGGTCCGGATGCCGCTGGTGCGCACCGACATGATCACCCCGACCGGTTCCTATCGCGGCATGCCGTCGAGCTCCCCCGAACGTGCCGCCGCTCTCGTGGTGAAGGCACTGGAGAAACGGCCGGAGATCCTGAACCTGCCCGAGGGCACGGCCGCCGAACTGGTGACGCTCGTCGCACCCAGGACGGCACGGTTCTTCGCCCACCTCGTCTACCGCGCGATGCCCGAGTCCGCGCCGGAATCCCGTGGCCTGCCCCGGAAGGCTCCGCTCGCCTCGGTGGCGGGCGCGGTCACGCGGCTGGTCTGGCGCCGTCGTCCCTGACGTCCCCGCCGCCGGGCTCGATCGGGGGACGCCCCCGGCCGCTACCATCGGTTTCCGATACGCCGGGGGGGTCGGCGGGCACGGGCCGAGGTAGGGACGACCGGGAAGGGGCAGTGTGGACGTCGCCAGTCCCCCGCTGTCCACCGGACCGGACGCGGAGGTGGTACGTCCGTCCAGGACAGTGCTGCGGCTTTCCCTGCACACGGCGTGGGTGCTCGCGCTCGCCTTCGCCACCGAACTCCGGGTGGGGCGCTTCGGTTTCCACCCGTCGGATCAGGGTTTCATCCTGGCCCAGGCATGGCGGGTGCTGCACGGAGAGGTCCCGCATTCCGACATCATCTCCGCGCGGCCGCTGGGTTCGGCGTACCTGCACATCGCCGACTTCGTGCTGCCGGGGCCGCTGTTCTTCGTCTCCAGCGTGCTCAGCATGCTGGAGATCATCCTGGCGACCATCGCGTTCGCCGTACTGGTCACCCGCCGCCGCGTCCGCGACTGGGGGCCGGGGCTCACCGGGCTGACGGCGGCCGCGTCGCTGCTGAACCTCAACGCGTTCCCGCTGATGGCCTGGCACACGATCGACGGGATCTTCCTGACCGCGTGCGGCGCCTGGGCGCTGGATTCGGGGCTGCGCAACGGCAAGGCGTGGCCGCGACGGCTCGGCCTGGTGCTGCTGGGCACCGCGGTGTTCGTCAAACAGAGTTTCGCGCCGGTGCCGTTGATCGCGCTGTGCTGGCTGCTGCTGCACCCGTCGCTGCGCGAGGGAGCGTTCCGCACCGGCCGCTGGTGGGGTCGGCTGGCCTGGGATCTGCCGGCACTGGGCGCTTTTCTGGTCTTCTACTTCGGAATCGTCACGCTCGACGGCGGGCTCGGCGCGATGGCCGAGCAGCTCACCGGCGGCGTGCCCGCGTACGGCGAGCGGCTTCTCGGGCTGTGGCTGGAAGATCCCGCGTCCCTGCTACGGCCACCGGTGCGGGGCTTGACCTTCTTCATGATCGCCGGGCTGCTTCTGGCGCTGCTCGGGATCTTCCGCGACCGCGCCGGTCTCGCCGGGGCGGTCCTCGCCCGGCTGTTGCTCCTGGCCGGCGTGGCGGTGGTGGTCGGCACCGTCGTCGACGGGCACTTCACCGGCGCGTCGCGCTGGGCGGACGTCCTCTGGTGGATCCTCGGTGTCGCGCTCCTGGTGAACTGGGCGGCGACACGGAGACTCCCGAAAATGGGCGCGCTGGTCTTCGCGACCGGCTTCATGACCAGCCTGTCGTGGGGGAACGACACCCCGACGTTGTTCACCGGAACACTGGCGCTGACGGCGATCCTGCTGCTGTCGGACGCGCTGCCGCCGATGCCGGAGCCGCCTCGCCGGATCGGGCTGGCGGGTGCGACGGCGATGGGCCTGGTCGCGGTGCTGGCGTCGGGCTGGGCCGTGATCGCGCATCACGACGAAGCCGCGTACCTCGACATGGCGCACGAGAAGCTGACCGGCGACCTCGGCACGGTGACGCCGTCGATGCGCGGGATCCGCACGAACCCCGGCACGTTCACCTACATCTCCCAGATCCAGGACTGCGTCACGCGATTCCCCGCCGGGCGCACGGCCGTCCTGCCCGACAACCCGTTCGCCTATCCCGCCTTCGGCCTGCGCAACCCGTTCCCGCTGGAATGGCCGCTGCCGCTGGAGATCGTCGCCGACGCCCCGGAACGCATGCTCTCGACGGCCGACGCCCTCAACCGCGACGGCGACTACCTGGTGCTGTTCCAGACCGTGAGCATGCCCGAGCTGGCCAAGGGCGGTCCAGTCCCCGCCGAGGTCGCGGGGGACGCGCCGATCTTCGACTACCTCGGGCTGGAGAACGCGCTGCGGTCGCGGCTCACCGGGCAGACCGTCACCTGCGGGAGCTTCATCGGCAAGTGGGCGCCCCGCCCCTGACGCGTTTCGTCCTCTGAATGCGGTGGGTCAGTCGACGCCGGCGTCCTCGGGGCGACCGGAAGCGAGACCGGCGAGGACGTCCAAAGCGGCCCCGAGTGTCTCGAGCGGCGGCGACGAGACGGCGAGCCGCACCGCGTTCGGGGCGTGCCCGGGGACGACGGCGAACGCGGCCGCCGGGGTGACCGCGATCCCGCGTCGCGCAGCCGCGGCGACGAAGGTCTCGGCGCGCCAGTGTTCGGGGAGCTCCCACCAGCAGTGATACGCCTGCGGATCGGCGCGCAGGGTGAATCCGGCCAGGCGTTCCGCCGTCACCCGCTGGCGTTCCGCCGCGTCGAGCCGTTTCGCCCGTTCGACGGTTTCGAGGGTGCCGCCGGTGATCCACCGGGTGGCGGCTTCGACGGCGAACCGGGGCGCGACCCAGCCGCCCGAGCGCACGGCCGCGGCGAGCCGTTCCGTCCATTCCGCGGGAACGGCGAGGAATCCGGTGGTCAGCCCCGGGGCGAGCCGTTTGGACATGCTGTCGGTGAACACCGTGCGTTCCGGCGCGTACGTCGCGAACGGACGGACCTCGGGCCGCAGGAAGGTGTAGATCCCGTCCTCGATCACCGGGATGTCCATCCGGCGCACGGTTTCCGCCAGCTCGGCCCGGCGCGCTTCGTCCATTGTGGACCCGAGCGGGTTGTGCAGCGTCGGCTGGACGTACAGCGCGCGGACCGACGCGGCTTCGAGCGCCTCGGGAATCAGCCCCAGGTCGTCGGTCTCGATGGGCACCAGCTGGACGCCGAGCCGCCCGGCGAGCGCCTTGACCACGGGATAGGTGATGGCCTCGACGGCGAGCCGTTCCCCCATCGGCACGAAAGCGGCGATCGCGGCCGCGATGGCCTGACGCCCGCTTCCGGCGAAGAGGATTTCCGGCTTCCAGCCGTCCTTCGTGAACAGTCCGGCGACGGCGTCACGCGCCTGCTTCGAGCCGGAGACACTTCCCGGCCGCAGCGCCGCTGTCAGGACGTCGTCACGCAGCAGCGGTTCCAACGCCTTCCCGACCAGCGCCGTTTGCTCAGGCAGGACGGCGAAGTTGAGCTCGAGGTCGACCGTCGCACCACCCGGTTCGGCGAGCGCGGTCTCCAGCGGCGGCCTCCCGGCGCGCACGAAGGTGCCCCGGCCGACCTCGCCGACCACGACACCTCTGCGGACGAGCTCGCCGTAGACCCTCGCGGCCGTCGAGTTCGCGATCCCGCGTTCCCGCGCGAAACGCCGTTGCGGGGGCAGCCGATCGCCAGGACGAAGCCTGCCCGCCTCGACGTCGGCGGAGATCTCGTCCGCGACTATCCGGTAGTCCTCCATGCCGTCCTTCGATCGCACCGAGTGCATTCAGGGGATTGCACTGGGGATGATGCCATCGAAGAGCCGGAACACCACAACGGCGGACTCCTAGGTTAGCCTAACCTGCGTGGAGACCGTGGAAACCCTCACCGAGCAGAGCACGACGTCCCGTCTGCACGCGGACGCGCTGACGCTCGCCTACGACGGCCGGACCGTGGCCGAAGACCTCGGGGTGGTCATCCCCGACCGGTCGTTCACCGTCATCGTCGGACCGAACGCCTGCGGCAAGACCACCCTGCTGCGCGCGCTCGCCCGGATGCTCAAACCGCGCCGGGGTTCGGTGTTCCTCGACGGCCAGGCGATCAGCTCCTTCCCCGCCAAGGAGGTCGCCCGGCGGCTCGGCCTGCTGCCGCAAAGCTCGATCGCGCCCGACGGCATCACCGTCGCGGACCTCGTCGCGCGCGGCCGGTATCCGCATCAACGCCTTCTGCGCCAATGGTCCCGCGAGGACGCCACCGTGGTCGCGGAGTCCATGCGCGCCACCGGCGTCGACGACCTCGCCGAGCGGCTGGTCGACGAACTCTCGGGTGGTCAGCGGCAACGCGTGTGGATGGCGATGGCGCTCGCGCAGGAGACCGATCTCCTGCTGCTCGACGAGCCGACGACCTATCTGGACATCGCGCACCAGATGGACATCCTCGACCTGTGCGCGGAGCTGCACCAGGAGCAGGGCCGGACGCTGGTCGCGGTGCTGCACGACCTCAACCACGCCGCCCGCTACGCGACGCACATGATCGCGATGCGCGACGGAGAGGTCCTCGCGACCGGCGCGCCCGAAGAGGTCGTGACCGCCGCCAACGTCGAGAAGATCTTCGAGCTGCCCTGCCGCGTCATGCCGTGCCCGGAGACCGGGACCCCGCTGGTGATCCCGAAAGCCGGACGCCGCGCCGCCTGACCGGCTCGGAGTACGTTGGCGGCGGAGGTGCCATGTCACAGCAACTGTGGTCCGAAGTGGACGACTACCTGTCCGGGGTGCTCGTCCCGTCCGATCCCGTCCTCGACGGCGCGCGGCAGGCGTCGGACGAGGCCGGATTGCCGTCGATCGCCGTCGCGCCGAACCAGGGCAAACTGCTCAACCTGATGGCGAGGATGATCGGCGCGCGGTCCATCCTGGAGATCGGCACGCTCGGCGGGTACAGCACGATCTGGCTCGCCCGCGCCCTGCCGCCACAGGGCAGGCTCGTCACCCTCGAATTCGACCCGAAACACGCCGAAGTCGCGCGCGGCAACATCGAAGCGGCCGGGCTCGGCGGGCTGGTCGACGTCCGCGTCGGCAAGGCGCTGGACCTGCTGCCGTCGGTCGAGGGCCCGATCGATCTGGCGTTCATCGACGCCGACAAGGTCAACAACCCGGCCTACTTCGAAGCGTCACTGAAGCTCGTCCGGCCCGGCGGCGTGATCGTGGTCGACAACGTCGTCCGCGGTGGCGCGGTGACCGACGCCGCCAGCGAAGACCCGAACATCCAAGGGATCAGGCGGCTGCACGAGATGATCGCCGCCGAACCCCGTGTCGACGCGACGGCGATCCAGACGGTCGGCAGCAAGGGCTACGACGGTCTCACCGTCGTGCTCGTGAAGCCCTGACGGAACCGCCTCGGTCCAGTGGGGGGGGGGGGGGGGGGGGGGGGGGGGGGGGGGGGGGGGACGCCACCCCCCCCCCCCCCCCCCCCCCCCCCCCCCCCCCCCCCCGCTGCACCGATGGATCACCGCGGCGCCGTGGTGGCCGGCCGCGGCCCGGAGCCGTCCGGCCATCGTGCCGGCTGTCCTCGGTGGACACTGTTCATGAAGCGTTGCCACATATCCGCCGGGAGTGTCCCGCCGGTCAGTTTCTCCCCGGTGGCGTCCCGCATCCGGCGCGGCTCGTCGGAGCCGACCCAGACCGCGGTCGCGAGCTGCGGCGTGTACCCGACCGCCCAGCCGCCGGCGTTGTCGTCCGTCTCGTTGAACCGGAAGTCGCCGGTCTTCAGCGCCGCCGGGCGATCCTTGAGGCCGGTGGCCAGCACCTGGCTCATCGTGCCCGCGATCCGGCGGCTCAGTGCCTCGTCGCCCTGGAACGCGGGCGTCTTGTCCGGCTGCCGTTCCCATACGACTTCGCCGTTCTCGTCCCGGATCTTCGACACCAGATGCGGGGTGGCGCGCATGCCGTCGGCGGCGAAGGTCGCGTAGGCACCGGCCATGTCACTGGCGCGCAAGGGATACCGGCCGACCGCGATCCCGGGGCCGATCAGGAACCCGTCCTTCTCGCGCAGGGTCACCGCGCCGTCGACGGACTCGGGGATCCCGGCCGCGCGGGCGCCGTCACGGACGGCTTCGGCGCCGAGCTTCTTCGCCAGGTCGACGAACGGACCCTGTGCGCCCCGCCCCATCGCCTCGCGCAGCGTGCACTTGCCGGCTTCGCCGCACTGATCCTGGAACTGAAAGGTCTCGCCGAGGAAGTCGACCTTCGCGGGCGCCTTCAGCGGTTCGTCCACGTTCACTCCCCGTTCCAGCCCGGCGGCGAGGATGAACGGCTGGAACGCCGAGCCGGTGCCGTACGGGGTGCCCGCGTAGTCGTGCACGCTCCAGCCACCGCCGTTGTAGGCGCGGATCGCGCCGGTCCCGGGTTCGACGGCGACCAGCGACGCGCGAAAGTGCTCCGGCTGTCCCTTCAGCCGTTCCTTGACCGCCTTCTCGGCTTCGGCCTGGGCGCGCGGATCGATGGTCGTCTCGACCTTCATCGCGCCGCCGCGGAGCCGATCGAGCGGGTAGCCGACCTGCTCGAGTTCGGCGAGGACCTGCTGCTTGATGTGGTACTGCTCGAAGGTGACGCGACCGGCGCGGGTCTCCGACGGCGCCTGGATCGCGTCCTCCGGATAGGTCATGGCGACCGCTTCGGCCTGGCCGAGGTAGCCCCGCGCGACCAGTTTGTTCACCACGTAGGACCACCGCTTCATCGCGTGCTCGTGGCTGGAGGCGTACGGGTCGTGCACCGAAGGCGACTGGATCATGCCCGCGAGGAACGCCGCCTCGCTCCAGGTCATCGAGTCGTCGAGCTTCCGGCCGAAGTAGGCGTTCATCGCCGACGCCGGACCGTAGGTGCCACGGCCGAACGAGATGATGTTGATGTAGCTCTCGAAGATCTCCTTCTTCGTCTGCTGCTGGGTGATCTTCGTGGCGAGCACGAGCTCGGAGAATTTGCGGGTGAGGGTGGCGTCCTCGTTGCCGGTGGACTTCTTGATGTACTGCTGGGTGATCCCCGAGCCGCCGCCGACCCCGGTCACCAGCGCGCGGCCGAGCCCGGTGAGATCGAAACCCTCGTTGTCCCAGAAGGTCGGGTCTTCGGTCGCGACGATCGCGTCGCGCAGTTTCGCGGGGATGGCGTCGTAGGGCACGAACAGCCGGTCGCCGCCGGGCGGGACCACCTTGAGCAGTTCCGAACCGTCGGCGTTCTGCAGGACGACGGTCTTGTCGAGGTCGGCGAGGACCTCTTGCGGACTGCGGACGTCGAGCAGGACGTACGCGAGCCCGAACGCGACGACCGGGATGCCGATCAGCAGGCCGAGCGTCCAGGCGGCGATCCGTCGCCACCTGCGTTTCTTCCGTTTCGGCTCGGGAGTGGCCGTGGTCTCCGACTCGGGTGCGTCTGCGTCATCCGGGTTTTCCACGCCAGGTTAGACGCCCGAACGAGTGAAAAGGTTGTGGGAAAGTCACCGGATCGTACCCGGTTCACGACTTGAAGAATTCTTCATTTGATAATGTGGTCAGATGCCCGTCCCCCTGTACCAGGCCAAGGCGGAGTTCTTCCGCATGCTGGGCCACCCGGTCCGGATCCGTGTGCTGGAGCTGCTCGCCGAAGGCCCGAAGGCCGTCCGCGAGCTGCTCGCCGAGATCGAGGTCGAGGCCTCCAACCTCTCGCAGCAGCTGGCCGTCCTGCGCCGGTCGGGGATCGTCACCTCGACCCGGGAGGGCTCGACGGTGGTGTACGCGCTCGCCGGTGGCGACGTCGTCGAGCTCCTGCGCGCGGCCCGGCGCATCCTCACCGAGCTGCTGGCCGATCAGAACGCCTTGCTCGCCCAGTTGCGCGACGCGGACTGACGCCGTGGCGGGATCGAGGTTTTCGGAATTGCGCTCGCTCCTGCCCGGACGCGAAGACCTGCGCACGCTCAAACGCTCTCCCCGCGGCGATCTCACGGCGGGCCTCACCGTGGCGATCGTCGCGCTCCCGCTGGCACTGGGTTTCGGCATCTCCTCCGGCCTCGGGGCCGAAGCCGGGCTGGTCACCGCGATCGTCGCCGGCGCGCTGGCCGCGATCTTCGGCGGCTCCAATCTCCAGGTGTCCGGGCCGACCGGGGCGATGACCGTGGTGCTGGTGCCGATCATGGCCGCGCACGGACCCGGCGGGGTGCTGACGGTGGGCCTGCTCGCCGGGGTGCTGCTGCTCCTGCTCGCGGTCGCCCGCGCCGGCCGGTACATGCGTTATGTGCCGACGCCGGTGGTCGAAGGCTTCACCCTGGGCATCGCCGGGGTCATCGCGTTGCAGCAGGTGCCCGCCGCGCTCGGCGTCGCCACGCCGGACGGCGAGAAGGTGGCCGTCGTCGCGGCGAAGGCGGTGGCCGATTTCGCCGGGCATCCGGCCTGGCCGTCGATCGCGATCGCGGCCGGGGTCGCCGCCCTGATGCTGCTAGGCGCGAGGTGGCGGCCGTCGATCCCGTTCTCGCTGGTCGCGGTGGCCGTCGCGACGCTCGTGAGCCACTTCGCGCAGCTGCCGGTCGCTCGTATCGGCGCCCTGCCCAACGGTCTTCCCGCGCCCTCGCTGGCATTCCTGGACCTGTCGGCCTTGGGCGCGCTGGCGCCCTCCGCCGTCGCGGTCGCGGCCCTGGCCGCGCTGGAAAGCCTCCTTTCGGCCACCGTCGCCGACGCGATGAGCGTCAACGAACGCCACGACCCGGACCGTGAACTCTTCGGGCAGGGCCTCGCGAACCTCGTCACCCCGCTGTTCGGCGGCGTGCCCGCCACCGCGGCGATCGCGCGTACCGCGGTCAACGTCCGCGCCGGGGCGAAATCGCGGCTGGCCTCGTTCACCCACGCGATGGTGCTGGCGGTGATCGTCTTCGCGGCGGCGCCGCTCGTGGCCACGATCCCGATCGCGGCGCTCGCCGGGGTGCTGCTGGCCACCGCCGTCCGCATGGTCGAGGCGGGCTCGGTCCGCGCGCTCCTGCGCTCCACCCGGCGTGACGCGCTGGTCCTCGTGCTCACCGCGGCCGCGACCCTGATCCTGGACCTGGTCACGGCGGTCATCCTCGGCCTTGTCGTGGCGGGCGCGCTGGCCCTGCGGGCGATCGCGAAGGCGGCTCGCATCGAAGAAGTCGCGCTCGACCACGCCGATCACGCCGCCGAGGAACGGGCGCTGCTGGACGAGCACATCGTCGCGTTCCGGCTCGACGGGCCGCTGGTCTTCGCCGCTGCCCACCAGTTCCTGCTGGAGCTGTCCGAGGTGGCCGACGTCCGGGTGGTCATCCTCCGGATGTCCCGCGTGTCGGCCATCGACGCCACCGGCGCCCTCGTCCTGCGGGACGCCATCGAACGTCTCGAACATCGCGGGATCACGGTCCTCGTGTCGGGGATCAAACCCGGCCACGAAAAGGTGCTCGACGAACTCGGCGTCGCGGATCGGCTCCGCGCGGAGGGCCGGGTGTTCCCGGATACGCCGCACGCCATCGATTTCGCGCACGCCCTGCTGACGTCGCCCTCAAGCGAGGAACGCGCGAAGCAGTGAAGCCGTCCCTTCGACGTGTTCCGTCATCGCCCGGCGGGCCGCCTCGGAGTCCCCGGCGAGGATCGCGTCGACGATGGCCTCGTGCTGGGCATTGGAATGCTCCAGGTTCGGTTCGAGCAGCGGGATCATGTCGAGCAGCTGGTTGACCCGCATCCGCGCGTCGGCCATCGCCGTGGTCAGCGAGCCGGACGCGGTGACCTCGGCGATCGCCAGGTGCAGCCGCGAATCCTTGCGCCGGTAGTCGCCGACGTCGGCCGCCGCGGCTTCGGCGAGTGTGCTGGTCAGATGCTGCCGATCGGCCGGGCTGAGCGAACGCGACGCCGCCATCTCGGCGGCGCCGGTCTCCAGGACGTGCCGGAGGCCGAGCGCGTCCTCCAGCGTGGCGTTGTCGACCTTCCGGCCGTCGGCGGCGGGCGGGTCGGGCAGGACGTCGTTGACGAACGTGCCGCCGTACCGCCCGCGCCGCGACTCGACGTAACCCGCGTCGGACAGCGCGCGGATGGCCTCGCGCAACGTCACCCGGCTGACCCCGAGCCGCTCGGCGAGTTCACGCTCCGAGGGCAGCCGCTCCCCTGCGCCCACCACGCCCAGCCGGATCGCCTGAAGCAGCCTTTCGACGGTCTCCTCGAAGGCGTTGCCCGCGCGCACCGGGCGGAACAGCGCGTCACCCGCGTTCGCGACCGTGCTCGACTCCACGCTTCGAGTTTAGGCGGCCCGCGATTCGTCCTCTGGATGCGGTACTTGCGTGTGCAACTACCGCATCCAGAGGACTAAACGCGGGGGGTCAGCACTCGATGACGTTCACGGCGAGGCCGCCGCGCGCGGTCTCCTTGTACTTCACGCTCATGTCGGCGCCGGTCTCGCGCATCGTCTTGATCGCCTTGTCCAGCGTCACGACATGCGAACCGTCACCGCGCATCGCCATCCGCGCCGCGTGGATCGCCTTCGACGCGCCGACGGCGTTGCGTTCGATGCACGGGATCTGCACCAGCCCGCCGACCGGGTCACACGTCAGCCCCAGGTGATGTTCGACGCCGATCTCGGCTGCGTTCTCCACCTGCGCGGGTGAACCGCCGAGGACCTCGGTGAGCCCGGCGGCGGCCATCGCGCTGGCCGAACCGACCTCGCCCTGGCAGCCGACTTCGGCGCCCGAGATCGAGCCCGTCTGCTTCAGGATCGAGCCGATCGCGCCCGCGGTGAGCATGAACGTCACGATGCCGTCGTCCGACGAACCCCGGATGAACCGCTGGTAGTAGTGCAGAACGGCCGGGATGATCCCCGCCGCGCCGTTGGTCGGCGCGGTGACGACGCGGCCGCCCGCGGCGTTCTCCTCGTTGACCGCCAGCGCGTACAGGCTCACCCAGTCCATCGCGTACAGCGGGTCGCCGACGCCGTCTTCGGCGAGCAGCTTCTCGTGCAACGCCTTCGCGCGCCGAGGCACCTTCAGGCCGCCCGGCAGGACGCCCTCGTGCTCGCAGCCGTTGCGCACGCATTCCACCATGACCTGCCAGATCTCCAGCAGCCCTTCGCGGATTTCCTCACGCGTGCGCCACGAAAGCTCGTTGCGCAGCATGATCTCGCTGATCGGCAGCCCGGTGTCCTCGCAGTGCTTCAGCAGGTCCGCGCCGGTGCGGAACGGGAACTCCAGCTTCGTCGAGTCCTCGACGACGACAGTGTCGGTCTCGTAGGACTCGTCGCGGACGAACCCGCCGCCGACCGAGTAATAGGTGCGCTCGCGCAGCACCTTCCCGTCGGCGTCGAACGCGCGGAAGATCATCCCGTTGGGATGCGCCGGCAACGACTTCCGCCGGTGCATGGTCAGGTCGGTGTCCTCGGTGAACACGATCTCGTGCTCACCACGCACCTTCAACCGGCAGGATTCGCGGATCTCCGCGATCTTGCCGGGCACGGTGTCGGTGTCGATCTCCTCCGGACGCTCCCCGGACAGCCCGAGCAGCACGGCCTTGTCGCTGCCGTGCCCGAACCCGGTCGCGCCGAGCGAGCCGAAAAGCTCGCTCTGGACGCGTGCCGTGGCAGCGAGGTCACCATCGGCGGCCA
The DNA here is from genome assembly GCF_044765885.1 of Amycolatopsis sp. NPDC102389. Classification (NCBI taxonomy): domain Bacteria; kingdom Bacillati; phylum Actinomycetota; class Actinomycetes; order Pseudonocardiales; family Pseudonocardiaceae; genus Amycolatopsis; species Amycolatopsis sp. NPDC102389. The sequence continues at coordinate 344,106 of NZ_JBIWKX010000001.1, forward strand.
GACCGTCCACAAAGGTCAGTGCCGCGCGCATCGGGCCCACCGTGTGGGAGCTGGAGGGGCCTATGCCGATCGAAAACAGGTCGAAGACGCTGATCGCCATTGATCTGCCCTCCTTCCTATCTGGCCAGCAGTGAGCTGGCTTCTTGGGCCGCGGGCCCTTCGGCGGCGAGATGGGCCAAGTTCTCCGACAGCTCTTCGCCGCGGTGGGCCTTCGTCTGGGCGAAAAGGCGACCGGCCCGATACGACGAGCGTACGAGCGGCCCGGCCATCACACCAGCGAAGCCCATCGCTTCGGCTGCCTTCGAATGCTCGACGAACTCTTCCGGCTTGACCCAGCGGTCCACCGGATGATGCCGGGGCGACGGCCGCAGGTACTGGGTGATCGTGAGGATCTCGCACCCGGCGTCGACCAGATCCTGCATCGCCGGAGCCACCTCTTCGGGTGTCTCGCCCATACCCAGGATCAGGTTCGACTTCGTCACCAAACCGGCCTCACGAGCCTTCGTGATGACCTCCAGCGACCGCGCGTAACGGAAACCCGGACGGATCCGCTTGAAGATCCGCGGCACCGTCTCCACATTGTGCGCCAAAACCTCCGGCCGCGAACCGAACACCTCGGCCAACTGATCCGGATCCGCGTTGAAATCCGGGATCAACAGCTCGACACCGGTACCCGGGTTCAACGCGTGGATCTGCCGCACAGTTTCCGCGTACAGCCACGCGCCACCGTCCTCCAGATCGTCACGCGCCACACCCGTGACCGTCGAGTAGCGCAAGCCCATCGCCTGCACGCTCTCGGCCACCTTGCGCGGCTCGGTACGGTCCAACGCCGCCGGCTTACCCGTGTCGATCTGGCAGAAATCGCACCGCCGCGTGCACTGGTCCCCACCGATCAGGAACGTCGCCTCACGGTCTTCCCAGCACTCGTAAATGTTGGGACAACCGGCCTCCTCACACACGGTGTGGAGGCCTTCACGCTTGACCAGCCCCTTGAGCTCGGTGAACTCCGGACCCATCCGCGCGCGCGTCTTGATCCACGACGGCTTCTTCTCGATCGGGGTCTGCGCGTTGCGGACCTCGAGCCGGAGAAGTTTGCGCCCCTCGGGGACCGCGCTCATCGGTTGAGGTCCGCGTACAGCGGGTGCTTCTTGGCCAGCAGTTCGACACGGGCGGACAGCGACTGGCGCAGGTCCTCGTCGAAGTCCGGGCGCAGCGCCTCGGCGATGATGTCGGCCACCTCGGCGAAGTCCTCGGCGCCGAAGCCGCGGGTCGCGAGCGCCGGGGTGCCGATCCGGAGGCCGGAGGTGACCATCGGCGGACGCGGGTCGAACGGGACGGCGTTGCGGTTGACCGTGATACCGACGGAGTGCAGCCGGTCCTCGGCCTGCTGACCGTCCAAAGTGGAGTTGACCAGATCGACGAGCACCAGGTGCACGTCGGTACCGCCGGTCAGCACGCGGACGCCGGCTTCGCTGCAGTCCGTGCGCGAAAGGCGGTCGGCCAGGATCTTCGCGCCTTCGAGCACGCGCTGCTGGCGCTCGCGGAACTCCTCGCTCGCGGCGATCTTGAGCGCGACGGCCTTGGCGGCGATGACGTGCTCCAGAGGACCGCCCTGCTGGCCGGGGAAGACCGCCGAGTTGATCTTCTTGGCGAGTTCCTGGCGGGACAGGATGATGCCGCCACGCGGGCCGCCGAGGGTCTTGTGCGTGGTCGTGGTGACGATGTCGGCGTAGGGCACCGGGCTCGGGTGCAGCCCGGCCGCGACCAGGCCGGCGAAGTGCGCCATGTCGACCATGACCTTCGCGCCGACCTCGTCGGCGATGCGGCGGAACTCGGCGAAGTCGAGCTGACGCGGGTACGCCGACCAGCCGGCGATGATCAGCTTCGGCTTGTGCTCCTTGGCGAGGCGCTCGATCTCCTCGATGTCGACGATCCCGGTCTCTTTGTCGACGTGGTACGCGACGACGTTGTAGAGCTTGCCGGAGAAGTTGATCTTCATCCCGTGGGTCAGGTGCCCGCCGTGGGCGAGGTCGAGACCGAGGATGGTGTCGCCGGGGTTGAGCACCGCGACCATGGCGGCGGCGTTGGCCTGCGCGCCGGAGTGCGGCTGGACGTTGGCGTGCTCGGCGCCGAACAGGGCCTTCGCGCGGTCGATCGCCAGCTGCTCGATGACGTCGACGTGCTCGCAACCGCCGTAGTAGCGGCGGCCGGGGTAACCCTCGGCGTACTTGTTGGTCAGCACCGAACCCTGGGCCTCGAGCACGCCCACCGGGGCGAAGTTCTCCGAGGCGATCATCTCCAGGGTCGACTGCTGCCGGTCGAGTTCGGCCGCGACGGCGGTGGCGACCTCGGGGTCCACATCGGACAGGGCAGCGTTGAACATGTCAGTTCTCCTGGGTCAGGACGGCGTACGCCTGGGCGTCGAGCAGGGCGGGCACGTCGCCGGACAGACGCACCTTCAAGAGCCATCCTTCGGCGTACGGGTCCGAGTTGATGAGCTCGGGGGTGTCCGTTGTGGCCTCGTTCACCTCGACGACCTCGCCGTCCACGGGTGCGTACAGCTCGCTGACCGATTTGGTCGACTCGACCTCGCCGAACACCTCGCCCGCGGTGACGGTGTCGCCGACCGAGGGAAGCTGGACGAACACGATGTCACCGAGCGACTCGGCGGCGAAGGCGGTGATGCCCACGGTGGCGACGCCGTCGGCGACGTTCAGCCACTCGTGTTCCTTCGTGTACTTCAGGTCCTGGGGGATGCTCATGGTGATTCGGGGGCCTTTCAGGCGCGGGAGTAGAAGGGCAGGGCGACGACCTCGACGGGCTCGATACGGCCCCGGATGTCGACGGAAAGCTCGGTGCCGGGCTCGGAGTGCTCCCGGTCCACGTAGGCCATGGCGATCGGGTAACCCAGCGTCGGCGAAAGGGCACCGCTGGTGACCTCGCCGATCTCGGTCTCGCCCGCCAGGACGGTGTAACCGTGGCGCGGCGCGCGGCGGCCGGAGCCCTTGAGCCCGACGCGCACCCGGGGAACGTCCTTCTTGGACAGTTCCTCGAGCGCGGCCTTGCCGACGAAGTCGTTCGGCTTCTCGAACTTGACCACGCGGCCGAGGCCGGCCTCGAACGGGCTCAGCTGAAGGCTGAGTTCGTTGCCGTACAACGGCATTCCGGCTTCGAGACGCAGGGTGTCGCGGCAGGCGAGACCGGCCGGGAGCAGGCCGTGCGGCTCGCCCGCGTCGGTCAGGATGCGCCAGACGGCGGGGGCCTCACCGGCCGGGACGTACAGCTCGAAGCCGTCCTCGCCGGTGTAGCCGGTGCGGGCGAGCAGGACGTCGTGACCCTTCACGACGGCCGGGACGCTCGCGTAGTACTTGAGCGCGCCCAGGTCGGCGTCGGTGACCGCACCCAGGATCTCGACGGCCTTCGGGCCCTGGACGGCGATCAGCGCGACGTCCTCGGACTTGTTCTCGACGACCGCGTCGAAACCCGAGACCCGCTCGGCCAGCGCTTCCGCGACCACGGCGGCGTTGCCCGCGTTGGCCACGACCAGGAACTTCTCGTCGGCGAGGCGGTAGACGACCAGGTCGTCCAGCACGCCGCCGTTCTCGTCGCAGATCATCGTGTAGCGCGCCCGGCCCGGCTTCACGCCGGACAGGTTGCCGACCAGCGCGAAGTCGAGGGTGTCGGCGGCCTGCGGGCCGGTCACCTCGATTTCGGCCATGTGGGACAGGTCGAACAGGCCCGCGGCCTCGCGGACCGCCTTGTGCTCCGCCAGTTCGCTGGAATAGCGGATCGGCATCGACCAGCCCGCGAAATCGGTGAACAGCGCACCCAGTCCTTTGTGGACTCCGTGCAGGGACGTCTCTTTCGACATCAAGTGCCTCAGTTCTCGTAGGCGTTGAGCGGCGGGCAGGAGCAGACGAGGTTACGGTCCCCGCGCGCACCGTCGATGCGGCGCACCGGGGGCCAGTACTTGGCCTTGCGATTCACTCCGGCGGGGTACACCGCCAGTTCGCGGTCGTAGGGCAGGTCCCAGTCGCCGACGAGGGTCTCGGCGGTGTGGGGGGCGTTGCGCAGCGGGCTGTTGTCCGCGGCCCACTTGCCCTGTGCGACGGCGTCGATCTCCGCGCGGATGGCGATCATGGCCTCGATGAAGCGGTCGATCTCGCCAAGGTCCTCGGATTCGGTCGGCTCGACCATCAGCGTGCCCGCGACCGGGAACGACATGGTCGGGGCGTGGAAGCCGTAGTCGATCAGGCGCTTCGCGACGTCGTCGACGCTGACGCCGGTCTCCTTGGTGAGACCGCGCAGGTCGAGGATGCACTCGTGCGCGACCAGGCCGTCCTGGCCGGTGTAGAGCACCGGGTAGTGCTGGTTGAGGCGCTTGGCCACGTAGTTCGCCGCGAGGACGGCGACCTGCGTCGCGGCGGTGAGCCCGCCCGCGCCCATCATGCGGACGTACGCCCACGAGATCGGCAGGATCGACGCCGAGCCGTACGGGGCGGCGCTGATCGGGCCGACACCGGTTTCGGGGCCGGCCTTCTCCAGCAGCGGGTGGTTCGGCAGGTACGGCGCGAGGTGCGCGCGGACCGCGACCGGGCCGACACCGGGGCCGCCACCGCCGTGCGGGATGCAGAAGGTCTTGTGCAGGTTCAGGTGCGAGACGTCGCCGCCGAACTCGCCCGGCTTGGCGAGACCCAGCAGGGCGTTGAGGTTCGCGCCGTCGACGTAGACCTGGCCGCCCGCGTCGTGGACGATCTTGGCCAGCTCGTCGATGCCGTGCTCGTACACGCCGTGCGTGGACGGGTACGTGACCATGATCGCGGACAGCGTGTCGCGGTTGGCCTCGACCTTGGCCCGCAGGTCTTCGAGGTCGACGTTGCCCTCGTCGGTGCACTTGACCACGACGACGCGCATGCCTGCCATGACCGCGGAGGCGGCGTTCGTGCCGTGCGCGGACGACGGGATCAGGCAGACCTCACGCTCCTGCTGGCCATTCGCGTGGTGGTACGCGCGGATCGCGAGCAGACCGGCGAGCTCGCCCTGGCTGCCGGCGTTCGGCTGCAGCGACACCTTGTCGTAGCCGGTGACCTCGGCCAGCCAGGTCGACAGCTGCTCGACCAGCACGTGGTAGCCCTCGGCGTCCTCGGCCGGGGCGAACGGGTGGATGCCCGCGAACTCGCGCCAGCTGATCGGCTCCATCTCGGTGGTGGCGTTGAGCTTCATCGTGCAGGAGCCGAGCGGGATCATGCCGCGGTCGAGCGCGTAGTCCAGATCGGACAGTCCGCGCAGGTAGCGCAGCATCGCGGTCTCGGAGCGGTGGGAGTGGAAGACCTCGTGGGTGAGGTACTCGCTCTCGCGGCCGAGACCGGTGGGCAACGCCCCGGAGCTTTCCGCCTGGTTCTCGACGCCGAAAGCGTTGAGCACCTTGGCGATGATCGCGGGCGTGGTGACCTCGTCGACGGCGACGCGGACGTGGTCGGCGTCGACCGGGCCGAGGTTGATCCCGTTCTCACGGGCGACCGCGACGACCGCTTCGGCCTGGCCGGGCATGCGGGCGAGGACGGTGTCGAAGAAGCCCTCGTGGACAACCTCGACGCCCGCCGCGCGCAGCGCCCCAGCCAGCCCGGCGGCGAGTTCGTGGACGCGGGTCGCGATGCGCTTGAGGCCGTCCGGACCGTGGTAGACCGCGTACATCGCGGCGAGCACGGCGGGCAGGACCTGCGCGGTACAGATGTTGGAGGTGGCCTTCTCGCGGCGGATGTGCTGCTCGCGGGTCTGCAGGGCGAGGCGGTACGCGGGGTTGCCGTCGGCGTCGACCGACACCCCGACCAGGCGGCCCGGCAGCGAGCGCTCGAGCCCGGCGCGGACGGCCATGAATCCGGCGTGCGGGCCGCCGTACCCGAGCGGGACACCGAACCGCTGGGTCGAACCGGCGGCGATGTCGGCGCCGAACTCACCCGGCGCGGTGATCAGCGTGAGGGCGAGCAGGTCGGCGGCGACGGTGTACAGCGCGCCGGCGGCCTTCGCGGTCTCGGAGATGGCGGAGTAGAAACCCGCGCCGCGCAGCACACCGGAAGCGCCCGGGTACTGGACGACGACGCCGAAGAACTCCTCCGGCAGGCCGGTGAGCAGGTCACGGACCTCGACCTCGACGCCCATCGCCTCGGCGCGGGTGCGGACGACGGCGATGGTCTGCGGCAGGCACTCGGCGTCGAGGACGACCTTGTTCGACTTCGCCTTCGACGCGCGGCGCATCAGCATGACGGCCTCGGCGACGGCGGTGGACTCGTCGAGCAGCGAGGCGTTCGCGGTGGCGAGCCCGGCCAGCTCGGAGACCATGGTCTGGAAGTTGAGGAGGGCTTCGAGACGGCCCTGCGAGATCTCCGGCTGGTACGGCGTGTACGCCGTGTACCAGGCCGGGTTCTCCAGCACGTTGCGGCGGATGACCGCCGGGGTGACCGTGTCGTGGAAGCCGAGACCGATCATCTGCGTCATCGGCTTGTTGAGCGCGGCGAGCGCGCGAAGCTCGGCGATGGCGTCCTCTTCGGACGCGGCGGGGGGAAGGTCGAGGTCGCGGGTGACGCGGATCGCGGACGGCACCGCGGCCTGTACCAGGGCATCGAGACTGCCGTAGCCGACCTCGGCGAGCATCTTGGCCTGCTCGGACTCCGAGGGGCCGATGTGCCGGTCGTCGAAGGACGTACTGGTCAAGGGAGCTCCTTCAATCAGGCGCCGGATAGACCGGTGCGCTGGGAACTCCCCCTCTGTCATGGCACCTGAGAGTTTCACCACCCGTCGCAGGGTGGCTTTCACCTTGGGTGAGGCGCACTTGCGCGCCTGCTTTCCAGAGTGGCCTCGCGGAAGCGGTAGTGGGTACCTGAGAGATTCCGGGGAGTTTGCTCCTTCGGTGCCCCACCACGTTCATGGGGGCTCTCCCGCTCCAGCTCGACGGCCCGATCTGCAGTTGTGCGCACACCGTACCTGGCCTGTTCAGCGCGCGTCTACTTCCGCCCGACGACGTCACTTGCGTGCTTGGAGCCGTCACTCGCGTGATCAGAGACGAAACTCGTGAGTTACGCCTCTGATCACGCGAGTGACGGCCCTGATCACGCGAGGCGAAAGGGCCCTTCACCGCACGAGACGCGGGGAAAGCGTCCTTCGGCTCCCGGACCGAGCGCGACCGCCGGCCCGAGTACATGAAGGCCCCCTTCCTGTACCTAGGCGCAAGGAAGGGGGCCATCATGTACTTCAGCGCATTTAGAGGACTAAATGCAGGGGTCAGAGCGGGGTGACGTAGGCGCCCGAGATGCCGCCGTCCACCAGGAACTGCGAAGCGGTGATGAACGAGGCATCGTCGCTCGCCAGGAACGCGACGGCTGCCGCGATCTCCTCCGGCTCCGCGAACCGGCCGACCGGCACGTGCACCAGCCGCCGCGCCGCCCGTTCGGGGTCCTTCGCGAACAGCTCTTTGAGCAGCGGCGTGTTCACCGGACCCGGGCACAGCGCGTTCACCCGGATGTTCTCCCGCGCGAACTGCACGCCCAGTTCCCGGCTCATCGCCAGCACCCCGCCCTTGGACGCGGTGTAGGAGATCTGCGACGTCGCCGCGCCCATCACCGCGACGAACGACGCCGTGTTGATGATCGAACCCTTCCCCTGCCGCTGCATATGCGGCAAAACCGCCTTGCAGCACAGGTACACCGACGTCAGGTTGACCTTCTGCACCTTCTCCCACGCCTCGATGCCCGTGGTGAGGATCGAGTCGTCCTCGGGCGGGGAGATGCCGGCGTTGTTGAACGCGACGTCGACCGAGCCGAAAGTGTCCACAGTGGTCTGGAAGAGGGCCTCGACCTGCTCGGCGTCGGTGACGTCGGCCTGCACGAACAGGCCGCCGACCTCGTCGGCCGCCGCCTTGCCCGCGTCGGCAGAGATGTCACCGATGACGACCTTCGCGCCTTCGCTCGCCAGCCGCCGCGCGGTGGCGAGACCGATCCCGCTGCTGCCGCCGGTGATGACCGCGACGCGGCCTTCGAAACGCTGAACCATTGCTTATTCCTCCGTGCTGATGAAGACATTCTTGGTCTCGGTGAAGGCGTCGACGGCGTCCGGGCCGAGCTCGCGGCCCAATCCGGATTGCTTGAACCCGCCGAACGGCGTCCAGTACCGGACGGACGAATGCGAGTTGACCGACAGGTTCCCGGCTTCGACGCCGCGTGCGACGCGGAAGGCGCGGCCGACATCGCGGGTCCAGATCGAGCCGGACAGCCCGTACTCCGTGTGGTTGGCCATGGTCACCGCGTCCGTCTCGCCGTCGAACGGGACCACGGCGACGACCGGGCCGAAGATCTCGTCCGAGGCCAGCGGATGCCGCAGATCCGGCGGGGTGACGACGGTCGGCGCGAACCAGTAGCCCGGCCCGACGGGAGCGTTGCCCCGGAAGGCGACCGGCGCCGAATCGTCCACATAGGACGACACCTTCGCATGATGCCCGGCCGAGATCAGCGGCCCCATCTCGGTCACTTCCAGCCGCGGATCCCCGACGACGACACCGTTCACGGCGGGTTCCAGCAGCTCCATGAACTTCTCGTACACGCTCGCCTGCACCAGGATCAGCGACCGCGCGCAGCAGTCCTGCCCGGCGTTGTCGAAGACGCCGTACGGCGCGGTGGCCGCGGCCTTCTCCAGGTCGGCGTCGGCGAACACGATGTTCGCGTTCTTGCCGCCGAGCTCCAGGGTCACCCGTTTCACCTGCGCGGCGCAGCCCGCCATGATCTGCTTGCCGACCTCGGTGGAGCCGGTGAACACCACCTTCCGCACCGCCGGGTGGTCCACGAAGCGCTGTCCCACCACGGATCCCTTACCGGGAAGCACCTGGAAGACGTCTTCGGGGATCCCCGCCTCGCGGGCGAGCTCGCCGAGGCGGATCGCGGTCAGCGGGGTGAGCTCGGCGGGTTTGAGCACGACGGTGTTCCCGGCGGCGAGCGCGGGCGCGAACCCCCAGCCCGCGATGGGCATCGGGAAGTTCCACGGCACGATCACCCCCACCACACCGAGCGGCTCGTGGAACGTCATGTTCACGCCGCCGGGCACCGGGATCTGCTTGCCGCTCAACCGTTCGGGCGACGCCGAGTAGTACGTCAGCACGTCGCGGACGTTGCCCGCCTCCCAGCGCGCGTTGCCGATCGTATGCCCCGCGTTGACGACTTCCAGCTCGGCGAGGTTCTCGAGGTCGGCGTCGACGGCGTCGGCGAACCGGCGCAGCAGCCGTGCCCGGTCGCCGGGAGCCACCGCGCGCCAGGCGGGGAACGCCGCGTGTGCGCGGGCGATCGCCGCGTCGGTCTCCTCCGCCGAGGTCAGCTCGACCGACCGCACCACCTCCTCGGTGGCGGGGTTGATCACCTCGAACGTGGTCATGCGCGCTCCTTAGCTGCTTCTACGAGTGCCTCGAAAAGCCTGATGTCGTCGGGATTCTGTTCGGGATGCCATTGGACGCCGACTACGAACCCGTCGCCGGGAAGCTCGGCCGCCTCGATGGTCCCGTCGGCGGCCCAGCCGACCGGGACCAGCCCGTCGCCGAGCTTGTCGATCGCCTGATGGTGGTAACACGGCACCTTGGTCTCGGCGCCGAGGATCGACGCGACGCGGCTGCCCTCGGCAAGCGTCACCGTAGTGGTGCCGAAGGTCCCGGGCGCGGGCTGGTGATCCTTGCAGTCCACAGTGTCGGGCAGGTGCTGGACGAGCGTGCCGCCCAGCGCGACGCTGAGCACCTGCAACCCGCGGCAGACGCCGAGTACCGGTCTTCCACTGTCCAAAGCGGACCGGAGCAGCCCGAACTCGAACGCGTCCCGGTTCGGCCTCGTGTACGTCGTCGCGTGCTGCTCCTGGCCGTACCGCGCCGGGTCGACGTCCGCGCCGCCGACCAGCACGAGACCGTCCACGGCGGACATCAGCCGATCGTGTGCCTCGCTCACCGGCGGCAGCAGGACCGGGATCCCGCCCGCCGCGACGATCCCGTCGACGTAGACCCGATGAAGCAGCGCCGCTTCGGTCTCCCACACCAGGAACTTCGCGGGTTCCAAATAGGACGTGAGCCCGATCAAAGGCTCAGAGGCGTTCGAAGCCACGGATCCTCTCCCAGTCGGTGACGGCGGCGTCGTACGCGGTGAGCTCGACCTTCGCCGCGTTCAGGTAGTGGTCGACGACCTCGTCCCCGAACGCGGACCTCGCGAGTTCGCTCTTGTCCAGCAGCGCCGCGGATTCCCGCAGGGTCGTCGGCACGGTCGGTTTGCCGGAACCGTAGGCGTTGCCCTGGAACTCCGGCTCCAGCTCGAGCTCGTTCTCGATGCCGTGCAGCCCGGCCGCGATCAGCGCGGCCACCGCGAGATACGGGTTCACGTCGCCGCCGGGGACACGGTTCTCGGTGCGCAGCGAGTCTCCGTGCCCGACGACACGGAGTGCGCACGTGCGGTTGTCCGTGCCCCACGCGACGGCCGTCGGCGCGAAGCTGCCAGGGACGAAACGCTTGTAGGAGTTGATGTTCGGCGCGAAGAAGTAGGTCAGCTCACGCAGTCCGGCGAGCTGACCGGCGAGGAAGTGCTCCATCATCGGCGAGAACCCGCCGGGACCCTCGCCCGCCAGGACGGGCTCGCCCGCGGCCGAGCGCAGGCTGATGTGGATATGGCAGGAATTGCCCTCGCGCTCGTTGTACTTCGCCATGAACGTGAGGCTCTTGCCCTCCTGCGCGGCGATCTCCTTGGACCCGGTCTTGTAGACGCTGTGGTTGTCGCAGGTGGTCAGCGCGTCGGCGTAGCGGAAGGCGATCTCGTGCTGGCCGGGATTGCATTCACCCTTGGCCGACTCGACGTACAGCCCCGCGCCGCCCATCTCGTTGCGGATGCGGCGCAGCAGCGGTTCGATCCGGGCGGTGCCGAGCATCGAGTAGTCGACGTTGTACTGGTTGGCCGGGCGAAGATCCTGATAGCGCTTGTCCCAGGCCGACTCGAAGGTGTCGTCGAAGACGATGAACTCCAGTTCGGTGCCGACGTAGGCGGCGAGACCGCGCTCGGCGAGCCTGTCGAGCTGGCCGCGCAGGATCTGGCGAGGCGAGGGGGCCACCGCTCCGCCCTGCACCCGTTCGAGGTCGGCGAGGACGAGCGCGGTGCCCTCCTGCCACGGGAGCAGGCGCAGCGTGCCGAAATCCGGGCGCATGACGAAGTCGCCGTAGCCGGTCTCCCAGGACGACATCGCGAAGCCGTCGACGGTGTTCATGTCCACGTCGACGGCGAGGAGGTAGTTGCACGCTTCGGTGGCGTGTTCGACGACCTCGTTGAGGAAGTACTCGGCGGCGCAGCGTTTGCCCTGCAGCCTGCCCTGCATGTCGGTGATCGCCACCAGCACCGTGTCGACGGTGCCGTCCTCGACCAGTTCCCGGAGCCGATCCAGCGTGAGCATGCCGCGCCTGTTCGCCATCAGCCTCACCTAAAGGTTCGAAGCGGTACCTTTGCAGCTTCTTCCTACCGGGTCGGCCGAACCCGGTCAACTCGGTCAATGGTCTGGTTCGTCATCCATTGCTGACCGTAGTTGATCCCTGGGCGGATTGTCTGTGATGCCCGGCTGAGAAGATGCTGTGAATCCCGCCGCACCGGGAGGAGATCCGCGCATCCGGGACGTTGTACGGATCAAGAGAGGTGAGAAGGAATGACACAGGCATTCACGCAGCAGACCACGTTCACCGAGCCCCAGGGACGGGCTCAGCTCCCGACGCTGCCCAGCGGGTGGCCGATCGGCTCCTACGAGTCGTACTCCGAAGCGCAGCGTGCCGTCGACCACCTCGCGGGAACGGACTTCCCGATCACGGACGTGACCATCGTCGGTGTCGAACCGATCCTGGTCGAGCGGATCGCCGGGCGGATGGGCTGGAGCAAGGTGCTGACCAGCTCGGCGCTGTCCGGCGCGATGTTCGGTGTGTTCCTCGGGCTCGTGCTGAGCCTGCTGAACCCGGGCGCCGGGCTGGTGCCGATCATCGTCGGCCTGGTCGGCGGTATCGGGTTCAACCTGCTGTTCGGCGCCCTGGGGTACGCGTCGTCGAAGAACAAGCGAGGGTTCATCTCGCAGAGCCAGCTGGTCGCCCGGCGTTACGACGTCCTGGCCCAGCCGCGCAACGCCGAGAAGGGCCGCGCCCTGCTGGCCGACCTGGCCGCCAGGAGCGCGTTCAACCACTGAGCCTCACCCCACGCGAGCCGGCACCTCAGCACGAGGTGCCGGCTCGCGGCACATCCGCATTTCGTCCTCTGAATGCTGTGGTTCGCGTAACCGACTACCGCATTCAGAGGACGAAACGCGGGCGGAGGCGCCCCCGACAGCCGCCTCCGCCCGGGCCACCTACCGCGTCGGCTGGGTGGAGTTCGACGGCGGCGCCACCGGGGTGGACGACGGCGGGGCCGCCTGCGAAGTCGGCGGCACCGGCACCGCCTTCGGGATCGCCGCGCTGAACGGCACTTCGGCCCGTTCCTGGCAATAGCCGCGAGAACCGTTGTAGCCGTCGCGGTTTCCGTCGTTGTCCTGGACTCCCCGTTCGAGCCGCGGCCGCGGGTAGCGGTTGTCGTCGCCGACCTTCCGCTTCTCACCCGTGCTCCGCTCACAGGCGTACCGGGTCGTGCTGAGCGGACGGCCGTTCTCGTCGTAGAGGTAGATCTCGGTCAACGGCTTGCCCTCGGCGTCGAACGCGTAGATGTTCTCCACGTCCTGGCTGCCGTACATCAACTGCGGATTGCCGTAGTTGTCGTTGTAGTTCGGCGTGTAGCCGCTGTTGTAGGAACCTCCGCTGTACGAACGCTTCGCGATCAGATCGACCGCCGCGCCCGCGCCGCCGAGCATGCTGCCGATGACGAACGCCGAGACCGGAACGGCCAGCCACAGCAGCCGCCGGTCGGTCTTCAGCTTCGGCCCCGCCCAGACCACCGCGACGGCGGCCAGCAGCATCAGCGGCAGCAAGAGCACGGCCTCGGTGTCGCGGAGCACGAGCAGCAGGCCGAAGACGACCAGCACCGCCGCGCACAGCACCCACCACGCCGGCTTGAGCGTGCGGAAGTAGTTGACCCCCTTGCTGTTCCGGTTGCCCTGGAACGAGGTCGCGATCTCGCGGAGCTTGACCACCTCGGGCAGTTCCGCGATCGGGGCGACTCCCCTCCGGACCACGTAGGCGACGCTGATCGCGAGCACGGGTGCGACGAAAAGCAGTCCCAGCAACGGCTCCACCCGCACCCACACCGCGGCCGCGAAGCCGAACAACGCGAAGCCGCCGACGGAGAACACCAAGCCCCAGAACGCGAACCGCGCTCCGCCGATCCCGGTCTTCACCTTCAGCACGGCGGTCTTGTCGCCCGCCTCGGGCGGACGCGGCGGGTAACCGCCGGAGGCCCGCAATTCGGCGGCGTAGCTTTCCGGGCTGCCCAACCGTTCGATCAAGGCGTCGACCTTGGGGTTCTCCCCCAGCTCCGCCTCCATCTCGGCGAGATGGGGCCGGACGTCTTCGAGGATCTCCTCGACTTCGCTCTCGGGCAGGTCGGCGAGCGCGCTCCTGACCCTCGCCAGATACACCCGCACGGCGGTCGGATTCTGCGTGCTCATGCTGCCTCTCCCAACAGGCTGTTCATTGTCGTGGCGAAAGTCCGCCAGGTCTGCCCCGACTCTTCGAGACGCTGTCGACCCGGCTCGTTGAGGCTGTAGTACTTGCGGTGCGGGCCTTCCTCGCTCGGCACCACATAGGACGTCAGCAGGCCTGCCTTGTACAGCCGCCGAAGCGTCCCGTACACCGAAGCGTCGCCCACTTCCTGCAATCCCGCGATACGGAGTCTTCGGAGCACGTCGTAGCCGTAGCCGTCCTCTCCGCGAAGCACCGCGAGAACGGCGAGGTCCAGCACGCCTTTAAGTAGCTGACTGATCTCCACAGTCGCGTCCCTCCCAGTCTTACGCAACAGAAGGTACCACGCATTGCACAGTAGTGCGCACGGCGGAAGCCACTTGCGTCCGTCGGGTGGTTCATGGGTTACTTAGTCCAGTAATGAACCACCGCACCCCGCGAGGGTGCACGAAGACTGGGGACGGAGGTGTCGTGCTCGACGAAGGAACACCCCTGTTCGTGCAGATCGCCGAACAGATCGCCGACGACATCGCCGAGGGAAGCCTGGCCGAGGGGGAACGCGTGCCGTCAACCAACGAACTCGCCGCCTTCTACCGGATCAATCCGGCGACGGCGGCCAAGGGGATCAATCTGCTCGCCGATGACAATCTGCTCGAAAAGCGGCGCGGTATCGGCATGTTCGTCGCCGCCGGCGCGCGGCAGAAGCTGCTCACCGACCGGCGGCAGCGGTTCGCCGAGCAGTACCTCGACCCGATGCTCATCGAAGCCAGGCGCCTCGGCATCGACGACGAAACCTTGATCTCGCTCATCCGCGGGAACGGACACCGGAACGGAGGACCAGCCGCATGACGCCGACCATTTCGACCACCGGCCTGACCCGGCGCTACGGCGACCACCTCGCGCTCGGCGATGTCTCGGTCGACATAGAAGAAGGCAAGATCACCGGCCTGCTCGGCCGCAACGGCGCGGGCAAGAGCACTTTCCTGCGCATCGTCACGGCGCAGGAGTTCGCCAGCACCGGCTCGGTCCGTGTGTTCGGCGAGAGCCCGGTCGAGAACGAGCGCGTGCTGCGGCGCCTGGTGCTCGTCCGCGAAGACCAGCAGTTCCCGGATTTCAAGGTGCGGCATGCCCTTTCGGCGGCGTCGTGGTTCTACCCGAACTGGGACGCGGAACTGGCCGACACCCTGCTCCGCGACTTCGACCTGCCGACGAAGCGCCCGATCAAGAAGCTCTCGCGAGGGATGCGTTCGGCGCTGTCGATCACGATCGGGCTCGCGGCGCGAGCGGAACTCACGCTGCTCGACGAGCCGTACGCGGGCCTCGACGCCGTCGCGCGTCAGCTGTTCTACGACCGGTTGCTCGACGACTATTCGGCTCACCCGCGCACGATCCTGCTCTCCACGCACCTGATCGACGAAGTGGCCGATCTGCTGGAGCACGTGGTGATGATCGACAAAGGCCGCGTCGTCCTCGACGCGCCCGCCGACGAACTGCGCGGCACCGCCGTCACGGTGTCCGGCACGGCCCTCGCGGTGGACGACTTCGTCGCCGGCCGCCGGGTGCTGCACCGCCGCAAGATCGGGTCGCGGGCTTCGGTCACCGTCTCCGACGCGCTCGACGCCGCCGCGAAGGCGAAAGCACAGGCCCTGCACCTGAAGCTGGAGCCGCTTTCCTTGCAGCAGTTGATGGTGCACACCTCCAACGGACAGACCGCAGAGGAGGCGTCCGCATGAACACCCTGGTCAACGTCGCGCGCTACCACCTGGTGGACCGGCTCCAGTTCCTGGTCCTCCCGGTCGGCGTCACGTTCTTCGCGTTCCTGGTGAATCTCACCATCTTCGCGGTGATTCCCGAGACCCCCGAGGAGAACTACTCCGGCGGCCTGTTCACGCTGTTCGTGTTCATGTTGGTCTGCGGGGCCTTGAGCATGACGAAATCGCTCCCGTTCGGGCTCGCGCTCGGCGTGTCGAGGCGGTCGTACTACCTCGGCACGATCCTTTTGGTAGCCGGGCTTTCCGCGGTGTACGCGGCCGGGATCACCGTGCTCCAGGCGATCGAAGAAGCGACCCGCGGCTGGGGACTCGGCCTCAACTACTTCCGCGTTCCCTGGCTGCTCGACGGCCCCTGGTACCTGACCCTGCTCACGTCGTTCGTCTTCCTGACGCTGATGTTCGTCTACGGCATGTGGTACGGCCTGATCTACCGGCGCGCCGCGGTGGTGGGTGTCGTCCTGTTCGCCGCCGCGCAGGTGCTGGTGCTGCTGGGCGGGGTGCTGCTGCTCAGCTGGACCGAGTCCTGGCCGAAGGTCGGCACGTTCTTCAGCACGCTGACCGTCGGCGGCGTGACCGGGGTGCTCGCCCTGCTGGTCTGCGTCGCGGGTGCCGGCGGGTTCGCCACGATGCGCCGCGTCACGGTCTGAAACCCTTCCACACCAAGGAGTTCGTCATGGCCGTGACATATGCGGTGTTGTCGGTGCTGCTGATCGCGATCTTCGCCGTACTGGGGGTGGCGAAGGTCCTGCGTCAGCAGGCGTTGGTCTCCCGGACCGAGAGGCTCGGCTTCTCGGTCCGGGAGATCCAGGGGATCGGCGCGCTCGAACTCGCGGGAGCGGCGGGCCTGGTGGCCGGATTCTTCTGGCAGCCCTTGGGGATCGCCGCGGCGATCGGCCTGGTGGCGTTGCTGATCGGGGCGGCGATCTCCCACGCGCGGGCGGGCGACGGGATCAAGGACGTCGCCCCGCCGATCTGGCTCGCGCTGGTCTCGGCGGCGGCCGCCGTCACCGCGATCGTCGCCTAGGCGGCGAGTGTTTCCCGCGCCCGCTGGCGAATGCGCCCGACCACGGCGGACCGTCGCCAGGCTCGCGTGACCTCCACCAGCCACGCCGCCTCGGTGGCGATGTCCGGCTCGTCGAGGTAGGTCGCCGGAACGTCGTCGGGGGCGTACCGGCGGCCCGCCTCGGAGGCGACGAGCGCGGCGGCCAAGGCCGCGGCCTCGATCGTCGCGGGTACGCGGGCTTCGGGGGTCTTCGCCTTGCGTGCTTCGGCTTCCGCGACCGGCGGGACGTCCGGATCGAAGTAGGGCCGCAGCGCGAGATGGCCGTCCCGGATCTCGATGACCCTGCGGTACAAGGCGAATTCGACGCCGCCCGGCATACCGGGGCCCGGGTCCAGCGCGATCCCCGGGACGGCTTCGCGCAGCGCGGCCCACAACGGTTCGATCCGCCGGTACGTCCGGTACGTGCCGATCAGCCGGAACGGGGTGGCCAGCGCAGGCCCCCACACGCTGAGCGTCGCGCCCGCCCCGGCGAGCCCGACGCTCAGCGCCGCCAGGATCGCCGAGAGCGTGTCCTCGCCGGCGTCGACCGCACCCGTGGTGGCGAGGATGTAGATGTCGTCGACATCCCAGAAGGTCCAGCCCAGCGCGGACACCCCGCCACCGACGAGCAGCCACAGCCCGGTGCGAAGCGGGCCGGGGGCGGCATGCCGCGCGAAGCGGGCGAAAACGATCGAGAACGTCAGCAGGCTGATCAGGCCGTAGACGAGGAAAAGAACGTTGTACGCGACGAACCAGCCGAGCCCGCCCGGTCCGGCGGCGGTGTGCTCGCCGACGCGGTAGCTGCCGGAGAGGAAGAAGAGCGCGATCTCGGCGGCCACGACGGTCCAGGACAGCACCGCGTGCCAGCCGATCCGCTTGCCCTCCCCCAATTTCAGCGAATGCGCGAACGCGACCGCGAAGGCCATCGCGCCGATCTTGAGCAGGTCGGCCGCGAGGTTCAGGAGACTGCCGATGGGTTCTTCGACGCCGACGGCGTTCTCCATCGCCGGGGTGAGCAGCATGATGCCGCCCGCGATGCACATCCCGAACGCGCTGAGGAACCACATCCGCCGCAGTGGCTGGGTGTGCCGGGCCTGGATCAGCTTGTAGCCGAAGCCGGCGAAAGCCACCACGCAGCAGAAGTACGCGATGGTTTCGGTCACGGCAGGCGCCGTTTCCGGCTGCCGAAGAGGTTGTCGACCCTGGCCATCCCGCCGGCGAGGTCACTCCCGCTCTCGTCGAGACGCGCGATGCCGCGCACCGCCGTCCGGGCGACGCGTTGCGCGAGGAGGCTGGCGAGCAGTTCGGCCTCCTGCTCCTCGACGGCGCTGTAACTCGTGCGGCCGAGGACGCGGCGGACGAGTTCGGGCGAGAGGTTCGGCATGAGGGCCTTGCTGGCGGCGGCGTCGAGCGCGATCCCGTCGGCTCCCGCGTCCGAACCGACGTGACCGCACAGCAGATGGCCGACCTCGTGCAGCAGGATATGCCGCCGGTGCAGGGCGGTGGTGTTGGTCGGATAGAGGATGTAGTCCGCGCGCTCGGTGCTCATCAGCAGCCCGCACGGGCCACTGGAGGGAACGCTGACCTGCATCAATTCGATCGGGCGGCCGCGTTCGGCGGCCAGTTCGGCGACGAAGGACCCGGCGTCGAAGGGTTCGGGAAGGGCCACGCCGTCGGCGAGGCTCCGGCAGCGGCGCCACAACTCCTTATGGCGGCGGTCCACTCACGTCTCCTTCTTCGGGCCGCCCCGTCCGGATTCCCTGCGGGCGATCGCGTCGATCATGTCGCTGATGGTGTCGAGTCCGTCGGGGGAAAGCGTTACGGCCCGGAGCGCGACATCGCGGACACCGGCGTCGCGGAGGGCGCCGAGGAGCGCGAGTTCCTCGGCGATCTTGGCGCTCTGCTCGTCGTCGAAGAAGTACGCGGGCGAGACGCCGAAGAACTGGGCGAGCGCCTCGAGGTGGCGTTTCGTCGGGTTGTCGCGACGGCCGGTGCGCAACTGCCACAGGTACGTCGTCGAAAAGCTCTCGCCGGTGGCCTCGCGGCACGCCTTGGCGACCTCTTCGTGGCTGTACGGCTCGCGATCGGGTCTCAGCACGATCTGGAACAGCTTGTCGATCTTCTCGGCGAGCGTCGTCTTACCGGGCTCGATCGCGGCCACCATCCCACTCCCTACCTGTCGTGCCCGTTCATGCTAGTTGACGCGGCGCCCGCGCCATACACGACAGTTTTCACCTCACGCGCGGCTTCGGCTGGCAACGCGGGCAGGAGAACGAGGAACGGTTCATGAAGGGGTCGCGCCGGATGGCCGTCCCGCACCGGCCGCAGGGCAGTCCTTCCTGGCCGTAGGCGTCGAGCGAGCGGTCGAAGTAGCCGGACTCGCCGTTGATGTTGACGTAAAGCGCGTCGAACGAGGTCCCGCCGACGACCAGCGCCTCCGCCATCACCTCGCTGGCGGCGGTGAGCACGGTACGGCCGTGGGCCGCGGTGAGCCTGTCGGTCGGGCGGGCCCAGTGGAGCTTGGAGCGCCAGAGTGCCTCGTCGGCGTAGATGTTGCCGATGCCGGAGACGAGCGTCTGGTCGAGCAGGGCGCGTTTGAGCTCGGTCCGCCTCGACCGCAGCGCGCGGACGGCCTGGTCGAGGTCGAACCGCGGATCCATCGGGTCGCGGGCGATATGCGCGATGGTGCCCGGCAACGCCGTCCCGTCGACCTCGGTGAGTTCCGCGAGCGCGAGCCCGCCGAAGGTTCGCTGATCGACGAAGCGCAGCTCCGGCCCTTTGTCGGCGAAGCGGAACCGCACGCGAAGGTGCTTCTCGTCGGGCGCGTCCTCGGGCTGGACGAGCATCTGGCCGCTCATGCCGAGATGCGCGAGCATGGCCTGGCCGTCGGAAAGCTCCAGCCACAGGTACTTGCCGCGGCGCCGGGCGGCGGTGATCTTCACGCCGGAGAGCCGTCCGCCGAAGTCCTCCGCGCCGAGCTCGTGGCGGCGGATCGCGCGGGGGTGGAGGACTTCGACCTCGGTGATCGTCCGGCCC
This sequence comes from Amycolatopsis sp. NPDC102389, assembly GCF_044765885.1. Taxonomy (NCBI): domain Bacteria; kingdom Bacillati; phylum Actinomycetota; class Actinomycetes; order Pseudonocardiales; family Pseudonocardiaceae; genus Amycolatopsis; species Amycolatopsis sp. NPDC102389. Next base: position 363,598 of record NZ_JBIWKX010000001.1, read on the forward strand.
GAGACATGCGCCTCGAGCCCGGCACGGACCACCTCGACCTCGGGAAGTTCGGGCATGACGCCGATTCTCCCACCGGTCCGTGAAGGACTCCTTGAGGGACTCAGGGTCCCTCAAGGAGTCCTTCACGGAACATCAAGGGGCGAGCGGCCCGACATCCGCCTTCGTCAAGGCTTTCCGCGATCCGCCGGGCAGCAGCTCGTCGGCCCCGACGTCGTACTTCCCGGACCGCGTCTGCAGATCGAAGTCGGTGCCCGCGTACGGGTAGGAGCCGACACCGGCGTCGATCGCCGGGCTCCCGGCGGACAGCCGGTACACCCCGTCCTGCACCAGCTTGGGATCGACGGCCTTGTAACCACCCGAAGGCATTCCCGCGGACCCGCCCCAGGCGATGTTCCCCTCGTACTTCACGTCCGAACCGCCCGGCATGCTCACGAGCTTTCCCGTCCCCTGCAGGATGTTGTTCGCGAGTACGCAGTCCTTGGGCTTGAAGTCGCCGCCGTCGCCGTGGATCACGTCGGTGGTCCCGACGACGGTGTTGTACGCGACCACGACCCGGTCTGGCCGGTCGTGGAGCTTGCTGTCCGGCCCGCTGTCCGCCTCGTTGCCCGAGCCGAAGACGATCCCGCGGTTCGCCGTGGTGTGCACGTAGTTGTTGACGATCTTGTGGTCGTTGCCGTGGAAGCGGATCCCGGATTCGCCCAGCAGGATGTTCCCCTCCACCACGCTGCGATCCCCGTGGCGCAGCACGATGAAGCCGCGGCTGTCGCGGATCGTGTTGTACCGGATGACGTTGTCCGACGACTTCACGGAGATCGCCTCGGAATCCCCGTCGGCCTTCTCGAACAGGTTGTACTCGACGACCCCGCCCGCCGAGTACTTCTGATGGTGGCTCAGCCCGAACCGGATCGACTCGCCACCGTTCGAACCCGTGAACTTGTGGTTGGAGAAGTAGTTGTGATGAACCTTAACTCGCTTCGCCATGTCCTTGTCCGGGCCGAGCACCTGGAGAAAGACACCCTGGGTGGTGCGGTTCTGCAGGACGTTGTGGTCGAACTCGGTGTCGTCACCGTTGAGCGTGACCCAGTTGCCGCCGCCGGAGAGCTGGACGTCGAGCCGGGTCAGCCGGTTGTGCGTGCTGCCCACCGGCACACTCAGCGAACCGCCGTGCCGGAGCTTGAAGCCGCTCAGCACGACATGCGAAGCGCCCGAAGAGAACGAGAAACCCGTGGATCCCTTGATCTCGGCCTTGCCGACGTGTTCCGCGGTGACCGTGATCGGCGCGTTCGCCGTTCCCGACCGGTTGATCGTGATCGCCGAGCCCGCCGAGTAGCTTCCGTCGGCCAGCCGGATCTCGTCGCCCGGACGGGCCTTGTCGATCGCGGACTGCAACGCGCTCAACGACGTCACCCGGACGACCTGGGCGGCCGAAGCCGTGGCAGGACCTGTCACCAGCGTCAGAATCGTCGCTGTGACAAGGCAGAAATGACGCATCCGCCGACCTCTCGAAAGGCGACCGGAAAGGTCGCGTGAGTGGCGGCGGACCGCGATGAGGTTACTGATTCACCGACTGGTGCGTCAACGAGCCGTCCCGGTGAAGGGGACTTACGTCGTCTTCGGCGGCTGCTCGATGTCGAGTTCGGCCGAAAGCTGGCGCCAGGCCGTCTCGGCGGCCTTCTGCTCGGCTTCCTTCTTGGTCGTTCCCGAGCCGTAGCCGAGTTCACGCCCGCCGACGAGGACGGTGGCGCTGAACTCCTTGCGGTGATCCGGCCCGGTGTCCTCGACCTTGTATTCGGGCACGCCGAGCCCCGCCGACGCCGTCAGCTCCTGGAGGCTGGTCTTCCAGTCCAGGCCGGCGCCACGCAGCGGCGCCTCGGCGAGCAGGGCGTCGAACAGGTGGTGCACGAGCTTGCGCGCGATGTCGATGCCGTGCTGCTGGTACGCGGCGCCGATGACGGCTTCGAGCCCGTCGGCAAGGATGCTCGCCTTGTCCCGGCCGCCGGTGAGCTCTTCGCCCTTGCCCAGCAACAGATGCCTGCCCAGCCCGCCTTCGCCGAGGCCGCGCGCGACCCTGGCCAGCGCGTGCATGTTGACCACGCTGGCACGGAGCTTCGCGAGCTGACCTTCGGCCAGGTCGGGATGGGTGTTGTAGAGGTGGTCGGTGACGACCAGGCCCAGCACCGCGTCCCCGAGGAACTCCAGACGCTCGTTCGGCGGCAACCCACCGTTCTCATAGGCATAAGAACGGTGGGTCAACGACAGCGTCAGCAGCTCGGGCTCGATGGTGATCCCGAGTGCTTCGAGCAGTGGTGCGGGGTCCGCGGGTGGTCCACCGGCCGACTTGCCCCCCATGTCGTCAGCTGCCGATCAGGCGGGCTCGACGACCTGGCGACCGTTGTGCTGGCCGCAGGCCGGGCACGCGATGTGCTGGAGCTTCGGCTGCTTGCAGGCGCGGTTGGAGCAGGGCACCAGCTGAACCGGAGCCGCCTTCCACTGGCTGCGGCGCGCGCGGGTGTTGGATCGCGACATCTTCCGCTTCGGGACGGCCACGAGTAGATCTCCTTCAGACGGTCTGCCCGCGGTCGCGAGCGAACTTGCTTCTCCGGAACGAGCTGGTGCTCGTCAGGCTTGCTTTCCGGGGCCATCGGCCTGGTCATCGGCCGTTTCGTCTTCGAAACGATCGACCAGCGCGGCCCACCGAGGGTCTATCTTCTCATGCCCGTGCCCGGGCTCGAGATCGGCCCACTTGACACCGCATTCGATGCACAGTCCCCGGCAGTCCTCGGCGCACAGCGGGGCCAGCGGCAGCGCCAGCACCACCGCGTCGCGGACGGTCGGCTCCAGGTCGATCCGGTCGTCCACCAGGCGAGGGATCTCGTCCTCGTCGGTGGTCTCCTCGGTCGCGGAGCCGGGGTAGGCGAAGAGCTCGGTCAGGTCGACCTCGACGTCCTCGGTGATCGGGTCGAGGCACCGCGAGCAGTGCCCCGTCGCGACGGCGGACGCCGTACCGCTGACGAGCACGCCTTCGACGACGGACTCGAGCAACAGGTCGAGCTCGAGACTGGAGCCGGCGTCGATGGTGATGACGTCGGGCACACCGAGCGCGGTCTCGACGGGGATGGTGCGTTGGACGGCCTTGCTCAGGCCGGCGTGACGGCCGAGCTCGCGGGTGTCGAGCACCCACGGGTTCCGGTCGTCCAGCTGCGCAGGCCTGGCCTGCGGCGACTTGTTCTCAGACATCGGATACCAGGGTACGCAGGTCCCGCCACTCACTTTCGGGCACGGTCCTATCGGTCCGTGAAGGCCTCCTTCCCTACCTTCAGGGTAGGCAAGGAGGCCTTCACGGACTTGCGACTAACCCTGGTAGTCGTACAGCGAAGTGCGGCTGTTGCCGGGCAGGTTGACCGGCGACCGCAGGTGGTTGCGCCCGGAATCGACCGTCCGCAGCGTGGTCGCCAGCAGTTCGGAGAACTCGGCGAGCTTCCCGTCGACGTAGGCGTCGCAGTCGCCGCGCTGCTTGTCGGCCTCGACGTGCGCCTCGTCGACGATGCGCGCCGCCTCGCCGTGCGCGGCCTGGACGACCTCGGTCTGGGCGACGAGCCGGGCCTGTTCGGCGCGGCCGTCCTCGATGGCGCGCTCGTAGGCGTCGCGGCCCGCCTGGATCATCCGCTCCGACTCGGCGCGGGAGCGGTCCGTGAGGTTCTGGAACTCGGCCTGTCCGGCGGCGACCATGCGCTCGGCCTCGCCGTGCGCGTCGCTCATCATCTGCTCGGCGCGTGCGCGGGCGTCGGCGAGGATGCGCTCGGCCTCGGCCTGCGCGTCGGCGACCGTGCGGTCGGCCTCGGTGTTCGCCGTGGTGATCGTCTCCGCCGCTTCGGTGCGGGCGGTCTGGATCAGCTGATCGCGCTTGTCCAGGACGTCCTGAGCGTCGTCCACTTCACCCGGCAGAGCGTCGCGGATGTCGTCGAGCAGCTCGAGGGTGTCCCCGCGCGGCACGACGCAACTGGAGGTCATCGGCACGCCGCGGGCTTCCTCCACGATGGTGACGAGCTCGTCGAGCGCCTCGAAAACCCGGTACACGGCCCACTCCCTACCTACTGCTGCAGCGATCCCCACATTCCCTGAGTTCAGTTTGCCCTCATCGCCGCCGTAAGGGGTGAAAGCGCGCGGTACCGGGCGTGTCCCCGCCGGTACCGCGCGCCATGATCACCTCGGGACGAACGCCGGATCCAGGATCAGCGCCAGCAGCTGCTGGTCGCTCAGTGACGGGGCACCGCGGTCGCCGTCGTCCAGCGTGCCGAGATCGGTGACGCCGACGATGCCACCGGCGGGCCGGAAGGCGATCGCGTCACGGGTGACGACCCTCCCGGTCGTGAAACCCTGGCCGAGGATGATGTCGCCGTCCATGTCGTCCATCGACTTCGGCGCGGTTTCGGAGATCACCACGAAGTTCCCGTCCGGCCGCGGAAGTTCCACGCATCGCGTCGGCTTGCGATCCGACCCGATCGCGTCGGCCCGCTTCGCCGGGTCACACCGGTTTTCGCGCGGATATCCGTCCTTCGTGCTCACCGGACCGGCGATCGTGAGGTTGACGCCCCGCGGCCGCCCTTCGGCGTCGGTGTACCTGACTTCCGAGGTCTTCAGGTCCCCGTTCCCCACGAAGTTCCGCACTTCGATGTCCGTCGCGCCGGTGATCACCTTCGGCACCACGTCCTTCAGGTGCTGAAGATCGTCCTTCGGCGCGGCCTGCGCCGACGAAGCGGCCGGCGAGACTCGCGCCGGGCCCTCCCCCGGCGCCACGAACACCACCGCCGCCGCGATCACCGCCAGTGTCGCGACCCCCGTGGCGACGACCCCTCGCCGGTTCCGCGCCTTCTTCGCCGCCGTCCCGGCGACCTCGTCCGGGTCGAAGCCGAGCGGGGGCTCGGCCAAGGTGATCCCGCGCAGCCTGTTTTCGAGTTCGTCCATCACTCGCTCCTCCCGGAGACAGCCTCGTCGTGCTGTCTCTGCAGGGCCGCGCGGAGGACGTCGAGTCCTCGCGCGGCCTGGCTCCTGACCGTCCCTTCCGAACAGCGCAGCGCGACGGCGACCTCCGCGACCGGGAGATCGGCGCAGTAGCGCAGCACGACGGCGGCGCGCTGTTTCGGAGGAACTTCGGCGAGGGCGCGAAGCAGCGAATCCGAAATCCCGGCGGCCGCCGGGGCCGCGGGCTCTTCGGGGACGACGCCGTCGCGGTTCTCTCTGCTCCGCCAAGGTCGTCGCCGCTCGTCGAGCCAGCAGCGCATCAGGATCTGCCTCGTGTAGTTGTCGACGGGCCCTTTCCGGCGGACCTTCGGCCAGACCCGGTAGAGCTTGATGAGCGCGCTTTGGACCAGATCCTCCGCGAGATGCCAGTCGCCGCAGAGCAGATACGCCGTCCGCCTGAGCGGTAGCGCCTTGTCCCTGGCGAACTCCCTGAAGCTCGCATCGTCCCCAGACCGCATCGTGCCTCCTCGTCCGTGTTCCGGTGTATCTCACGGACGGGGAGGCACGAAACGTTGCACGGACGGATCAGCCGGCGAGGTTCACCAGCTTGAAGGTGGCGTAGTGGTCCGGCGTGTAGACGATCTCGCCGCCCTTTCCGGAGATCACGCGGTCGTTCGTGCCCACCGGGAACAGCTTGTAGTAGCCGGCGGCGCACGACGGCAGCGCGCCTTCGCGGTTCTCGTAGACCGTGCCGGTCGCGCCGCCGCGAGCCTTGTCCACCACGGACTTCGCCGCGGACGACAGCGTCGAGTAGCCGATCTTCGCGAGCTTCGAGGTGTCACCGCAGGACGGCGCCGGCGTGCCGTCGACGTCGATCACGGAGAAGGTCTTGTAGTGGTCGCCGGTGTAGAAGAACTCCCCGCCGCTCCCGGTGACGATGCGGCGCGCGCCGCGGTCCGGCGAACCGGGCGTGGGCACCGTGTACTCGTGGTAGTAGGCCGAAGCGCACTTCGGGAGGATGTTCTCCTTGTTCGAGAAGACCGTGCCGTCCTTGTCCGGGTACGGGAACGGCCCGCCCTTCTTGATGAGGTCGTAGGTCGTCGATGCCTCGGCGGGCAGCGACGACAGCGACACGTGCTTGAAGCCCGTGAGATCCCCGCACGGGTTCTGCTGGACGGAGACGGGGGCGGCCGTGGCCTGCGCGGCACTCAGCCCGCCGAAGAAGGTGACAAGCAGAACGAGCAGCGCGGCGGCGATCCGCGATCGTTTGTTGGTCATTTTCGGACCGTAACCTGATCGTGTATTCACCAGAAGGCGCCGAGATGAACTCTTCACCGCGTGCCGACCAAAGACTTCGGCCGTTCGGGTCAACCTCGTTCGGAGTACTTCTCCGCGAGGCGTTTGAACACTACGGGCGGCACCAGATGTTCGATGTCGCCGCCGAGCGCCGTGACCTCCTTGACCAGGGAGCTCGACACGAACCCGTACGCCGGGTTGTTCGCCATCAGCAGGGTTTCGAGCCCGGTCAGCTCACGGTTCATCTGCGCCATCTGGAGCTCGTAGTCGAAGTCGCTGACCGACCGCAGGCCCTTCGCGACCGCGATGATGTCGTTCTCGCGGCAGTAATCGACCAGGAGTCCTTGCCACGAATCGACGCGCACGTTCGGCAGCTTCGCGGTGATCTCGCGCAGCATGTCCATCCGCTCCTCGGTGGTGAACAGGCCCTTCTTGCTCTTGTTCACCCCCACCGCGACGACGACCTCGTCGAACAGCTTGGCCGCCCGCTCGATGATGTCGAGATGTCCATTGGTGGCCGGATCGTAGGACCCGGGACAGACCGCACGCCGCATGCGCGGACGCTACCAAGGGCGACGCCCCGCTGCGCGTTCTGCGCGTTCTGCGTCACACCTGATATTCGGCCCAGTAGAGCGCGGTGTCGCCGTAGCGCTTCGTCCGCGCCGGCTCGAAGCCCGGCGGCCAGTCCGGCTCGCCGTCCCGTGCGGCCCGTTCGATCACCAGCAGCGCGCCGTCGGTGATCCATCGGCCCGCCGCGAGCGCGGCCATGACCTCCCCCAGGCGGGTGGCGTCCACGGCGTAGGGCGGATCGGCGAGGACGATGTCGAACGTTTCCGGCGCCGGAGCGGCCACGACGGACTCGACGGCCCCGGCCCGGACCGCACCGCCGAGCCCCAGCGCGGCGACGTTCCCCTTGAGCACTTCGACCGCACGCCGGTCCGACTCGACGAACAGTGCGCCCGACGCGCCACGGGACAGCGCCTCCAGCCCGAGCGCGCCCGAACCGGCGTAGAGATCGAGGACCTGGGCCCCCCGCAGTTCGCCGGCGACCTCCAGCGCGTTGAACAGCGCCTCGCGCACGCGTTCCGACGTGGGCCTCGTGCCTTTCGGCGGGACCTTCAGCCGCCTGCCGCCCGCGGTCCCCGCCACGATCCTGGTCATGGGAGCATCGTGCCTCAACGCCTTCCGCCGTGACGTTGGCCGGGACTTGGTGAAGCCGCCGCCCAGCTCGCGTAGAGTCGTCCTTCGCCCTCGGAGGCGATAGAAGCGTTTAGGAGCGTTGCGTGTCCGAACCTCGGGTCAGACGGGCCGAGATCGCCATCGAGCAAGCCCATGTGGACACCGTCTACACCCGGCTCGCCGAACTGCGAGCCCAGGCTGAGGCCATGCGTACCAAGGGCTACGAGATCGGCCATGGCGCCGGGCGGGAAGCCATCTTCGAGCAGGCGTCCATGCTGTTCGAACGGGACATGATGGTGTACCACGCCAATCAGACCCTCCAGACCCTCGACGCGGAATACGAGGGCCTGGTCTTCGGCAGGCTCGACCATCTCGACAACGACCACATCTACGTCGGACGGCTCGGCATCCGCGACGCCGAGTTCGACAACCTCGTCACCGACTGGCGCGCGCCCGCGGCCGCGGCGTTCTACCAGGCGACGGCCGAAGAGCCGATGGACGTCGTCCGGCGCCGGGTGATCCGGTGCTCCGGCCAGAACGTGCTCGACGTCGACGACGACGTCCTGATCGCCGACGCGGTCCCCGAGAACATGCAGATCGTGGGCGAAGGCGCGCTGATGGCCGCGCTCGGCCGGTCGCGTGGCGAGAAGATGCGGGACATCGTCGCGACCATCCAGAAGGAACAGGACGAGGTCATCCGGGCGCCGTGGCGCGGGGTCACCGAGATCACCGGCGGCCCCGGCACCGGCAAGACCGCGGTCGCGCTGCACCGCGCGGCGTACCTGCTCTACCGCCACCGCCGTCAGCTCGGCGGCGCCGGCGTGCTGGTGATCGGCCCGTCCGGGGTGTTCACCAGCTACATCTCGCGGGTGCTGCCGTCGATGGGTGAGACGAACGTCGAACTGCGCGCGCTCGGCGAGGTCCTCGACGGCCTCGAAGCGACCCGGCAGGACCCGGCGCCGCTGGCGGCGATCAAGGGATCGCTGCGGATGCGCAAGATCCTGCTGCGCGCGCTGCGGGACACCCCGGAAGACGCGCCCGAGGACATGAAGATCGTCTACCGCGGCGAGGTGCTGCGGCTCAACGCGCGCGAGCTCGACAAGGTGCGCCGCAAGGTGCACACCGCGGGCGGGCCGCCGAACCGGTCGCGAATCCGTGCCGCCGAACTGCTGCTCGACGCGCTCGCCGCGAAGGCCGAGCAGCACGCGAAGGACGACGGCCGTCAGATCGACAAGGCCGAGCTGATCACCGAGCTCGGTGAGCGCATCGAGTTCCACCGGTTCCTGGTGGTCTGGTGGCCGATCCTGTACCCGGCGCAGATCCTGCGGTGGCTCGGCACCGAGAAGCGGCTCGCCTCCGCGGCGAAGGGCCTGCTCAACCGCAACGAGATCAGCATGCTCGCGGCCGACTTCGCCGACCGCTCGCGCGGCTGGACCATCGCGGACGTCGCGCTCCTCGACGAGCTTCGCGTCCTCATCGGCTCGCCGCCCAAGAGCCGCCGTGCCCGCCAGAGCATCGAGGTCAACCCGGAGCGCGGCGGCGCCCCGACCCGGCCCGAGCACTACGACGAGTACTCGCACGTGGTCGTCGACGAGTCGCAGGACCTCTCGCCGATGCAGTGGCGGATGGTCGGGCGGCGCGGCAAGTACGCGAGCTGGACCGTGGTCGGCGACCCGGTGCAGAGCTCGTGGCCGGATCCGGCCGAGGCCGCGATGGCGCGGGACCAGGCGTTCGGGCTCAAGACGACGCGGCGCCGGTTCACCCTGCGCACCAACTACCGGAACTCGGCGGAGATCTTCGACCTGGCCGCGAAGGTCGTCGCCGGGCACGCCGAGGCCGACGAGCTTCCGCGCGCGGTGCGGCAGACCGGCGTCACGCCGGAGGTCCGGCCCGTCGAGGCCTCCGGGCTGGAGGCGGCGACGCAGGCCGCGGTGAAGGAACTGATGGGGGCCGTCGAAGGCACCGTCGGCGTGATCACTGCCATGGACCGGGTGCCCGAGGTCGAGGGCTGGCTCGCCGAACTTTCGGACGAGCGGCTCAAGGTCGTCGGCAGCCTCGACTCCAAGGGCCTCGAGTACGACGCCGTCGTCCTGGTGGAGCCGAACGACCTCATCACGGAGTCGACCACCGGACGCCGGGTGCTGTACGTCGCGCTGACCCGCGCGACCCAGCAGCTGACCGTCCTGGCCTCGAACCCGGACTGGATCCCGGCCGCCTGATCTCTACGCGTTCAGTCCTCTGGATGCGGTAATTGCGCGTGCAAGTACCGCATCCAGAGGACTAAATGCGTGCGACAAAAAGCTGAAGGGCTCCTTCAGGACACTGGTGAATGCCCTGAAGGAGCCCTTCAGACCCCCGGTGAGTGAACGATGTGGGGACGCATCGCACGTCCAGGGGTATTTCTAGCGCCTCTTCGTTGTTCGGTGTCACGGCGAATCCACCGAACAACAACGCCGAACAACGAATCGGCCGTGGTCACGGGCAAGGGGGCCGGTAATCGAGCCCCGGCAGGTGCTGTTCCCACTCGTCCGCCGTGATCCGCGGGTACACGGTCGCGCAGATGCGTTCGGCGGCCCGTTCGGGGCTGGTCTCCCACAACCGCACGCTGCCGTCCGCGACCGAGCCCGCGAGGGTGTGCCCATCGGGGGCGAACGCCACGGCGTTGACCCGGTCGACGTCGTCGGTCAGGTTCGCCGATTCGCGGACCGATCCCGGATCGGAGACGTCCCATAATCGCACGGACCGGTCGTAGCTGCCGGTCGAGAAGGTCTTCCCGTCTCCGCTGAACGCGACCGAGATGACGTTGTCGGTGTGCCCGGCCAGCAGCGCGGCCTCCCGGGGTGCCGCCGGATCCGTCACGTCCCAGAGCCGGGCCGTGCGATCCGCGCTGCCGGTGGCGGCGAGTTTGCCGTCCGGGCTGTAGGCCACCGAGAACACCGTGTCGGAGTGCCCCTTCAGTACCGAAAGCTGCTTCGGCGCCTTCGCCAGGGAGACGTCCCACAGCCGGGCGGTGTGGTCCCACCCGCCGGTGAGCAGGGTGCGGCCGTCCGGGCCGAACGCGATCGAATGGACGTCGTCCTCGTGCCCGGTGAGGGTCGCGAGTTCGACGGGCCGCCGGATGTCGGCGACGTCCCACAGCTTCACCGTGTGCCCGGAACCCCCGGTCGCGAGTGTCCGGCCGTCCGGGCTGAACGCGACGGGGTCGATCTCGTCGTCCGGCCGGTAGAAGACGCCAAGGTCGGCCGGCTTCCCCGGATCGGTGACGTCGATCAGCCGCATCGTGTGGTCCCAGGAGCCGGCGGCGAGCGTCCGCCCGTCCGGACTGAACGCGAGCCCGCAGACACCCTGGCCGAAGCCGGTGACCTTGCCCATCTCCCGCGGATTCCTGGTGTCGGAGACGTCGACCAGGCGCACCGCGCCGTCCTGGCTGCCGGTGGCCAGCAGTTTCCCGTCGGAGCTGAACACCGCCCGGCAGGCCGACCTCGCCGGACCGCTGATCGCGGGCCCCGGCAGATCCCACAGCCGCACCGTCTGGTCGTCGCTCGCGGTCACGAGCGTGCGGCCATCGGGAGAGAACACCGCCCAGACCACGGCCGCGGTATGCCCGACGAGAGCCGGTTTCTCGCGCGGCTTGGCCGGATCGGTGACGTCCCACAGCCGCGCGGTGCGGTCGAAACCGGTGGTGGCCAGTGTCTTCCCGTCGGGGCTGAACGCCACGGACCGCACGATGGTCTTGTGCGCGGCCATCGTCCCCAGCGGTGACGGCGCCATCGGGTCGGCGACGTTCCACAGGCGCGCGGTCTGGTCGATGCTCGCGGTGGCGAGCGTCCGCCCGTCCGGGCTGAACACCGCGGAGTGGACACCGGCGGTGTGCCCGTTCACCACTCCGAGCGGCCTGGCCTTGAGCGGGTCGGCGACGTCCCACAGCCTCGCGGTCTTGTCTGCGCCGGTCGAGACGAGCGTCCGCCCGTCGGGGGCGTAGGCGAGCCCGTTGACGTTGCCGGTGTGCCCGGACAGCGTGGCCACCAGCGCCGGTTTCGCGAGATCGCGAACGTCGAACAGGCGCACCGTGCCGTCGCCGTCCGCGGTGGCGAGCACCGCCGCCGTGGGGCTGAACGCCACCGCGTTGACCCGGCTCGGATGCTCGCCGGCCACCACCCCCGGCCCGGGTTTCGCCGGATCGGCGACGTTCCACAGGCGCGCGGTCTTGTCCCAGCCCGCCGTCGCGACCGCGCCGCCGTCGGCGCTGAACGCCACCGAGTTGACGTTGCCGGCGTGCCCGGACAGCGTGGCCAGTTCATGCGGACGGTGGGGATCCTTGATGTCCCAGAGCTTGGCCGTCTGGTCCCAGCTGCCGGTCACCATCACCTGGCCGTCGCCGCGCAGGGCGGCCGCGTTGACGCGATGGCCGTGCCCGCGGACGCGGGTCGAGTACGGCGACTCGAACATCCCGAGCACGCTGCCGCGGGTGTCCACGCTCGGATCGACGCGGTACGCCGCCAGCGCGAGCTGCGCGGCCAGCGCCGGATTCGTCGTCCGCATCTCGATGGCCTGCCCGGCGACCTTCTGCGCGAGCGCGCTGTTGCGCTGGCCGGTCGCGGTCTGCTCGGCGCGGACGGCGTACACCATCGCGGCCGTCGCCAGCACCAGCAGGACGGCCAGGAGCGCGACCAGCTGGCGCAGCCGCCGGGTGCGGCGCCGCGCGAGGGCCTGCTCGCGGTTCTCGATCGCCGCGCTCGCCTCGATGAACCGGCGTTCACGCTGGGAAAGCGCGCTCTCGTGCTCCCCCGCCCACTCCCTGGCGATCGACAGCCGCGCGCCGCGGTAGAGCCAGCCGTCGTCGCGGCCGACCGATTCCCACGCGTCGGTCGCCTCGGTGAGCTGGCGGTGCACGCGCAGGCCCTCGCGATCCTCGGCGAGCCATTCGCGCAGGCGTGGCCAGCCCCGGATCAGCGCCTCGTGCGCGATCTCGATGCCGTTGTCGTCGAGGGTGACCAGCCGCGACGACGCCAGCCTGTCCAGCACGACGGCCACGTCCGGGTCGTCGGCGTCGACCTCTTCGCGGGTGATGCGGCGCTTGGTGTCCTCGGTGCCTTCGCCGAGCGCGGTCATCCGCAGGAAGATCTGGTTCGCCAGCCGCTGCTGATGTTCGCTCAGCGCGGTGAAGGTGTGCTCGGAGGTCTGCGCGACCGACCGTTCGATGCCGCCGGTGGACTCGTAGCCGGTGAGGGTGAGGGTGTTGCCGTGGCGGCGGCGCCAGGTTTCCAGCAGCGCGTGCGAGAGCAGCGGCAGTACGCCGGGCTGCCCGGTCGCGTCGGCGACGAGCCGCGAGACCAGCGCGTTCTCGACGCGGTACCCGGCGTCGATGGCCGGCCGGGAGATGGCCTGCCGCAGTTCCTCGGTGCTCATCGGGCCGACGAGGATCTGCGCGTCCTGCATGGCCTCGACCAGCTCGGGATGCCGCGCGCAGTGCGTGTAGAAGTCGGTGCGGATACCGAGGACGACCCTCGTCCGGCTCTCCGGTTCGGTCGTCGCCGTGACCAGCGCCGACAGGAAGGCCGCCCGCTCGTCAGCGTCCTGACAGAGCGTGAAGACCTCTTCGAACTGGTCGACGACCAGCACGACGTCGCCCTCGCGGTCGGCGACCAGCTGACGGGCGGCCAGGCCGAGGTTGCGCGGATGCTCGGTGAGTTCGGTGAGCAGCCCGCCGGGCGCGAGCCCGAGCGCGGCGCCGAACTGGACGGCGCACTCCTGCAGCGGCCGCGAACCCGGGGTCATGAGCATGGTCACGGAGCCCTCGGCGAGCGTCGGGATCAGACCCGCCCGGAGCAACGACGACTTACCGGAACCGGAAGCCCCCAGAACCGCCAAGAATCGTTGATCCGAAAGCCGCGTGACGAGTTTTCCCACAAGTCGTTCGCGGCCGAAGAATCGGCTCGCGTCGTCCGGCCCGAATGCGGTCAGACCGATATAAGGGACCGATTCCCCATTCGGCGGGGCAACCGGTGAATCATGGACTCCGCCGCGCGTCCGCTCGGTCACGTCGTGCCATCGGGCCTCCCACTCCTCCTCGGGGCCGTCGCACGCCCGGACGTAGGCCAATGTCACCGCCAAGCTGGGCATCTTCTTCCCGCCGGCGGCTTCGGAGAGGGTGCCCGCGGAGTAGTGGGCGCGCCTGCCCAGCTCCCGGTACGTCGGGTTTCCGGCCTTCTCCCGCAGACGCCGGAGATCGGCGGCGAACTCCAGCAACGGATCGTCCCCGGGGTCCAAAGGTCGTTCCGGACGCGGCACCCTCAAACCTTTCTTTTCAGTGGTTTTCCCACCCTCGCATTCGGGGGCAACCGTACCGTGGAAACGGGGGAACTCCGCCGAGTACCGGGTACATCGAGTCGGTTAATTTCGATCGATTGACAGACGCGGGAAGGGATCGAGGTCCCGCCGCGTTGTACCGGGGCGTGACCTCTTTGCCTGACATCCCGCTGTCCGTGCTCGACCTCTCGCCCGTGGTGGCCGGAGGCGGTGTGGCGGATTCGCTGCGCAACACCCTCGACCTCGCCCGCCGGACCGAAGCCCTCGGCTACCACCGGTACTGGCTCGCCGAGCACCACAACATGCCCGGTATCGCGAGTTCCGCGACCGCCGTGATGATCGGCCAGGTCGCGGCCGCCACCGAACGCATCCGGGTCGGCTCCGGCGGGGTCATGCTGCCGAACCACGCGCCGCTGGTGGTGGCCGAGCAGTTCGGCACCCTGGAGGCGTTCCACCCCGGCCGGATCGACCTCGGGATCGGGCGCGCCCCGGGCACCGACCAGCGGACCGCGCTCGCGCTGCGCGGCCCCGGCGGGCTCACCGCGGAGAACTTCCCGCAGCAGTTCGCGGAACTGCTGGCCTACTTCGAGCATTCCGACCAGCGCGCCGTCAACGCCGTGACCGCCGAGGGCAACAAGCCGCCGGTGTGGCTGCTCGGATCGAGCGGCTTCAGCGCGCGCATGGCGGGCGAACTGGGGCTGCCGTTCTCGTTCGCGCACCACTTCAGCGCCGAGAACACGCTTCCCGCCGTGGCGCTCTACCGTGACGCGTTCAAACCGTCGGACGTCCTCGACAAGCCGTACGTGATGCTCGGCGTCTCCGTGGTGGCCGCCGAAACCGACGAGCGCGCCCAGTACCTCGCCGCCCCCAGCGGCCTGACCTTCCTCAGCCTGCGCAAGGGCCGCCCCATCCCGCTGCCGACGCCGGAAGAGGCCGCGGCTTACCCGTACACCGACATCGAGCGCGTGTTCATCGAGGACCGGGCTTCGAGCAGCATCATCGGTTCGCCCGAGACGGTCCACAAGGGACTCGAGACCTTGCTGGCCGACACGGGCGCCGACGAGCTGATGATCACGACCATGGTGCACGACCAGGCGGACCGGGTGCGGTCGTACGAACTGGTCTCCGAACTGGCTCGCTGACTCTTCCGGTGTGCCGTGAAGGCCTCCTTGCCTACCTTGAGGGTAGGGAAGGAGGCCTTCACGGACTTCCTTGGCCACTCGGCAACCCCAGGCCCGTTCCGTGAAGGCCTCCTTGAGGGACTCTGGGTCCCTCAAGGAGGCCTTCACGGACAAGCGACACCCGCGCGCCGCGCCACGAATGGACCAGTGCGCCGCCGAGCACGAAAGAACGGACAAGATCCCCGCTCGCCTTTGTCAGAAAAAGACAAGAATTCACCGGTTACCAGGACGTGACGTCTTGATCACACCGAAGTTCTTGTCACCAGGCAGGCGCGTGATTAGCGTACCGACCAGTAGCAAACAGCACGGTAACACCCCGTTGATCCTATTCAACGATTCCGTTCCGCCATTCGGAGCAAAGGAATTGCGCAAGCTGGGGTGTATTGACCGTGCCCGGAAAACGGGAGGGTCGGCGTGGGCGTCCGGACTAACGCACCCTCATTCCCCGGCGCGGGTGCGATCCGGGAGACCGGCAGGCTTTACTCACTCGGCCTCGACGTCGTCCGCCTGACCTTCCGGCGGCCGTTCCAGGCGCGCGAGCTGATCCAGCAGTTCTGGTTCATCGCGAGTGTGTCGATCCTGCCGACGGCGCTGGTCGCGATCCCGTTCGGCGCGGTGATCGCGCTGCACATCGGCTCGCTGACCGCGCAGATCGGCGCGCAATCCTTCACCGGCGCGGCCAGTGTGCTGGCGATCATCCAGCAGGCCAGCCCGATCGTGACCGCGTTGCTGATCGCGGGCGCCGGCGGATCGGCGATGTGCGCGGACCTCGGGTCGCGCACGATCCGCGAGGAGATCGACGCGATGGAGGTGCTCGGGGTCTCCCCGATCCAGCGCCTGATCGTGCCGCGTGTGCTCGCCGCGATGGGGGTCGCCGCATTCCTCAACGGAATGGTCAGCGTGGTCGGCGTCCTCGGCGGTTATTTCTTCAACGTCATCATGCAGAACGGGACACCGGGTGCGTATCTGGCCAGTTTCTCCGCTCTCGCGCAGCTTCCGGACCTCTGGATCAGTGAGATCAAGGCGGTCATCTTCGGTTTCGTCGCGGCGATCGTCGCGTCTTATCGCGGGCTCAATCCGAAAGGCGGCCCGAAAGGCGTCGGTGACGCGGTGAACCAATCCGTGGTCATCACGTTCCTCCTCCTGTTCCTGTTGAACCTCGTGCTGACGACGCTTTACCTGCAGCTCGTCCCGGCGAAGGGCAGCTGATGGTCACGACGACACCGCCCCCCACAAGCACCCGCGCGACGCGGGTCCGCGAAGCCGTCGATCGCCGGTTCGGGTTCCTGGACACGCTCGGCGACCAGATCCTCTTCTTTCTCAAGGCTCTCGCCTGGGTGCCGCGCGCGGTGCGCCGCTATCTGCGTGAGATCACCCGCCTGCTGGCCGAAGTCAGCTTCGGCAGCGGCGCGCTCGCGGTCATCGGCGGCACGATCGGCGTGATGATCGGGATGACCGTGTTCACCGGCACGGTCGTCGGGCTCCAGGGGTACTCGGCGCTCAACCAGGTCGGCACGTCGGCGTTCGCCGGGTTCGTTTCCGCGTACTTCAACACCCGCGAGATCGCGCCGCTCGTGGCCGGGCTCGCCTTGTCGGCCACCGTCGGCTGCGGTT
Source organism: Amycolatopsis sp. NPDC102389 (assembly GCF_044765885.1). Lineage (NCBI taxonomy): Bacteria > Bacillati > Actinomycetota > Actinomycetes > Pseudonocardiales > Pseudonocardiaceae > Amycolatopsis > Amycolatopsis sp. NPDC102389. Next base: position 380,139 of record NZ_JBIWKX010000001.1, read on the forward strand.
TCACCGCGCAGCTCGGCGCGATGCGCATCTCCGAGGAGATCGACGCGCTCGAAGTGATGGGCATCCCCAGCGTCCCGTACCTGGTGACCACCCGGATCATCGCCGGTTTCCTCGCGGTCATCCCGTTGTACGCGATCGGCCTGCTGACCTCGTATCTCGCGTCGCGCCAGATCACCGTCTGGTTCTACGGCCAGTCCGCGGGTACCTACGACCACTACTTCCTGCTGTTCCTGCCGCCGGGCGACGTGCTCTGGTCGTTCGGCAAGGTGCTGGTGTTCAGCGTCGTGATCGTGCTCGCCCACTGTTACTACGGTTTCCGCGCGAGCGGCGGCCCGGCGGGCGTAGGGGTCGCTGTCGGCCGCGGCGTGCGGACCGCGATCGTGGCGGTCAGCGTGCTCGACTTCTTCCTCAGCCTCGCGATCTGGGGCGCGACCACGACGGTGCAGGTGGCCGGATGAGCCGGCGCGGGCTGCGCAAAGCCGGGGTCAGGACGGCCGGGGTGCTGTTCCTCGTGGTGATGTCCGCCCTCGTGCTGCTGTCGATCAAGATCTACCGGAAGGATTTCGTCGACTCCGTGCCGGTGACGCTGCAGGCGGACCGGGTCGGCAACCAGTTGCGCACGGGCGGGCAGGTCAAGGCGCGCGGCGTGGTGGTCGGTGAGATCCGCGACGTCCGCGCGACGCCGGGCGGCGCGGAGATCGACCTGGCCATGGAGCCCGGGAAGGTCTCCCAGCTGCCCAAGAACGTGTCCGCGTTGCTCGTGCCGAAGACGCTGTTCGGCGAGCGGTACGTGCAACTGTCCATTCCGGACGGCACGAAGGCCGGACCCTTGAGTTCGGGTGACGTGATCACGCAGGACCGGTCGGCCAACGCGATCGAACTGGAGCGGGTCTTCGACAATCTGTTGCCGCTGCTCAAGGCCGTCCAGCCGCAGAAACTCGCGACCACGCTGACCACCGTCGCCACCGCGCTGGAAGGCCGCGGCGACCAGATCGGCGACACGCTCGCCACCGCGGCCGCGTATCTGAAGGAGTTCAACCCGAACCTTCCGGCGCTGAACGACAACATCCGCGACCTCGCGGAAGTTTCCAAGCTGTACGGCGACATCGCGCCGGATCTGCTCGACGCGCTGAGCACCTCGGCCGTCACCCTCGACACGGTGAAGGAGAAACGGGCCGAGCTGGCGTCGGTGTACCAGCAGGTGACGTCGTCTTCCCAGCAGGTCACGACGTTCCTCGCCAACAACCGCGCCAACATCATCGCGCTCGCCGCCGACAGCCGGGCACCGCTGGAGGTCGCCGCGAAGTACTCGCCGAGTTTCGCCTGCACGCTCGACGCGCTCGCCAAACTGAAGCCGCAGATGGACAAGGTGCTGGGCGCCGGAACCGACGAACCCGGCCTGCACGCGGAGATCGTCGTCACCCAGCCCCGGGGCAAATACGTACCGGGCAAGGACGATCCGGTCTACAACGCCACCGGTGAACCGCGCTGTTATCCGTCCAACGGCCTGATAGGCCCCGGAATCGCAGCGGCGGGCAGCGTCGCGGTGCCCGGGGTGCAGGGCGACCTCGGCCTGCCGAACTCACCGCAGGAACGCGAACTGATCTCCACACTGGTCGCCCCTTCGATCGGCGTCCCGGCCAACGAGGTCCCCGCCTGGGGCAGCGTGCTGGTCGGCCCGCTCTACCGGGGCACGGAGGTGACCCTGCGATGAGGAACTTCGTGAGTCCCCTGATCAAGGGGCTGATCTTCGTCGTCATCACGACGCTGGCCACGGTGCTGCTGGCGGTGTCCATCACGAACACCGGCCTCGGCGACACGAACGCCTACAGCGCCAAATTCCTCGACGCGACGTCGCTGAACGTCGGCGACGACGTCCGGATCTCCGGGGTGCGGGTCGGCCAGATCGAGGAACTCGAGATCGCCGACCACAGCCTGGCCCGCGTCCGGTTCTCCCTCGACTCCCAGCGCAGGCTGCCCGCCGACGTCAGCGCGGTGATCAAGTACCGCAACATGGTCGGCCAGCGCTACATCGCCCTCGAACGCGGCAAGGGCACCCGCGAGCTCCTGGAGCCCGGCGCGGAGATCCCGCTGGAGCGCACGACACCCGCGCTGGATCTCACGGAACTGTTCAACGGCTTCAAACCGCTGTTCCAGGCGTTGTCCCCGAAGGACGTCAACCAGCTTTCCGGCGAGATCGTCCAGGTGCTGCAGGGTGAAGGCGGCACGGTGGAAAGCCTGCTGGCGCACACCGGTTCGCTGACCACCACGCTCGCCGGCCGCGACAAGGTGATCGGCGAGGTGATCACGAACCTGGACACGGTGCTGAAGAGCATCAACGGCAAGGGCGACGCACTGTCCACTTTGGTCTCCACGCTGAAGGAGCTGGTGACGGGCCTCGCCGGCGACCGCACCGAAATCGGGGAGGCCGTCTCGGGCCTCGCGGAGCTCACCACCGCCACGGCCGGCCTGCTCGAACAGGGCAGGAAACCGCTCAAGGACAGCATCGAAGGCCTCGGCCTGCTTTCCGGTCAGCTGACGACCGACACAGGCAAGGCCGAGGTCGACAACTTCCTCACCGTCCTTCCGGGGAAGCTGAACGAACTGGGGCGGATCAGCTCCTACGGATCGTGGATGAACTTCTACCTGTGCTCGGCCGTCCTCAAGACCACGCCTCCCCGCGGGGTCCCGGCGACGGCGGAGAGGTGCACGTCGTGAAACCCTTCAAGGAACGGAACCCGATCGTCGTCGGTCTCGTCGGCAGCGCCGTCGCGGCCGCCGTGCTGACCGCGACGCTCAACTACGAGAACCTCCCGATCATCGGCTCCGGAACCACCTACCAGGCCGAATTCTCCGAAGCGGCCGGGTTGCAGGCCGACGACGAAGTCCGCATCGCCGGGATCAAGGTCGGCGAAGTGAGCGACGTGCGGCTCGCCGAAGACCACGTGGTGGTCAGCTTCCGGGTCAAGGACGCCTGGGTCGGCGACAGGACCGCCGCCGAGATCAAGATCAAGACCTTGCTGGGCCGGAAGTTCCTCGCGCTGCGCCCGACCGGCGAGACGGTGCAGAACCCGAAGCAGGTCATCCCGCGCACCAGGACCGTGACGCCCTACGACGTCACCGAGGCCTTCAACGGGCTGGCCGACACCGCGGGCGCCATCGACACCGATCAGCTCGCGGAAAGCTTCACGACGCTGTCCGACACGTTCAAGAACTCGCCCGAGCACATCAAGAAGGCGCTCGACGGGCTGACGTCCCTGTCGAAGACCGTGTCCTCAAGGGACAGTGAGCTCGCCAGCCTGCTGTCCAACGCGCATGGTCTCACCACGACGCTCGCGAACTCGAACGACGACTTCGCCAAGCTCCTCTCGAACGGCAATCTCCTGCTGACCGAACTGGACAACCGGCGGCAGGCGATCCACGACCTGCTGACCGGCTCGCAGGAGCTCGCCACCCAGCTTTCGGGGCTGGTGAAGGACAACAAGGACCAGCTCGGCGGAGCGCTCAGACAGCTCGGAGAGGTGACCGACATCCTGCAGCGGCAGAACGACAATCTCGCCAAGAGCCTGGACCTCGCCGCGCCGTACTTCCGCGTGGTGAACAACTCGCTGGGCAACGGGCGCTGGGTGGACAGCTACCTGTGCGGCCTCGTCCCGGAGAACCGGGACCCCTGCACCCCGAAGATCCCGGGAGGCCGCCGGTGATCAGCAGGTTCGTCACCCTCGCGCTCGTGCTCGCGCTGGCCGTCGTCGGCGGTCTCTGGTGGATCTTCTCCGGCAACGGGCTCGACCGGGTCACCGTGTACTTCTCACGCGCCGTCGGTGTCTACAGTGGATCGGACGTCCGCGTGCTCGGCGTCCGGGTCGGCCAGGTGGAATCGGTGGCCCCAGAGGGGGAACAGGTCAAGGTCGTGCTGACGGTCGACGGCGCGACGCCGATCGCCGCCGACACGAACGTCCTGGTCGTGGCGCCGAGTGTGGTGGCGGACCGGTACGTCCAGTTCACCAAGCTCACCCGTGCCGGGAACCGGCTGGACGACGGCGCCGTGATCCCGGTCGAGCGCACCGGCACCCCGGTCGAACTCGACCAGCTCTACGCCAGCCTCGACACGCTCGCCAAAGCGCTCGGCCCCAAGGGGGCGAACGCCGACGGCGCGCTTTCGGACCTGCTGCGCACCGGCGCGAAGAACCTGCAGGGCAACGGCAAACCGTTCAACGAGTCGGTGCGCAACTTCGCCGACCTCGCCAGGACCCTGTCCGGGAACTCGCAGAACCTGTTCGCCACCGTCGACGAGCTGCAGCGGTTCACCTCGATGCTGGCGACCAACGACCGGAACGTCAGCGAGGTCAACAAGCAGCTGGCCTCGGTGACCGGGACGCTGGCCGCGAACAAGGACGAACTCGCCCGCGCGCTCACCGGTCTCGGCGGTGCGCTGGCGGAGATCCAGCAGTTCATCAAGGACAACCGCGCGCTGATCAAGTCCAATGTGGACAAGCTCGCGGTGACAACCGGGACGCTGGTCGACAAACGCGCCGCGCTGGCCGAAACCCTCGACACCATCCCGCTGGCGGTGACGAACGTGCTCGAAGCCGTCGACCCGAAGACCGGCAAGCTGCAAAGCCGCGGCAACATGCTCGAATACGCGCCGCTCCCGCTGCCCGTCGCCGGCGACACCTACACCGGGGGGCGCTGATGGCCACGAAACGAGCGATCGCCGTACTCGCCGCGTGCTGTGTCGCGCTCACCTCCTGTTCTTCGGATTTCAAGGGCGTCTACGACCTGCCGCTGCCCGGCGGCGCGGACATCGGCGACCATCCGTACCGGGTGACCGTGCAGTTCGCCGACGTGCTCGACCTGGTGCCCCAGGCCGCGGTGAAGGTCGGCGATGTGCCGGTCGGCCGCGTCGAGACGATCAAGCTCGGCGAAGACGGCTGGACGGCGGAGACCGTCCTGGCGGTCAACGGCGACGTCCACCTGCCCGCCAACGCCATCGCGCGGCTGCGGCAGTCCAGCCTGCTCGGCGAGAAGTTCATCGAGCTCGCCCCGAGCGCGGCGAAGGCCGAGGGGAGGCTGGGCCACGGCGCGGTGATCCCCGTCGCGAACACGAACCGCAACCCGGAGTTCGAGGAGGTCTTCGGCGCGCTGTCCCTGCTGCTCAACGGCGGCGGGATCGGCCAGCTGCAGACCATCAACCGCGAGCTGTCGAAGGTGATGAACGGCAACGAGGAAGAGATCCGCTCCTTTTTGTCCACTGTGGAGAAACTGGTGTCCAATCTGGACTCCCACCGTTCCGAGATCACCTCGGCGCTCGACGGGCTGAACCAGCTCTCGGCCACCCTGGCGAACCGGAAGAAGCAGGTCGAGGGCGCGCTCACGGATCTCACCCCCGGCCTCAAGAGCCTCTCCGATCAGCGCACCCAGCTCGTCTCGATGCTGCAGTCGCTGGATCGGCTCTCCGGCGTCGGCGTCGACGTGATCAAGAAGAGCCGCGCCGACCTCGTCGCGGACCTCACCGCGCTCGCGCCGATCCTCAAACGGCTGGCCGACGCCGGTGAGAGCCTGCCGAAGTCGCTGGAGATCCTGCCGACGTTCCCGTTCACCGACGCCGTCCGCGACGGGATCAAGGGCGACTACCTCAACGTCTACGCCACGATGATCCCCGCACCGGGCGTCGACCTCCCGCCTCCGGGCGAAGGTGTCCCGCCGGGGCTCCCGACCTTGCCGCTGCCGTCCTCCGGAGGTAGCTGATGCTCACCACCCGTGTCCGGCTCCAGGTGATCGCGTTCGTCATCCTCGCGCTGGCGACGACGGCGTTCGTCGGGGCCAGCTACGCCGGGCTGGGCCGGCTCTTCGGCGCGAGCGGGTACACCGTGAAGCTCGCGCTGACCGACGGCGGGGGCCTGTTCACCAACGGCGAGGTGACCTACCGCGGCGTCGCCGTCGGCCGGGTCGGCGAACTGCGGCTCACCGACGGCGGGATGGAAGCGGATCTGCTGATCGACGACGGCGCGCCACCGATCCCCGCGAACTCACGGGCGGTCGTGGCGAACCGGTCCGCGGTCGGCGAGCAGTACGTCGACCTGCAGCCGAGGACCGGCGACGGGCCGTTCCTCGCCGAAGGTTCGGTCATCCCGCGCGAGGCGACGAGTGTCCCGCTGCCGGTGCAGCATCTGCTGACCGATCTGGACTCGCTGACCGCGTCCGTGCCGACCGAGGACCTGCGGACCGTGGTCGACGAACTCGACAACGCCCTGCGCGGTTCCGGCGCGAACCTTCAGGTGCTTCTGGATTCCACCACCGACTTCACGAAACAGGCGTCGGATCACCTGCCGCAGACGGAAAAGCTGATCACCGACGGCTCGACCGTGTTGAAGACCCAGGTCGACTCGTCGCAGGCCTGGCGGCAGTTCAGCGGTAACGCCAAGCAGTTCGCCGAGCAGCTGTCCCGTTCGGACGGTGACCTGCGACGGCTGATCGCGACGGCGCCCGGGGCCGCGACACAGCTCTCCGGGCTGTTGCGGGACAACGAGCCGGGCCTGCCGATCCTGCTGGCGAACCTGCTCACCACGTCGCACGTGTTCTCGGCGCGCACCGACGGCCTCCGGCAATTGCTGGTCAACACCCCGAAGGCGGTGTCCGCGGTCGACGCGGCCGTCGACGAGCAGTCCGGGAAGATCGGGCTGGTCCTGACCTTCTTCGATCCGATGCCGTGCACCAAGGGCTATGAGGGCACGAAGGTCCGCAACAGCGCGGAGCTCTCGGCGCTGCCGTTCAACACCAGCGCCGCGTGCACGCTCGAACGGGGCAACGCGAGCTCGGTCCGCGGCTCGCAGAACGCGCCGAAGGGCGGCGTCCCGCCCGCCGCGATCCCAGGCGGCTTCGGCGCCGACGGCCAGCCGACGTCCACCAGCCTCGAGGAGATGTTGTGGCTGCGAAACTGAAGATCGCGATCGCGGTGTTCGCCGCGGCCTGCGCGTTCGCGGGATGGGCCGGGTACACCTGGTTCACCGCGACGGCTTCCGAGGCCGTGTCCTACGGCAACTCCCGCGACGAAGCGCTGAAGTCCGGACGCGAACTCGTCGCCCGGCTGACGAGCCTCGATCATCACCGGGTCGACCAGGGCATCGCCGACTGGCTCGCCGCGTCGACCGGTCCGCTGCGTGATCAGCTGGGCAAGACCGACGACGCGACGCGGCAGACGCTCACCAAGGACGCGACGGTCTCGACGGGCAAGGTGCTCGACGCGGCGATCAGCGAGCTGGACGACCACGCGGGAACGGCCAAGATGCTGGCTTCGGTGGAGATCACGATGGCGAAGGAAGGTGCGGCACCGACCACGAAGCGCAACCGGTTCGCCGCCGGGCTGACCAGGACGGACGAGGGCTGGAAGCTCAGCGCGCTCGACCAGCTGCCGGTGGGTGCGCGATGACCGCCACCGCCGACACCGATACCGACGCCGAGACCGAAGTCGTCGAAGAAGAGGTCACCGAAAAGCCGTCCCGCCTGCCGAAACTGCCCCTGATCCTGCTGGTCGCGGCGGCCGTGCTGGTGGCGGCCGGGGTCTGGTTCACGCTGGAGGCGAGGTCGATCTCGGCGGCGCCGTCGGCGGCCAACACCGCGCTCACCGACGTCGGCGCGACGGCCGAGGTGAACTCCGCGGTGACGGTGGCGCTCGACAAGATCTTCTCCTATTCCTACGACCGGACCGACGTCACCGAAAAGGCGGCGGCTTCGGTACTCAGAGGAAAGGCGCTGGAGTCCTACAACCGATTGTTCGCCCAAGTGAGGGAAAAGGCGCCGGCGCAGAAACTCGTCCTCACCACCCGTGTCTCCTCATCCGCCGTCCAGGAACTCGGCGGCGGTAAAGCGAGGCTACTGGTATTCCTCGATCAAGCGGCCGTCCGGGCCGACAACAATTCTTCGACGGCGGCCGCGGCGCAGCTTTCGATCACCGCGGAACGCGAAGGCGACAACTGGGTCATCACCGATCTCGTCCCTCGGTGATCCGCTTTGTAAACCAGGAGAGAAAACGAGGAGAATCCCATGTTCGGTCGAACGCGCCCGAAAACCGCCCGTCGCCGTCTCGGCACGGTCGTCGCGCTCACGTCCGCGATCGCCGTGGCGGGCGGCCTCGCCGCGAGCCCCGCGCTCGCGGACGATCCGGTGGAGATCCCGGTGTCCTACACCGTCACCGGGAAGACCGTGGTCAAGAAGACCGGCGGCTCTCTCGATCTCGGCCCCGGCCAGCTCAACGGTGCCCTGGTGATCGACGGTGACAACGTCGGCATCCGGGGAAACCTTTCCCTGCCGCCCTCGACCGCGAACATCTCGCTGGTCTCGGGCGTCTTCAAGATCAAGGCCCGCGTGCGGATCGAGCCGACCGGCCCGGTCACCGGCACGCTGGCCAACGGCGACCTGACCACGCACTCGCAGGCGAACATGCTGATCGACAACATCGTGGTCGGCCTGTTCTGGCCGGTCATCCCGCTCCCGACGGTGCCGAACGCCTGCAAGACCGTCAAACCGCTCGACCTGACCCTGGTGTCTAAGAACGTCGACCTGTTCGCGGAGACGATCCCGTCGTCGGGCGTGTTCACCATCCCCGAGTTCAAGGACTGCTTCATCAACGACCTCGCGCTCGGGGCGTTGATCTCCGGGCCGGACAACACGATCAACCTGAGCATGAAGTCCAACCTCTGAGTCCAAGTCCGTGAAGGCCTCCTTGAGGGACTCTGGGTCCCTCAAGGAGGCCTTCACGGAACGTCAACAGAAGTACGGAGCCGTCGGGTCCACGAGCGCGACGCCGGTGCTGTCACCTGCGGAAACAGCGTAAACCGGCGCGCATACGCCGGAGAACTTCCAGAAGTCCGTCGGCGGTTCCGTGCTGGTGTCACGGCTTTCCGACTTCACGTTGCTGCCCCAGGCGAAGACGCTGCCGTCGGCCTTCAGCGCGACGTTGTGGTTGAAACCGGCGTCGATGGCGACCACGCCGGACTGCGCCTCCGGCGGAACCGTGGCCTGGCCGTAGAAGTTGTCGCCCCAGGCGATGACGCCGCCGTTCTTCAGCGCGATGCTGTGCCGGAAACCGGCCGAGATCGCCGACACCCCCGAGGTGGCCGCCGCGGGCACGGTGATCTGCCCCTTCCCGTTGCTGCCCCAGGCGACGACGCCGCCGTTCTTGAGCGCGAGCCCGTGGTCGCCGCCCGCCGAGATCGCGGTGACCCCGGAGGAAACCGTCGCGGGAACGGCCGTCCGCGAACCCCAGCTCAGCACGCTGCCGTTCGTTTTGAGCGCCAGGTTGAAGTACGCGCTGGTGGAGATCGCCGTGACCCCCGACGTCGCGGCCGCCGGTACCACGTTCTGACCGTAGAAGCCGTTACCCCAGGCGAGAACGCCGCCGTTCTTCAGCGCGAGTTCGTGCGCCCAGCCGGCGGCGATCGCCGAGACGCCGGACGTGGCCGCGGCCGGAACGGCCAGCTGGCCGTAGCTGTCGTTCCCCCAGGCGATCACCCCGCCGTCCTTGAGCGCGAGATGGGTGATCGCGCCCGCGGAGACCGCGGTGGCGCCGAGTGCCGAGGCCGGTATGGTCCCCTGCCCGTAGTCGTTGCTCCCCCATGGCCGCGCTTCGCCGGTCGGCGCGGCACCCGCCGTACCGGAAAGGGAAACCGTTGCGATCATTACGGTAATCGCGACGCCCGCTACCCGTCGTGATCGGATGCGTCGATTCTCGGAAGACATGCGCGGAATGTTAACCCGGTTCCGCCGACCGGCCGCCTCTTTGTCATCCCCGGACAAACTTCATAATCGCATTCAGCGCGCGCTGACAAGAAAGAACGGGCTTCTCACCCACTCCGAAACATGTCGACATGAATCCTTGTTACGTACATAACTCGCGGGTAACCTCGGTTTACCCCACCACCGAGAAAGCCGCTCGAGTCGAGCATATTTGATCAGAAAAATCCGCCGAAAGGCGCATGGGGAAAGCCGCCCGAGACGTAAACTGGATCAAAGGAGATGACAGGTATGTCCCGCAGACTTGGCAAGTTGTCAGCCGGCGTCGCCACCACCGGCATCGTGTTCGGCGCCGTCGCCGTGCTCACCGCCGGCACCGCCGCCGCCGCGACCACCTACGCCACCGGCACGGTCGCGTACATGTGCAACTTCCCCGGCATCGGCCAGCAGCAGCTGGACGTGAAGGCGAACTTCACCGGACCGGACTCGGTCGCCGCCGGCGGCACCTTCACCCCGGCGTCCGTCGGGGGCTCCGCCACCATCAACGCCACCATCAACGCGCTGCTCAACGCCGCCAACTACGACGGCGTGCGCGGCAAGGCGAACATGCCGGTCACGGTCACCAACGCCTCCCCGGCTTCGGCGACGGTGGCGAACCTGGACGTTCCGACGCAGATCAACCCGTACGTCCCGGGGCCGCGGACGTTCAACATCGTCCAGGACGCGGGCACCGTCGTCCCGACGTTCACGGCGGGCACGCCGGGTTCGGCGACCGCTTCGCTCGGCACCACGATCAACGCGCCGCTGGACTTCCACAAGAAGGACGGCAGCTGGACGACGTGGAACTTCAACTGCACCGTGAAGAACACCAACCCGGCGCAGAACCGCGCGTTCAGCCCGGCGATCCCGATCACCTGATGAACCACCCGTGCGGGGCGGGGACGCCCGCCCCGCACGGTCTCCATCCGCGCAAGGCACGAGAGGAACACCCATGACGCAGCAGGTTCGCCGGGCACTCGGGAGGTTTCCCGTTCTGGCGGGCGTCATCCTGCTCGCGGGGGTGAGCGGCGCACTGTCCTCTTCGGCCGCGACCGATCCGGCCACCCCGCCGCCGGCGCCGTTACAGGGCGCCACGTCCGCGCACCAGAGCCTCACGAACACCTGCGTCTTCCCGGATCCGGCCGGGGAACGACCGGTCACCATGGATGTCCAGGCGACGCTGCCGAAGGTGGTCCAGACCGGGAAACCCGTTCAGATCAAGGACTTCTCGCTGACCTTCACGATCGGCGAAGGGGCGCTCGGCGCCGTCACCGAGGTCACGGGTGGCGCGACCGTCGAACTCACGGCCGCGAACGGGGACAAGAAGACCCCGCTCACGGTCTCCCTGACGATCCCGGCGACGAAGGTGCCCGCCACCGGCGAACTGAAGCTGGTCGCGACGGGCACGGTCCCCGACATCCTCCTGAAGGTGCCGTCCGAACTGCGGCTGAGCACGGGCGCGCCGTCGCTCGCGCTGACCGCCGCGGAGACGCCACTCAAACCGATCACCTGCACCCAGGCACCGGACCAGAACACGCTGCTCGGCAGTGTCGCGCTCCTGCCGCTCGGAAAACCCAAGCCCCAGTCCGGCAAGCCCGGTGAGCAGAAGAAACCCGGTGCCGACGCGCGGGCCGCGGACGACGTCCACGCCGACGCCCTCTACCCCATCGCGTTGCAGCCGTTCGAACTGCAGGGCACGTCGTCCATCACGAAGCTCGGCGCCTTCGCCCGGCTGAAGCCCGCGTTCATGGTCAACGCGGTGTGGCACGTCGACCTGGAGAACACCGAGGGGCCCGGCAAGATCACCGGCTCCGTCATCATGCCGCCGAGCAAGATCGGCTTCCTCGGTTTCGGCTTCGTCCCGATCACCGCGACCATGGAACTGCTGCCGGAGGACTACGCGACCGGCAATCACATCATCGACGTCGACGGCGTTTCGATCCCGGAGCCGGAGGGCAGTTCGACCGTCCTCACCCCGCTCAAGGTCTACGGGAAACTGAGCGGGGTCACCATCAACGGCGTCGGCCTCGACGTCGGCGACAACTGCCTCACCGCCGAGCCGATCAAGATCAATCTCCGCGGGGAGAAGTACGGGATGTTCACCGGTGGCGTCGTACGCACCGATCCGAAGTGGACGGATCCCGCCTATCGGGACTTCACGCTGCCCCCGTTCTCGGGCTGCGGCGCGAAGGAGGATCTCGACTCGCTGTTGACCGGGATGGCTTCGGGGCCGGGGAACCAGGCCTGCGTCGGGGTCAACCAGGTCGGGTTGCCGTGGGACCCCGAGCGCAAGTGCCCCAATGTGGATCCGCCGGTGGCGCGCCGCTGACGCGTATCCCTAGGACCCGCTCGGCGTCCACTGTGGACTCTTGCGCGGCGACGGCAGCACCTCCGGAAACGCATAGCCTTCGGGCCCCGCGGAACGACCGACCCCGGCCCGCAGCGCGAGTTCCATCTCGAATCGCGCCCCCGGGTCGCGCAGGTGCTCGCCGAAGGTCGCCTGCAGCTGACGCATGCGGTACCGCACGGTCTGCGGGTGTACCTGGAGCCGCTCGGCGATGTCGACGACGTTGCCCTGGCTGTCGAGCCACGCGCGAAGCGTTTCGAGCAGCCGTTCCCGCTGTTTCCCGGTCATCTCGGCGAGCGGGGCGAACAGGCGATCGCGCAGCTGACAGGTCAGCGCGGCGTCGGCGTTCACGAGCAGGGTGGCGAGATGCTCTTCGGCGCGGATCACGCGGCGGGCCTGGATGATGCCCCGCTCGGAAAGGAGCAGGGCTTCGCGTGCCCAGCGCAAGGAATCGGCGACGGACTCCAGCGGACGGCACGGGCCGATCGACAGCCGGTACTCCGGCAGCGCGGCCTGCAAAGTGGCCAGTCGGGCGATCGAGATCTCGCCGGGGACGAGCAGACGCGGCTCAGCGCAGTCGAGTTCGGCGAGGACGTCCGAATCCACCGCGTTGTGCCGCCGGGGTCTGACGGTGTCGCCGATCGGGTGCAGCACCACCGGTGTCGCGCGTTCGGGTACCGTCCAGCCGGTGAGCTGCGCGAGTTCCGCGATCGCCTTCGACGGCGCGGGCGGTGTCTCCAACACCAGGTGCAGCAGTTTGCGGCGCCACGTGTCCAACGCGCCGGCGGTGCGCGCCTTCGCTTCGAGGTACCCGTCCAGCGCGACGGACGCCAATTCGTCCATGAACGCGAGCATCGCGTCGGCCAGTTGCGACATCACCGCGGACGAGAGGCCGCTGCGGCGGCCGACGCGCATGATGCGCCGCCACGAGACCCGGGCGCCGACCCGGTAGGCGGACTGGAGGGTGTCGAGGCTGCGGCCTTCCCGCATCTCGTTCTGCCCCAGCCGATGGTGGACCTCGTGCGACTGTTCCTTGGAGACGGTGGGATCCGCGATCTGGGCGACGAACAACGTGATCGCGTATTCGACGCCGGCGCGGATCGATTTGCCGTACGGCCCGTCGAGCGGGCGCGCGTACGCGGGGATGGTCGCGCGGATCTCGTCGACGATCTCGTTGGCGAGGCTGCCGAGTTCCGGTCGCAAAATGTCGGCGAGCTTGCGAGGAAGTGCCGCAGGGGGCTGCGCAGCGTGTTCGATTCCGCGCTCCACCGACATCGCAGCTCCTTTGCTCCGCCCAGCGTCCTGACATCCCACGATCGTCGTGGGGTGACAACGAACACATCGCGAAGTCGCTCGTGAATGTGTCACCTTTCGCAGAAGAAACCGATTTCTTGTCACCATCGTGACAAAATCACGGAGCAGCCCTGAATTTTGATGACAAGTGCCCGGCAAACGCCTCGCACGGTACGTACGAACGGCCGAAGTGAATGCGACCGTGACTCTGCGTCACTGCTTTCCGGTGAGCAATTCACCGAGTACTTCGAGCACGGGAGCCAGCACGCGGACCTCGGTGCCGGCGCATTCGGTGATCCCCGCGCCGACGACCTCGAAATCGCTCAGGCCGCGAAGCATCGCCACCAGACGCTCGATCGTCAAGCCGCCGGGCTCCGGATAGTTCAGCCCGTCGAACTCCGCCGGGTCGAGCACGTCGAGATCGAGGTGGATGTAGATCTTGTCCGCGCCGGCCAGGCCCGACTCGAGATCGGTCTCGAGGACGAGCCCGCGCTCGACGACGGCGCGCTCCGCGTCGTCGAAGGCCCTCGTTCCCGCGAGGACGACGCGTCCGGGTTCCACCGGCGGGTTCGCGGCGAACTCCGGGTCGCCCTCGCCGAGCAGCGACCGCAGCACCATGCCGTGGAACGCGCCCGACGGCGACGTCTCCGCGGTGTTGAGGTCGGAATGCGCGTCGAACCAGGCGACGCCGAGCCCGGGCCCGAAGCGGTAGCGCGCGACGCCGATCGGGATCAGCTCGACGCCGCAGTCCCCGCCGATGGTGAGCACCGGCCCGCCCGGCGCCTCCAGCGCGGCGAGCTGCGCGGCCCGGTTCGCGCCGGTGAGCACCGCGCGGTTGGCGATACCGTCGATCGCGGGTGAGGTCTCGCGCGTCTGCCGGATGTGGTGCACCGGCACGCCCAGCACGTGGCCCGCGAGCTCGGCGAGCGCGACGCAGCCTTCGGGCAACTCCGGCGCTCGCTCGGTCAAGGCGCCCTGGAACTGGGGTACGGCGTTGATCAGCACCCGGTGGAGATTAGCGCACCCTCATACCGCAATGAGTCCTCTGAATGCGGTACTTGCACACGCAAGTACCGCATTCAGAGGACGAAACGCGGGAGGCGCTACTCCAGGACAAGCAGCAGGTCTCCGCCTTCCACCTGCTGGACGGCGTTGATCGCGCGCCGCGACACCTTGCCGCCGGTGGACGCAGTGATCGACGCCTCCATCTTCATCGCCTCGATGGTCGCGACTGTGGCACCGGCCTCGACCTCGTCGCCCTCCGACACCTGCAGCGTGACCACGCCCGCGAACGGCGCGGCGATCTGCTTCGGGTCGCCCTTGGCGGCCTTCTCCGTCGCCGGGATGTCCGACGCGATCGCGGTGTCGCGCACCTGGATCGGGCGCAGCTGGCCGTTGAGCGTGGACATCACCGTGCGCAGGCCGCGTTCGTCGGCCTCGCCGATGGCCTCCAGCTCGATCAGCAGCCGGACACCCTGTTCCAGGTCGACCGAGTATTCTTCGCCCGGCCGCAGACCGTAGAAGAAGTCCTTGGAAGGCAGGACGGACGTGTCACCGTACTGCTCGCGGTGCGCCTCGAAGTCCTTGGTGGGCCCGGGGAACAGCAGCCGGTTCAGCGTCGCGCGCCGGTTCTCGGCGAGCCCCTTGTGGTCCTCTTCGGACAGTTCCTGCACCGGCTTCGGCTGCGCGCGGCCTTCGAGGGCCTTGGTGCGGAACGGTTCCGGCCAGCCGCCGGGCGGGTCGCCCAGTTCGCCGCGCAGGAAGCCGATCACCGAGTCGGGGATGTCGAACTTGTTCGGCTCCGCCTCGAAATCCGACGGCGAGACACCCGCGCCGACGAGGTGCAGCGCGAGGTCACCGACCACTTTGGACGAAGGCGTGACCTTGACCAGATGCCCGAGGATCTTGTCCGCGGCCGCGTACATCGCCTCGATGTCCTCGAACCGCTCGCCGAGGCCGAGTGAGATCGCCTGCGTGCGCAGGTTCGACAGCTGACCGCCCGGGATCTCGTGGTGGTACACCCGCCCGGTCGGCGACGAGAGCCCCGCCTCGAACGGCGCGTAGATCTTGCGCACGCTCTCCCAGTACGGCTCGAGATCGCCGATCGCCTGCAGATCCAGCCCGGTCGGCCGGTCCGAGTGGTCGGTGGCGGCGACGAGCGCCGAAAGCGACGGCTGCGACGTCGTGCCGGCCATGGACGCGACGGCACCGTCGACGGCGTCCGCCCCGGCCTGGATCGCGGCGAGGTACGTCGCCAGCTGGCCACCCGCGGTGTCATGCGTGTGGATGTGCACCGGCAGGTCGAATTCCTTGCGCAGCGCGGAAACCAGCCGCACCGCCGCCGGCGCCCGCAGCAGGCCCGCCATGTCCTTGATGGCGAGGACGTGCGCGCCCGCGCCGACGATCTGCTCCGCCAGCTTGAGGTAGTAGTCCAGCGTGTACAGCTTCTCGGCCGGGTCCGACAGGTCCGAGGTGTAGCAGAGCGCCACCTCGGCGACGGCGGATCCGGTCTCGCGGACGGCTTCGATCGCCGGGCGCATCTGCTCGACGTCGTTGAGGGCGTCGAAGATCCGGAAGATGTCGATACCGGTCGCCGTCGCCTCCTCGACGAAGGCGTGGGTCACCTCGGTGGGGTACGGCGTGTAGCCGACGGTGTTGCGGCCGCGCAGCAACATCTGCAGGCAGATGTTCGGCACCGCTTCCCGCAGCTTCGCCAGCCGCTCCCACGGGTCTTCGGCGAGGAACCGCAGCGCGACGTCGTAGGTCGCGCCGCCCCAGCACTCCAGCGAAAGCAGCTGCGGCGTGGTCCTCGCGACGATCGGCGCGACGGCGAGCAGATCCTTCGTCCGCACGCGGGTGGCGAGCAGCGACTGGTGCGCGTCGCGGAAGGTGGTGTCGGTGACGCCGATGGTCGGCGACTCCCGCAGCCAGCGGGCGAAGCCCTCCGGGCCCAGTTCGGTGAGCTTCTGCTTCGAGCCGGGCGCCGGTTCGAGGCCCTTGGGCAGCTTCGGCAGTTTGACCTGCGGGTCGAGGGTGCGCGGCCGCTCGCCGTGCGGTTTGTTGACCGTCTTGTCGGCGAGGTAGGTCAGCAGCCTGGTCCCGCGGTCGGCCGAATGGCGCGCGGTGAGCAGATGCGGGCGCTCCTCGATGAACGACGTCGTGACGCGGCCTTCGCGGAAGTCGGGGTCGTCGAGGACGGCCTGCAGGAACGGGATGTTCGTGGCCACACCGCGGATCCGGAACTCGGCGACCGCGCGGCGGGCGCGGCCGACGGCGGTCTTGAAGTCGCGGCCGCGACAGGTGAGCTTCACCAGCAGCGAGTCGAAATGCGCGCTGATCTCGGTGCCGGAGAACGCCGTCCCGCCGTCGAGGCGGATACCGGAACCGCCGGGCGAGCGGTACGCGCTGATCATCCCGGTGTCCGGACGGAAGCCGTTGGCGGGATCCTCGGTGGTGATGCGGCATTGCAGGGCGGCACCGCGCAGGTACACCTTGTCCTGCGACAGCCCGAGGTCCTCGAGCGTCTCGCCGGAGGCGATGCGCAGCTGCGACTGGACGAGGTCGACGTCGGTGACCTCCTCGGTCACCGTGTGCTCGACCTGGATCCGCGGGTTCATCTCGATGAACACGTGGTTACCGTCCCGGTCGAGCAGGAACTCGACGGTGCCGGCGTTGCGGTAGCCGATCTGGCGGGCGAACTTCACCGCGTCGGAGCAGATCCGGTCGCGCAGCTCCGACGGCAGGTTCGGCGCAGGCGCCAGCTCGACGACCTTCTGATGCCGCCGCTGGACCGAACAGTCGCGTTCGAAGAGGTGGATCACGTTGCCCTCGCCGTCGGCGAGGATCTGGACCTCGATGTGGCGCGGCTCGACGACGGCCTTCTCGATGAACACCGTCGGGTCGCCGAAGGCCGACTCGGCCTCGCGCGCGGCGGCCTCGATGGACTCGCGCAGCTGCGCGGGCTCCAGGACGCGGCGCATACCGCGCCCGCCACCGCCGGCGACGGCCTTGACGAAGACCGGGAAGCCGATCTCCTCGGCGGCGGCGATCAGCGCGTCGACGTCGGAGGACGGCTCGGAGGAACCCAGCACCGGTACGCCGGCCTCGCGAGCGGCCTTGACCGCGCGGGCCTTGTTACCGGTCAGTTCGAGGATGTCCGCGCTCGGCCCGACGAAGGTGATGCCTTCGTCCTCGCACGCGCGCGCGAGGTCCGGATTCTCGGAGAGGAAGCCGTAGCCGGGGTAAACGGCGTCCGCGCCCGCCTTCTTGGCGGCCGCGACGATCTCCTCGACCGACAGATAGGCCCGCACCGGGTGACCGGGTTCGCCGATCTCATAGGCCTCGTCGGCCTTCAGCCGGTGGAGCGAATTGCGGTCTTCGTGCGGGAACACAGCCACCGTGCCCGCGCCGAGCTCGAATCCGGCGCGGAACGCGCGGATGGCGATCTCACCCCGGTTGGCGACCAGTACCTTGCGGAACATGCCGGTCCTTCCCATCATCGGATCGGTAGGTGAGGCACGTTACCTGTTCGGTCCCGCAGGGCGGGAGTTGTTGTCCAGGTGATGGACATCATCCCTGGCTGAGTTGCGCCCCGGGACTCTGCAGCAACCTGTTCGCGGTGCCCTCGTGGACCCCGGTCAGCACGTCGACCGAAGCGAGGTCGACGAGCGCTTTCGCGACGTCCGGAGCCGACACTTCCGGGTGCAGGGCCCGGTACAGCGCGGCCACCCCGGCAACGTGCGCGGCGGCCGACGACGTCCCGCTGAGCACCCGGCCGCCGCTTCCCCCGGCGTTGGGACCGGGCACGTCGACGCCGGGCGCGAACAGGTCGACGACCTCGCCGTAGTTCGACGTCGCCCCGACCTGGTCACTCGCGTCGGTCGAGCCGACGGTGAGTGCTTCGGTGACCCGGCCGGGTGAGAACTTCCCCGCGTCGGTGGCCTCGCCGCCCGCCGGAAGGGCGACCGGGACGACCGCCGCGAGCGCGCGGACGGCGGCGTCGAGCTGGTCGTTGGCCGTGCCGCCGATGCCGAGGACGGCGACGGCGGGCTGCTGTGCGTTCTGCGTCACCCAGTCGATACCCGCGATGATCTTGTCCGTCGCGCCGCCGCCCTGCGCGTCGATCACCCGGACCGGGACGATTTGCGCCCCCTTCGCGACGCCGTAGGTCTTCGACGCGGCGACACCGGCCAAGTACGTGCCGTGACCGTTGGTGTCGGTGGTGTCCGTGCCGCCGTTCAGGAAGTCCTTACCCGGTTTGACGCGGCCGCCGAAATCCGGATGCGCCGCGTCGACCCCGCTGTCGATCACGTAGACCGTGACGTCCTTGGCGTCGGTCTCGTAGTGGTAGAGCTGGTCGAGGCCCGTTCGCTGGTCGATCCGGTCCAGTCCCCAGTTCGGCGGGTTCTGCTGGACTTCCGTCGCGGAGGCGGGCTGCGCCACGAAAACCAGGAGCGCGAGCGCGGCCATGACCCGTACCAGTCGAGTGATCATGCCTCGGGCCTACGCCTGTCACCCGCGAGGGGCAACCTCAACCACTCGATCGGCTGGGGCCGGTCGGAGGTGCCCGTGCCGAGCGCGAAGTGGTCGGCGATCTTCGCCGGTCTGACATACTGGCCGCTCTAATGCAACAGGAGTGGCAATTGGCACCCTCCGGCACCCAGCGGCCCGGCGGCCGGACCGAACGCACCCGCCAGGCGGTCCTGCACGCCACCCTCGACCTGCTGGCCGAACGCGGGTTCGGCGACCTGACCGTGGACGCGGTCGCCGAGCGGTCCGGCGTGCACAAGACCACGGTGTACCGGCGCTGGTCCTCACCGGACGGTCTCGTCGCCGCCGCGCTGCAGATGGGCGCGGAGGACGATTGGGTGGCACCCGACACCGGGTCCCTCGAAGACGATCTGTACGAGATCGCGGCCGAAGTGGTCCGGTATTTCACCGAGCCCGCGCTGAAGGAGCTGCCGACGGCGTCGGTGCTGGCGGCCTTCCAGTCGCCGCAGGCGGCCGAGGCGCTGCACGACTTCTATGCGGACCGGCATGTGCGCATGGCGCCGATCACGGAACGGGCCGTCGCGCGGGGCGAGATCCCTTCCGGCACGGATGGCGACGAACTGGTGCGAGCGGTGTGCGGGCCGATGTTCTACCGGCTGTTCCTGTCGCGGGAAAGCGTCACGGTGGCGGACGCGCGCGTCACGGCGCGGGCGGTGACGGTCGCGGCGTGGGAAGGCGCCTTCGTGCGGTCAGGCGTTTAGTCGCGGTGGGGGGGGGGGGGGGGGGGGGGGGGGGGGGGGGGGGGGGGTGGCGGGCCCCCCCCCCCCCCCCCCCCCCCCCCCCCCCCCCCCCCCCCCCCCCACCACCTGGACCCAGGCCGTTCCGGCGCCCTTTGGCCGCGGGGGCTTTCACTCGCGAAGAGGACAGTTTTACCGTCAGCGCCAAGGACTTTCCGGGCCAGACTGGTCTCTCCGTGCCACGAGAGGGGATCGCCATGACCGAGGAAGTCCGGAACCGGCCGCTGGAGATGCCGCGCCAGCTCAAGTTCGTCCGCGTTTTCCTCTGGGTGCAGGCGGTCCTCAACATCCTCGTCAGCGCGCTCGTGACCGCCCTCGCGGTCAACGAACTCGACCACGGCAACGAGGAAGCCGGCCTCGCCCTCGCGCTGGCGATCCTCGGTTTCGTGGTCGCCGTCGTGCTGATCGCTTGCGCGATAAGGATTTCCCGCGGTTCGCCCTGGGTGCGGCCGACGGTCATCGCCGTCGAAGGGCTGTCCGTGGTCATGGGGCTGATCAGCCTGGTCAACGGTGGGGCGATCACGCAGCTGATCGGGATGGGCATCGCCGTCGGCATCATCGTCACCCTCAACAAACCCGAGGAAAGCGCCTGGTTCAAGCGCTGACGAGAGCGATCCGGTAGCGCACTTCGGAAAGCGGGACGTCCTCGCCGGGCATGGTGTCGGTCTTCGTCGCCCCGTCCGGCGTCCAGCCTCCGGCCGAGTAGAAACGCTGGGCGCGTTCGTTGGTCTCGAGCACCCAGAGGGTCGCCTCACGATGCCCCGCGTCCCGTAGCGCGGCGACAGCGGCGTCCAGCAGCAGCCTGCCCAGACCGGTTCCCCAGCGCTCCGGTTCGAGGTAGATCGCGCGCAGTTCCCCGCGGCTCCGGTCGACGGCGGTGAAGCCGAGGAGCACTCCGTCTTCGACCAGGACCAGGATGTCGCCCCGGTGGGCGGGATCGGCGAGGGTCCGCTGCCATCGGGCGGCCCGTGCCTCGACGGAAAGATCGCGGAGGTAGAGCTCGGGCAGCAAGCCTTGGTACGCCGACTGCCACGACCGCACGTTCACCTCGGCGATGGGCCAGGCGTCCTCGACGGTCGCGAGACGAACTGTGGCCATCGTCAGCTTTTCGCCTTGCGGGCCGCCAAACCGGCCACGATGGCCAGCGAGAGCACCGCCGCCAGCGCGATCCCCCAGCCGGCGCCGGTGACGCTCGAACTGCTCGGTATCGCGTAGAACAGCGCGCACACCATGACGATGCCGCCCGCCGCCACCCCGCCGAGGAAGGCGACGCCGAAGGCAGCCGGCCGCAGCAGCGCGCCGAGCACCGTCCCGATCAGGAGCGCCACCGAGACCACGAGGTAGATCGCGGCCTCATCGGCGCGGCTCGACGAGTAGTTCACGAGTTCGACGGCCTCCGTCACCAGCCCGGCCGCGCAGCCGGCCCCGGCCACGAGGGCCGCGACGGCGAGCCCGTCCCGCGGTTTGCCGAGTCCTAGCCGGAAACTCCGGTCCCGCCGCACCGCGACCATCGCGCAGACGGCCCCCGCGAACAGACAGCCGTCGGTGAGGACCAGCAGCGCCGGGCCGGACGGGATCGCCGAAAGCAGCGCGAGCCCGGACAGCGCGCCCGGCCCCACCATCCGGCGTGTGTTCGGCAGGAGCATCGCGATCCCCGCCGCGGTCGCGAAGACGACGAGCGGTATGACCGTCCAGCCGCCGTCTTCGAAGAAATCCTCCAGGCTGTGGCTGACCGCGAAGGCGATGGGCACCAGGTACACCGCGCCCGCGAACGCGAGCAGACCCGCGGCGGCGGCGAAGGGATCCGGCTTTCCGGCCACGGCTTCGACCGGCGGCACGGGGACCGCGGCCTCGGCGAGCGGAACCGGTTTCGGGACCGCGGTTTCCACGGGCGGCGCGGATTTCGGAAGCGGTTCGGGCGGCGGGGCCGGTATCGGCGCGGGTTCCGCGACGAACTGGCCCTCGACCCGCACCAGCACCTCACCGGTCGGTCCGGTCACCGTGATCCGCCCGTCGAACGCCCCGGGCTCCGACAGATCCAGGGAGATCTCGGCACCGTCGCCGTCCTCGGTCACCCGCAGCCAGGAATGCGAGGACGCGAAGCGGCACGCTCGCGCGATCGGCGGTCCGCTCAGCCTGACGCGCGCCACCGGCCGCGACCCCCGGACGACCTCGCCGAACCGGATCACCTCCGGCTCCGCCCGCACCAGCGCTTCCCGCCGCGCCAGATCGGCGGCCTCGGCGATGTGCTGGATGTCGGTCTGCGCCATCGTGGCGAGGACTTCGTGCGCCCCGATGGCGACGGAGAGGTTGTCGCTCGTCAGCCGCCGCTGGAGTTCCGTCACCGCGCCGAGGCGGGTGAACATGTTGGGATCCTCGCTCGCCGCGCGCAGATCGGCCGGGACCGGCGACGGTTTGATCCGGCGGCGCCTGCTCCTGGCCAGATACAGCTCGCCCTGCATCTCGATGTCGCGGCTGGGCGTCTGGTTCGGGTTCCGTTCCCGGACGCTGTCGAACAGGTAGTCGTAGAGCTCGCTGAGCGCGATCCAGCCGTCCTCGTCGCGGTCCGCGTCGCCTGTCCGGAGCCCGTCGACGAGGGCCGAGGTGAACACCGACGGCCGGGCGTGGTCGTCGGCGAGCTGATCGCCCTCGAAGGCGTACTCGATGGAGTTCGACGCGGTGATCACCGCCCGGCCGCGGCCGCCGAAACCCGCGCCAGGGAAGGCGTCGAGCACGTTGGCCTCGCCGGTGGCGCGCACGGCGACCCCTTGGCTGAAAGCGCCGCCGTAGCAGCAGTCCAGCAGGAGGACGATGCTCCGCGACCGGCTCATCCGCATACAGCGCTGGACGAAATCGGCGGGGACGGCGGTCGACGCCAGCCGCTCCGGCCGGGTGTTGCGGGCGGCGAAGAACAGCTCGCCCGACTCGCTTTTCAAGCCGTGGCAAGAGAAATGGACCAGCAGGACGTCGTCCGGCGCGCTGTCGGCGAACAGATCCTCGACCCGGCCCGCGATCACGTGCGCGGTCTCGTCGCGCACCACCTGGACGTCGAACTCGCTGACGGCACGGTCGGCGAGGACCTCGGCGAGCGCCTCGGCGTCGGCGGCCGGGGACCGCAGCGCGCTCAGCCCGGCGTTGTCGTACTCCCCGTTGGCGATGATCAGGGCCCGCCGCTCGCCGGTCATGACGACGAATGCCTGCTCACGAAGAGTGCGACGAGTTTGTCCTGATCGGTGAGCGTCGCTTCAGACAGCTCCAGCACGTCGCCGTCGATCTCCAGCCGGACCGTGCGCTTCACCCGTCCACCGCGCGAAAGCCATTCCCGCACGGCCGCCACCACCGAACGCAGGCCGTCGGCGGATTTCCCCAGCGTGATCAGCAGGCCGCCCGCCATCGCCGGGTCGAAACCCCGCGAGCCGGGTGGCGCCTCGCCGGCGGGCAACGCCTTGACGTCGGCGACCCCGCGATCGATCAGTTCCCCTCGGAGATACCCGGCGAGCTGCTCGACCCGTTCCGCGTCGGCCCCGTCCTCACCGAGCTGCACCCGCACCGCTGCCGTCATCCCCGGCCTCCCTCGCCCGTACGGAAAGAGGAAACCCTTCGGCCCGTCCGGCGGCAAGGTCCGATCGGGCAGAGATGTTCACGTCAGCTTTTTTCCAGGTACTCCACGCGATCTTCGTCGACGACGTCGGCGATCATATGCGCCAGCCCCAAGTAATTCCCCAAGGCCGGGTCCTTTTCGACGATCTCCAACGCGCGAGCCCGCGCCTCGGCGATGACGTCCTCGTCCTGCAGCAAGGACAACAGTTTCAGCGTCGACTTCTTCCCCGACTGCGCGGCACCGAGGATGTCGCCCTCGCGGCGCAGTTCCAAGTCCATTCTGGACAGTTCGAAACCGTCCGTCGTGGACTCGACGGCGGCGAGCCGCTCCCGGGTGGTCGTCCCGTCCAGGGTTTCGGTGACCAGCAGGCACAGCCCCGGCACACTGCCCCGGCCGACCCGGCCGCGCAGCTGGTGCAGCTGGCTGATGCCGAAGCGGTCGGCGTCCATGATCACCATCGCCGTCGCGTTCGGCACGTTCACGCCGACCTCGATCACGGTGGTCGCGACGAGCACATCCAGGTCGCCCCTGGAGAACGCCTGCATCACGGCGTCCTTGTCGTCGGCGGGCATCCGGCCGTGCAGGGCCCCGATCTTCAGCCCCTTCAACGGTCCTTCGGCCAGCTCGGGCGCCACGTCGAGGACGGCGAGCGCGGGCCGCTTGTCTCCCTTGTCCGACGCGGGTTCGTCACCGATGCGCGGGCAGACGATGTACGCCTGGTGTCCCTTGCCGCATTCCTCGCGGACGCGCTGCCACGCCCTGTCCAGCCACGCGGGCCGCTCCGCGACCGGCACCACCGACGTCTTGATCGGCGACCGGCCGACCGGCATCTCGCGCAGCGCGGAGATCTCCAGATCGCCGTAGACGGTCATCGCGACCGTGCGCGGGATGGGTGTCGCGGTCATGACGAGGACATGCGGGCTGGTCTCGTCGGAGCCGCGGGAACGCAGCGCGTCCCGCTGCTCCACCCCGAACCGGTGCTGCTCGTCGACCACGGCCAGGCCGAGATCCGCGAAGGACACCGTGTCCTGGATGAGCGCGTGCGTGCCGACGATGATCCCGGCCTCGCCGCTGACCGTCTCCAGCAACGCCTTCTTGCGTTCCTTGGCGCCCATCGAACCGGTCAGCAGGGTCACCCGCGTCGCGTTCTCCGCGCCGCCCAGTTCGCCCGCCTGACCGAGGTCGCCGAGCATCTCGCGCAGCGACCGGGCGTGCTGCGCGGCGAGGACCTCCGTCGGCGCGAGCATCGCCGCCTGCCGCCCGGAATCGACGACCTGCAGCATGGCGCGCAACGCGACCACGGTCTTGCCGGAACCGACCTCGCCCTGCAGCAGCCGGTTCATCGGATGCTCAGTGGACAGATCGCGGGCGATCTCGTCGCCGATGTCCCGCTGGCCCGACGTCAGCGCGAACGGGAGCCGTTTGTCGAAGGCGTCGAGGATGCCGCCGTCCTTGTGCGGACAGGCTTTCGCGGGCCGCGAGACCAGGGAATGCCGTCGCTGCGCGAAAATCAGCTGCACCGCCATGGCTTCGTCCCATTTGAGCCGTCGGCGCGCGGAGTTCAGCGCGTCCCAGCCCGACGGGCGATGGATGCCGCGCAGCGCGCTTTCCAGGCTGGGCAGGCCGTATTGGGCGAGCAGCTCGATCGGCATCGGATCCTCGTCGACCTCCAGCACGTCCAGCACCTGACGGACGGCCTTGGCGATCACCCAGGTCGGGATCCCTTGCGCCGCCGGGTACACCGGGATGATCTCGGCGAGGAAGTCGTCCATCGCCTCGGCCTGGCGGTCGGCGTCGAACAGCTCGTACTCGGGATTCGCCAGCTGCAGGACGTCGCGGAAAGCGGTGACCTTGCCCGCGAAGAGCCCGTTCTTGCCGGGCACGAGCTCCTTCTCACGCCAGGCCTGATTGAAGAAGGTGCACTGCAGACGGCGTTTTCCGTCGGTGATCACCATTTCGAGCAACGTGCCGTTGCGAGCCTTCATCCGGCGCTTGTTGACCCGCTCGATCCGCGCCATCACGGTGGCGTGCTCGCCGAGTTCGAGCCCGGCGATGTCGGTGAGCTGCCCGCGCTCGGCGTAGCGGCGGGGATAGTGGCGCAGGAGGTCGCTGACCGTCTCGATCTTGAGGCCCTTGGCGAGGGCCTTCGCCGTCGCCGCGCCCACGACCAGCTTGAGGTCCGCGCGCAGGTTGGTCATGCGGTCACTCCACCCCCATCAGCAGCACGGCGTCGGACTGACCGCCGGCGTAACTCGTCAATTCGACCTCGGGATGCTCCAGGCGGAGCTGATCGGCCAGCTCACCCGGCAGCCGGACCGGCGCGTCCACACCGGTCAGCACGGTGACCAGTTCGCCGCCGAGGGCCAGCATCCGGTTCAGCACGCCGACCGCCGCCGCGACCAGGCTCGTCTCCGAGGCGGGCGCGGGCTCGATCAGCACGACCTCGCCGTCGACGAGACCGACGACGTCACCGGCCTGCGCCCGGCCCACCCAGGTTAGCGACTCCTCCTGCGCGATCCGCAGTTCGCCACGCCTGGTCGCCGCCGCCGCTTCGGCCATCGCGACCACGTCGTCGTTGGTGCGGCGGTCCTTGTCGTGGACGGCCAGCGCGGCGAGCACCTGGACGGGTGACACGCACGGGATGACGACGACGTCGCGATCCGCGGCCATCGCGTGCCCGGCCGCCGCGTCGGCCGCCGAGGTCAGCTGCTGACCACCCGGAAGGACGGTGACGTGATGCCCGGCGGCCTCGTTGATCAGGCCCAGCATCTCCTCGACGGTCGGCTCGCTCCCTTGCGGGACGGAAAGCACCGCGACCCCCTCCGCGCGGAGGAGTTCGGCCAGCTGCCCGCCGTGCACGACGGCGACCACCGACCGGTCGATCCCGCCCCCGACCTCGACCGGGGTGGGCGTGATCAGCGGCTCGACCCGGACCCGGCGGGGACGGCCGAGCTCGATCCCGGCCTCCAGCGCCGCGCCGATGTCCGCGCAATGGACATGGACGGCGTACGCGCCGGCGCCGTCCCCGGCGACCGTGACGCTGTCACCGAGGCCGCTGAGGGTCTTGCGAAGCCCGGGGAGACTGCCTTCGTCGACGCCGTCGAGCAGGTACATGACCTCCCAGGCCGTCGGCGCGTCGATCGTGTGATGGTGATGCGCTTCGAGCGGGTGTTCCGGCTCGGTGAGGCCGCCGGAGATCACGCCGGAGAGGGCGTCGAGGACCGCGACCAGGCCACGGGCGCCCGCGTCGACCACCCCGGCCACCGCCAGGACGGGCAGCTGCTTCGGGGTCTCTTCGAGCGCTTCGGCAGCGACACTGGCCGCCGCGGCGGCCACCTCTTCGAGTGAGCCCGTCGCACCGCGGACAGCCGCGGCGACGGTGTGGAGGACGGTCAGGATGGTCCCGGCCACCGGACGGCTCACCGCACCCGTGGCGGCCCTGTCCGCACACCCGAGCGCCTCCGCGAGCCCCGGCCCGTCGAGCTCGCGGGCGGCCGCCGACTCGGCGACCCCGCGCACGACCTGCGACATGATCACGCCCGAGTTGCCCTTGGCCGCCGCGACCGCTCCCTTGGCGAACGCCGCCAGCGCCTCGGCCGTCGACGAGGGCTCGGCCTCCGCCAGCGCGTCGCGGGCCGCGGTCATGGTGAACAGCAGGTTGGAGCCGGTGTCGGAGTCGGCGACCGGGTAGACGTTGATGCCGTCGATCGCCGGCCGCAGCACCGCCAAGCTGTGCACACAGGCCGCCGACCAAGCCGAGACCGCCGCCACGTCCAGCACCCGCACCCCGTAACCTCCTACCTGTTCCAGCGAGGGTATCGACCCGGTGCCGGAGGGCTCTGAGCCACTGGTTACTATGGTCGAGTTGCCCAGCATGCTGGGCGCATCATTCTTTGTCCCAGATCCAGAGGAGTTCGACGTGGCTGCCGTGTGCGACGTCTGTGGCAAGGGACCGGGCTTTGGCAAGTCGGTCTCGCACTCCCACCGGCGTACCAACCGCCGGTGGAACCCGAACATCCAGACCGTTCACGCCAAGATCGGTCTGTCCCAGCGCAAGCGCCTGAACGCCTGCACCTCGTGCATCAAGGCGGGCAAGGTCGTTCGCGGCTGAGCCGGGTTTTTGGGGAATGGCGGGTGCTCTTCGGAGCACCCGCCATTTTTTATGGGGTGGTTGCTTTGGGTGGGGCCGCGCCGTTCCGTGAAGGCCTCCTTGAGGGACTCTGGGTCCCTCAAGGAGGCCTTCACGGAACGGAAACATTCCCGTGAGTCTCGGTAGCACCACCAGTCACAGCGGGGCGCGCGAAGGGCACCTTCCTTGCACCTAGGTGTACTGACCTGAGAGGTTAGGAACGCGGCTGGCGGGTGGTTGGCCGCCGAGTGCGGTGTGGCCGCGGTGGTGATTGTAGGTGTGTAGCCAGACTGGGTAGGCGTCGCGACGCTCGGTCTCGGAGTGGTAGGGGCGGGCGTAGGCCCATTCCTCGAGGAGGGTGCGGTTGAACCGCTCGACCTTGCCGTTGGTCTGCGGTCGGTAGGGTCGGGTGCGTTTGTGGACGATGTCCGCGTCGCGCAGCGTGTCGCGCCAGAGGCGGGATTTGTAGCAGGCCCCGTTGTCGGTCAGGACCCGTGTGACGGTGATTCCGTTGCTGGTGAAGAAGGTCTGGGCTCGTTGCCAGAACGCGGCCGCGGTTTCTTTCTTCTGGTCGGGCAGGATTTCGCTGTAGGCCAGGCGGGAGTGGTCGTCGACGGCGTTGTGCAGGTAGCTGGACCCGATCCTGGGTTTGCCATGCCGGCGGGCGGTGGTGGTGGCTTTCTTGTGCCGCAGGCCGGTGGCGCGGTCGAGGACCCGGTGCCCGCCGCCGTCGGGGATGTTGCCCAGCTTCTTGATGTCCACGTGGATCAGGTCACCGGGCGCGGGATGTTCGTAGCGGCGGACCGGCTGTGCGGTGGCCCGGTCCAGGTGGGAGAGCCGGGCCAGGCCGTAACGGCGCAGGACTCGATGCACCGTGGACGGGTTCAGCCTGAGCAGGTAGGCGATCCGGGCGGGTCCCCACCGGCGCAGGACCCGGACCTTGATGATCCGCCGCTCGGTGCGGGTCGGAGTCCGCGACGGGCTGCGGCGCGGACGAGACGAACGATCGACCATCGCGGCTTCGCCGCCCGTGCGGTAGCGACCGGCCCAGCGTTTCGCCGTGGACACCGCGACCTGGAACCGTTCCGCCGCCCGCCGCAACGGCCATTCATCGTCCACGACACACCGGGCCAGGCGCAGCCTCCCGGCAGGGGTCAACGGTGCGTTAGCGTGAGTCACGAGGGCCTCCAGGTATCCGGGGTAGATGTCGCAATCCACACCGAACCCGGAGGCCCTCCCTCATTCCAAGATCATCCGACTACGTGTCTCCACGTTCGCAACCTCCCGGGGCAGTACACCTAGG